>JAVJPA010000295.1:0-29724 GCA_040216495.1 Amphiplicatus sp. | reverse complement strand
CGCCGCGCCGCAAACTTTAAAAAACGGCCCGCCCCAAAGGCGGGCCGTTCTCATGTCAGGACCGTATTCAAACTCAAGATCAGCAGGAACCCGCAATGCAACGACGCGCGCTTCTTCAGATGGGACTGGCTTCTGCGGCCATGGCGCCAAGCGCCGCCCTGTCGGCCGAGACTTCTCCTCCCGCCTTTCCGCCGGCCGATGACCGCTCGGTGTGGCTGATCGGCGATTCAGCGCCCTCCAGCCTCGCGACAACAGCCTCGCTGTATGCGCGGGTTGCGGCAGGCGGCGACGGAACGGAACTGCGCGATTCTTACCTCAAGAATGGCGCCGTCTCCTCTCTCGAGAAGAGGTTTGCTGATATTCTTGGCAAGGAGGATTGCGCTTTCTTCTCCACCGGCACGCTGGCGAACAATGTCGCCGTGCGGGTCCTGTGCGGCGAGAACCGGCGCGCGGTCGTGCAGCACGAGAGCCATCTGTATCGGGATGAAGCGGACGCCGCGCAAATCCTCGGCGGCGTCAATCTTGTCGCCCGGGCGCGAGGCAGGGCCGACATCTCTCTCGATGAAATAAAAGCCGACGTCGAAGCCGCGGAGAATGGTCCGTACCCTGTTAAAACGGGCGCCGTCTCCATTGAAAGCCCGGTGCGGCGGAAAGACGGCGAGCTTGTCGGCATCGACGCGATGCGCGCAATTTCGGCCTACGCACGCGAAAAGAAGATCGGCCTGCATCTGGACGGCGCGCGCCTGTTGCTTGCGCCCGGAAGCTTGAACGTCAAAGCCTATTCTGCGCTGTTCGATACGGTTTACATCTCGCTTTACAAATATCTCGACGCGCCCTTCGGGGCTGTGCTGGCGGGGCCGAAAGCCGTCATCGAAAAGGCGCGCCATTTGCGCCACCTTTATGGCGGCCTGATCTATCAGGGGTGGGCCGCCGCGCTCCCGGCCCTCGAAACCCTCAAAACCTTTCCCGCAGAAATGGCCCTCGCCCATGCCCGCGCGAGTGAGGTTTTCGGCGCCCTTGAGGCCTCGGGCCGAATTCGCGTCCGGCGCAGCCCGAACGCATCGAATATCAGCTTTCTCGACCTCGATGCCGAAATCGCGGACGCCGTTTTTGACCGCTGCCGCCTCGCCGGCGTCCGGGCGGCGAAACCCAGGGACGGCGCGATGATCTTCTTCACCAACACCACGATCCTTCGCCGCTCCACCGAGGATTATGTGTCACTATTCCTTGGTTAAGCTCCCGCCCCGCCATGCCGGGAATTGACTTTTCAGCCGAAGGTTCCTACCTACCCGGACGAATGCTGCGATGCAGCGCGCGCGGCTGGTCCGAACAGGCCAGAACATAAGACGACGCAGCCTACCCCCGCAGCATTCATGGAACGACGCATCGCTTGTCTTTGGCGGAAGGCGGGGCGTTGAGAAAACAAACGCCGCCCTAACGCTGTCCTGAAATGCCGCAGAACGCGGCTCATGGACCCAAGACGAAAGCACTTCATGTCGTTTGAAGAACTCGGCCTCGAGCCGACGATCCTCAAGGCCATTGCGGAAGCAGGCTACGAGACCCCTACCCCGATCCAGAAAGCCGCCGTGCCCGAGGCCCTCAAGGGCCGCGACGTGCTCGGCATCGCCCAGACCGGCACCGGCAAAACCGCCGCCTTCACGCTGCCGATGATCCAGCGCCTCGCCAAGGGGCGCGCCAGGGCGCGGATGCCGCGCACGCTGGTTCTCGAGCCGACGCGCGAACTCGCCGCGCAAGTCGCCGAAAACTTCGAAAAGTACGGCAAGTATCACAAGCTCTCGATGGCGCTTATTATCGGCGGCGTGTCCTTTGGCGATCAGGACGCCAAACTCACGCGCGGCGTCGATGTTCTGATCGCCACGCCCGGCCGCCTGCTCGATCACTTCGAACGCGGCCGGCTTTTGCTTACCGGCATTGAGGTGATGGTCGTCGACGAAGCCGACCGCATGCTCGATATGGGCTTCATCCCCGACATCGAACGCATCTTCAAACTGACGCCGATTACCCGGCAGACGCTGTTCTTCTCCGCCACGATGGCGCCGGAGATCCAGCGCATCACTGACGCCTTCCTGCATGACCCGGTGCGCGTTGAGGTCTCGCGCCCGGCGTCGACGGCCACGACGATCGCCCAGAAGATCGTGCGGCTCGACAACAAGGCGGACAATGTGAAGCGCGCCGCGCTCCGGCAGCTTCTCGATCTTGAAGCGGTTCGCAACGGCATCATCTTCTGCAACCGCAAGACCACCGTCGATATTGTCGCCAAGTCGTTGCAGAAGCACGGCTACAATGCGCGGCCGATCCATGGCGATCTCGCGCAATCGTTCCGCACGGAAACGCTGGACAAGTTTCGGTCCGGCGAACTGACCTTTCTCGTGGCTTCCGACGTCGCCGCCCGCGGCCTCGACATTCCCGACGTCAGCCACGTGTTCAATTTCGACGTGCCGATCCACGCCGAAGACTATGTTCACCGTATCGGCAGAACCGGACGCGCCGGCAAATCGGGCGCAACCTTCATGCTGGTCACGCCGCCGGACGGCAAGCATTACGATGCGATCCTTAAAACCATCGGCTCGGACGCCATTGAAGAACTGGCGATCACTGTCGATGTCGAACCGCGCGAACGCGAGAGAAGCGGCGGCAGAGAGCGCGGGGAACGCGGCCGGGCCGGACAACGCGGCGGACGAGAGCGCGGACGCCGGAGCGAGCGCGACGCCCGTCCCCGCCCTGAACGCGCGGCGGCAACGCCTGCTTCAGACAGCGAGGCGAAACCCGTGACGACGGAAGAAACAACGCCTCGTCCGCGCCGCGAGCCCGCAAGCGAAGCGCGTCCCAGACCTGATCGTGAACGGCCCGATCGCGAACGGCCCGACCGCGAACGCCGCGAGAGAAACCCGCGGCGCAGAGACGAACCGGCTGAAAAAGTCGTCGGTCTCGGCGAGCACACCCCAGCCTTTCTGCTGCGTTAAAACGGTCCGGACAATTTGCGGCGTAACCGGCTGGAAAGCCGGAGATGCGTGCGTTTGCCATTCCTTTACAGCCCGTTTCTACAATCCCTGAAGGAACGGGCGCGCAACCGCCCGCCTTTCCGGGGTCGCTGAATGTCGCATAGCGAAGAAGCATCGCATCGCATCGCCGAAAAGGCCCTCGCCGCGCTTAAGGCTCTCGGCCTCGCGGCGACCCCCCGAAATTTCGAGACGTGGTGCGCCCATGTCGAAGGGCGCAACCCCGCTCTCTCTCGGGACATCCACAAGTGCCTCAGCGCCGCGTCAACGATTTCTCAGGCGCAGGCGAACGGTCTTTACGAACTGCATATCCTGCGAGCCGACCTCTCCCGCGATGTGATGGACATCGTTTCAAAATTCGAAACCGAGGTGAATGAACTCATCGACCTCCTCGAAGCGACAGGCGAAAGCGCTCAGGGGAGGAACGAAGAGCTCACCTCCCTATCCTCCCGCCTTCATCAGACAGCGGAAGATCATCCCGATGTCAGCGCCCTGCTTGAAAGGGTTATCGCCGTCACCAAATCGGTCAAGGAAGAAAACTTCAATCTCGAACGGCGGCTCGCCGAATCCGCCGACGAAGTCGCCGCGCTTCGACACAATGTCGAGCACATCCAGCAGGAGGCGATGATCGACCCGCTGACCGGCGTGAAAAACCGGAAGACGTTCGACGCGGCGATTGAACGGCACATCAAGCAGTCCCGCGAAACCGGCTCGCCGCTGGCCCTGGTCATCTGCGACGTCGATCACTTCAAGCTGTTTAACGACAAATGGGGACACCAGACCGGCGATCAGGTGTTGAGGCTTGTCGCTGAAGTCATGACCGCCAATGTGAAGGGGCAGGACGTGCTGGCGCGTTATGGAGGAGAAGAGTTCGCAATCATCCTTCCAGAAACGACGCTCGACAACGCCGCGATGCTCGCCGACCGCATCAGGCGGGCCATAGAATCGCGCCGGCTCAAGAAGCGGCGAACGGAAGAAGACCTCGGTCTTGTGACCATGTCGATGGGCGTTGCGGCGTTCGACCCGAGCGACACAATCGAAGCGCTGATCGAACGCGCCGACGAATGTCTTTACGCGGCGAAACGCGCCGGCAGGAACCGGGTGGTCGAGGAGACTGCGCTCAATACCGCTTCAGCGCGCCGCGCGGGTTAGAGCGGGATCGCTTCCATCAGAAGCGGCACGGTCTAACCGCTTCTTCCTGGCTCGGCATATAACTGGCGATAGGCGTTGATGCTTGCCGCAGTCTTTGCGTGATCCGCCAGCGCATCGAGGAGCTGCGCCGCGCTGTCCGCACCGATTTTCTGCGAAATTTCTGCATTGAAGGCGGAAAGCCCCGCCTCGTCTTTCGCGAGAAGATAAGCGGTCGCCGCGCGCAAGACAGTGTCGCGGCCCTGATCGCTGAGCGGCGCCGGCGCGAGCGTTGCGATGGCGCGATATGCTTCGGCGGCGCGTCCCCAGTCATTCCGGCGCCAGTATATACCAGCGCGCAATTGCGTCGCTTCGGGCGCCTCGAAACCATCGAGCAGCGCAAGCGACGCCTCGCCGTCATCGACGCCCGCCAGCGCTTCCGCTTCGAGCAGAAGCCGGCGCCGGTTCGCGTTCTTGTCGAGGCCGGCGATGCGCGTTGCAGCGATAACGCGCCGCGCGTCGGCCGGCTTTCCATCGTCGAGATAGAGTTCCGCCAGATCGGCGGCGACGATCGCCCTTTCGGCGCCTCTCAGCCGTGTGAACACCTGATGCTCAAGCAGCTCGGCTGCTTCCGCAAGAAGGTCGAGCGCCTGCAAGCGCCCTGCGACCGTGCGGATCAGCGCGTCGCCCTCAGCGCCCGGCGGCGCGTAATCGATCATCTCGTAAAACAGCCGCGCTTTTGCGGATGAGGACAGGGGACCCTCATCGAGAGCGAGCCGCGCCATCATGCCGGTCAATCGTTCGCGCGCGGCTTCAGCGACATCCGCAGGCGCGTATTGTTCCGCCAGCCGCCGCAACGTTTCAAACGCTTCCGGCGCGTCGCCCAGCAGCGCGCCGATCAGAAACAAAGCTTCGCGTTCAACCGCGCCTCCACGCCAACGCAGCGAAATCGCGCGCGCGCTTTGCAGCGCTTCGCTGCGCGAGATCGCGCCGGCGTCGGCCTCATCTTTTAACAGCTTCAAAGCCGCCCTCGCCCCGACAGAGTCGCTCGCCCTCGCCAGCCCGCGCCATGTTTTCGCGCCGCTTGAACCGTTCTGCGCGGAGTGAAGGAGCGCCTCATAGAACGCCGCTTCACGTCGAAGCGGAGAAGCAGCCCCTATCGGTTGCGCCGCATTCAGCGCCGTCGCAGCCGCCTCTGTCTTGCCGGCCGCAAGAGCCGACGCCGCGCGCATAAGATGGAATTCGCTCGCAAGGGATTGGGCTGGCGGGCCGCTCGCGTCGGCGAGCGCTTCGCCTGCTTTTGCATAAGCGCCAAGGCGAGCAAGCGCCATCCCGTAGAGCGCAAGCTCGCGCCCTTCCGGCGCGGCTTCCGCGCCGCCAAGCGTCTTCGCCGCATCGGCGTATCTGCCGAGGGAATACTCAGCCGAAGCGATCAGAAAGCGGGCCTCTCGATCGTCCGGCGCGGGATCGACAGCCTTCAGCGCAACGAGGGCTTCCACGTTGAGGTCATGACGCAGGTAAAATGCGCCAAGCGCGCGCGCCGCCGCCTTGACCTCAGCAGGATCGACCGCCTGTGTGACGGCGTTCTTCAGAACTGTTTCTTCTTCGACAGAAAATTCCTGCCGTGGCGCTCCTTCGCGAGCGCGCACGAAATCGTCCGCCGCCGCTTGACGTTCAGAAGCGGCAGGCCCGAGAAAAACAGGAATTTCCGACGCTGCGCCCGGATGCGCCCATACAAGGGCCGCAGCGGCGACTGCAAGCGACGCGCGCATTATCGCTGACCTGTAATCGGCAAGCCCGCTTGTGGCGCAACTTTCTTGCCATGGTCCGCTAGAAGGATCGTCAACCGGCGGGCCCTGTCCGGCGCCATTTCGGCGAGAACGCCGGACAGCGCCTGCGTGCGCATGCCGGCGGCGACCGGGACAAGGATCTCCTCGTCCAGCGAATTGAAAATCTGCGCCGCATCGCGCGCTTTCATGCGCTCATACGCGCTCGATAGCGCCGCATACTCTTCTTTCTGCTGGTTGAGGCGCTCCGCTTCAAGCGCCGCTATCTCGGCTTCGCGCGCGTCGAGCGCCGTAAAGCGCTCCTCGACCCGGCGCTCCATCGCCTTCAAAAGCTGTTCGCGGGTTTCTATCGCCGTTTCGCGCTCCTCCAGCAAAGTGCGGCGCTCGGCAAGCTGCTCCAGCAAGCGCTTTTCGGCGCTGCTCTCGGGCGACGCCGGCGGCGACGCTTCTGCGACGGCTGGCTCTCTATCCGCAGATGCAGGCTGCGCCGCATCCGCCGCCGAAAATCCTATCAGGACATTGTTCGCCTTCAGCAAGGCGAACAATGTCAGCGCCAGAATGACCACCGGCATCAGCTGCGGGCGTTTGGCGGAGCCGCTCATGTCTGCTCCTGCTCGCGCAGGCGCCTCAGGCCGATAGCGCGCACTTCGTCGACGGCGTTTTCCAGGCGGCCCGCGATGCTGTCGCCGGAGCTGAGCATGACGGAAAGCTCCGCGACAAGCGCGTCGCCTCGCGCGACAAGCGGATCGAGAGCGCGGCCCATGCCGAGGCCGGCTTTTTCCATACGTTCGAGATTTGACTCCGCGCGGCGCGAGGCTTCATCGAACGTCGCCAGCGCCGCCTGCAACGACGCCTGCCCTTCCTTTAGCGCCTTGAGCCGGCGCGTAAGCAGGACGCAATACGCCGATGTCGCCACAAGCAGGAGGACGAGGATGGCGTCTATGACCGCAACCTCCGTCATGCGGCCGCTCCGCTCAGCGCCACCAGAGGCGTCACTGCGCCTTCAAGCTTGACGGCGATCGCTTCGCCAGACCGGCCGATGCGCGCCTTGCCAAGCACGGCGGATCCGGCTCTGAGATCGACAACGCCGCCGGCGATGCTGGGGAAAATCAAGGTTTCGCCGGGTTTCAATGCGTTCAAGGCGCCGAGCGTCATCATTTTTTCCGCGAGGACTACGGAAATATCGAGAGACGCGGTTGAGAGACCGGCGGACAAATGCCCGCGCCATGTTTCATCCGCGCCGATCGCTTCTCCGATGAACTCCTGGCGCAATGTCTTGCGCACCGGCTCAAGCGCCGCATGGGGAAACAGGACCGAGACCCGGCCGCCGATATCTTCGATGCGAACCTGGAATTTCGCCTGCGCGCAGACGCTGGCGTCCTGAGCGATGGCCGCAAAACGCGGCGTCGTTTCGAGGCGCTCCAGCGTGAAGGCGCCGTCGGCGACGGGCCGAAAGGCTTCGCCGATATCTTCAACCAGCAGGGACAGGATCCGTTGGGCGAGACCGAGCTCGATGGCGGTGAAGCTGCGGTCGTCAACGGCGATGAAACCGGCGCCGCGCCTGCCTCCCAGCAAGAGATCGACGATTGAATAAACCAGCGCGCCGTCGGCCGCGATAAGGCAGTAATTGTTGAGCGGCGCCGCGCGCACGACCCCGATGACGGCGGGCGGAGCCAGACCCTGCAGATAATCGCCGAACCGCGTTGTCGAAATGTCGTCCAGCGTCACTTCTATATTGTCGTCCGTGAGCTGGCGCAGGCTTGTCGTCATCAGCCGCGCCGTGCGGTCGAAAACGACGTCTAGCATCGGCAGCCGCCGCTGCGATACGAGCGCGGAGTTGACGAGCGCGCGCAGGCCCGAACGATCGACCTCAGCGGCGGCGCTCAGATCGAACCCGAGAAGGCCGCTCATATCGCCCGCATCGTCCCGGTCGCTCCACTCGACATCGTCGGAACTTGGCTCTGGCTGAATGGGATCCGACATCGAACGCCTACTGTATGACGAGGTTGCTGATGACGACGTCGTCTGCGCGCTCCGGCGCAATGACGAGATCGACGCGGCGAAGCATCTCCGCCTTTACGCGCGCCATGCCTTCCGCGCCCTCGAAGTCTTCAGGCCGAAGATTGCGCAGGAGGAAGGTGAGGCGTTCATTGATCTCGGGCCGCAAGACTTCAATGCGTTCGGCCGCCCGCGCCGCCGCAGGCCCCGACAGGGAAATCGAAGCCGCGAGCTTCGCATAGCTTACATGCCCCGAATAATCCGGGGAGAGATCGACAAGAAACTCTTCGAGCGGCACATAAGTGACGCGGCCGACGCGCACCGGGTCCAGCGGATCGGCGGCCCGGCGAGACGCCGGCGCCGCATAGTCGGCCGATTTGAGGATGCTTGCCGCGCCGCCCACGACGAGGACCGCGCCGGCCACGAAGGCGACGATATGCTTGCCCGGCGTGCGCGCGCGCCGGCGCACAGGCGCATCGATCGCAGACGTCATCGACATGAACCCCGATCTGGCATGATCAAACCTCTCGCCCCATTGAGCGCAAACACGGTTAAGACTCTGTTTCGGCGGCGGTTTCTGCCCGGCAGAATTTTCCGTCTCGCTCCCCGACGCACACATAAGCATTTGATATTGCTATATTTTTCCATGGCACAGGGCTTGCGCCCGGTCTGGCGACTTATTGCGCCCGCCGTCAATCCTGAGGATCGCCACGTGGAGAATGCCGTCACCGCCGGTCTCGCCCGCCAGATCGTGCTTGCACGGGCGCTGGAGACGACGGCGAACAATATCGCGAACCAGACGACCGCAGGCTTCAAGGCCGAGCGCGTCGAGTTTCGCGAATATCTTGCGCGCCTGCCCGGCGCAGCGTCCGGCGATCCGCTCGTTTCTCTGGTTTACGACCCCGACAGTTATACGGATTTTTCGACGGGCGGTTTCGATGCGACCTATAACGACCTCGATTTCGCGATCGAAGGCGAAGGATTTTTCGGCGTCGAGACCGATGCGGGCCTGCGTTACACGCGCGACGGCCGTTTCAGCACGAACGATGCTGGCGAATTGGTGACCCGCTCCGGCGCGCGCGTGCTCGACGGCGGCGGCGCGCCGATCCTGATCGATCCCGAAGCCGGCCCGCTGCTTTTGTCCAACGACGGCGCCTTGCAGCAGCAAGGGACAACGATCGCGACGCTCGGCGTTTTCCGGTTCGCCGAGCTTCAGGCGCTAGAAAAGCGCGGCGACAATCTTTTTGAAACGGCCGCCGAACCGGACAGCGTGCAATCGCCGCGCATCCGCCAGGGGTTTGTCGAAACGTCTAATGTCGTCTCGATTTCGGCGATCACCGACATGATCGAGATCATGCGCGCCTATGAACAGGCGGCGCAACTCATCGAAACATCGAGCGAGCTTTCCCGCGAGACTGTCCGAACCTTAAGCGACGCCGCCTAAGCGCGTTAACGGAGCATGGAATGAAGTCCCTTTCGATCGCAGCGACCGGCATGCTGGCGCAACAGCGCAATGTCGAAGTCATCTCCAACAACATCGCGAACCTAAACACGATCGGTTACAAGCGTCAGCGCGCGGAGTTTCAGGACCTGCTCTACCAGACGCTGGAGCGGGCGGGCGCGATTTCCTCCGCGACCGGAACCGTGGTGCCGAACGGCGTGCAGATCGGCGCGGGCGTGAAAACCGGCTCCGTCTACCGCATCGCCGAGCAGGGCAACGTCACCTCCACCGGCAACGATCTCGATCTCGCCATTTCAGGCCGCGGTCTCTTTCAGGTGTTGTTGCCGGACGGAACGGAAGCCTATACCCGCGCCGGCAATTTCTCGATTTCCGCCGACGGGCGCATCGTCAATCAGGACGGGTACGAGATCGCGCCGGGGATTTCCGCGCCGGAAGACGCCGTCGACATCTCGATTTCGGAGGACGGCGTCATCGAAGCGCGCATCGCCGGCGAGCAGGAGCTGCGCCAGCTTGGCCAGCTCGAACTTGCGACATTCTTCAACGAGTCCGGGCTTGAAGCGATCGGCGGCAACCTCCTGCTGGAGACCGCCGCCTCCGGCGATCCGGTGATCGGCAACCCCGGCGAGCCCGGTTTCGGCAAAATCCTGCAAGGGTTTATCGAAACGTCGAACGTCGATCCTGTGCAGGAGATCACCACGCTGATCGCCGCGCAGCGCGCTTACGAAATGAATGCGCGCGTGATCGAGACCTCCGACGAAATGCTCGCCACCAACGCCAACATGCGCCGCTAACCGATAAGAATGCGATAGGCAGACCATGAAACTCGCCAAGGCTCCCGGCTTCCTCGCCTACGCCACGTTGCTGATGTGGTTCCTCCTGACCGTGCTCTCGCCGATGCGGGCCGGAGCTGAGGAAACCGTCGCGCCGCTCGTCTCGCTGCGCGTCGCGGACATTCTGCCCGATATCGAGGCGGCGCTCGCCGGCAAAGGCGCGGCTGCGGACGCTGAAATCTCTCTCGCCGATCCGCAGGCGGCGTTTCTGGTCGCAAAAGGCGGCAAGCCGGTTTTTGACAGCGTCAGCCTCAACCCCGGTACGGGGCGGTTCCTGATCCGCGCCAGCGGCGCGACTGAGACGATTTCCATCGCCGGCTTCGCCCGCGCGCGCGTCAGCCTTCCGGTGCTTGCGCAGCCTGTCGCCCGCGGCGCTCTCATCCAGGAAGCGGACATAGAATGGATCGAAACGTCCGAGGCGCGTCCTTCCGGCATTATCCTCAGCGCTGACGGTCTCATCGGTATGGAAGCGCGCCGCGCCCTCGCAGCGGGATCGCCGATCCGCATCCATGATGTGGACGCGCCGATGCTGGTGCAAAAGGGGAAACTCGTGACCATCGCTTTCGAGGCAGCCGGCCTGCGGTTGACCCATTCGGGCGTCGCGTTGCGCGATGGCGCCGACGGCGACGTTATCGACGTGCGCAATGTGAAAAGCGAGCGCGTCGTCAAGGCGGTCGTCGCCGGTCCCAATCTTGTTTCAGCGATTTCCGCCCGTCACGCGCCGAGCCCGGAGCTTTACTGATGAAGACCGATTTCCGCATTTGCCGGCTCATCCTGATGACGATGGTCGTCATTGTCGGCGCCGGCTGTTCGACGGCCAAGCGCCTCAAGAATATCGGCGAGGCGCCTGCCCTCTCCGCCACGGAAAACCCCGCCTCTCTCTACGGCGCCCGCGCGCTGTCGATGCCGATGCCCGATGTCTACGATCAGCGCACGCAACCCAATTCTCTCTGGCGCGCCGGCGCGCGTTCTTTCTTCAAGGATCAGCGCGCGAGACAACGCGGCGACATCGTCACCGTCGTCATCGACATCGACGATCGCGCGCGCCTCAACAATTCGACGGAGCGCAGCCGCGCAAACGGCGAGTCTGCGGAGCTGCCGGCGTTCGGCGGTTTCGAGCAGCTCCTCGTCGATATTCTTCCGGACGGCGCCAATGCTTCGCAATTGGTCGACCTCTCTTCGGGCTCCACGTCGCGCGGCGAAGGCAGCGTCGACCGGCGAGAGAATGTCGAACTGACCGTCGCGGCGATCGTCACCGACGTGCTGCCCAACGGCAATCTCGTCATCGCCGGCAAGCAGGAAGTCCGCGTCAATTACGAAGTGAGAGAGCTTACGGTGACGGGCGTCATCCGGCCTGAGGACATCGCCAATTCGAACCGCATCAACCACGACCAGATCGCCGAGGCGCGCATTTCGTATGGCGGGCGCGGCCAGATCACCGACGTGCAGCAACCGCGTTACGGCCAGCAGATTTACGACATCCTGTTCCCATTCTGAGGCGCCTGTTTCCTGGCGCGGGAACCTGAGCGCCGGAGGCGTGTTGGGGCGTATGCAGCCCATGGAGGCGGCTTATGCCCGCACGCGCCTACTGGAAAGGCCATTTGCGTCTATCCCTCGTCTCGATAGGAATAGAACTCTACTCGGCGGTTTCGAGCGCTTCAAAGCTTCCCCTTCATCAGATTGACCGCGAAAGCGGGAAGCGCATTCGCTACCAGAAGGTCGCGCCCGGCGAAGGCGCGGTCGAACAGGACGACATCATCAAAGGCTTTCAGACAGGCAAAGACGAATATGTGCTGCTGGAGCCCGACGAGCTCGATGCCATAAAGCTTGAGAGCAAGTCGACAATCGATCTCGTTCAGTTTGTCGATCATTGCGAAATCGACCCGCGATATTTCGAGAAACCCTACTATGTCATTCCAAATGACGACGAGGTGGCTGCGGAAGGCTTCGCCGTCATTCGCGACGCCCTCAGAAAAGCGGAGAAAGTCGGCCTTGGACAGATGGCGTCTCGCGGCCGCGATCATCTTGTAGCAGTCAAGGCGTGCGGGAACGGGCTTCTTCTTGAAACCCTGAGGTACGCCAATGAGGTGAAAGAGAGCGACAGAATCTTCGACGATCTGCCCAAAATCAAGGTCGACAAGGAAATGCTTTCGCTCGCTGAAGAGCTCATCGAACGCAAAAGCGCGCCGTTCAAGCCGGACGCGTTCAAATCGCAATACGCCTCGGCCTTGAAAGACCTCATCGCCGAGAAGCAGAAAAAAGGACGCGTTTCGACGGCGAGCGACGAAGAGCTCGCGCGTCCGGACAATGTCATCGACCTGATGGAGGCGCTTAAAAAAAGCGTCGCCAAGAACAAGACGCGAAGCAAACGGACGAAGACGACGAAACGAACAAAGAAGACTGCGAGCGCCAGGAAGAAAAAAGCCGCCAAGCGCGCCTGAGGAGCAAAAAGAATGGCTCGAAAGCGGAGCGCCCTCGCGCGATATCAGGAGATGCGCGACTTTGAGCAAACGCCTGAGCCGAAGGGCGGCGTTTCAAGCAAGCGGGGGGATCTCTTCCTCGTGCAAAAGCATGACGCGAGGCGGCTGCACTACGATTTTCGTCTCGAACTCGACGGCGTTCTCAAAAGCTGGGCCGTCACCAAAGGGCCGAGCCTAGATCCGGCGCAGAAGAGGTTGGCGGTTCGCACGGAGGATCATCCGGTTGAATATGGCGCGTTCGAGGGGGTCATTCCCAAGGGGTACGGCGCAGGGACAGTGCTTCTCTGGGATCGGGGAAGCTGGAAACCGAAAGGCGATCCGCGCAAGGGATTGAAAGACGGGGCGCTCAAATTCGAGCTCGACGGGAAACGTCTCAAAGGCGGTTTCGCCCTAATTCGCATGAAACCTAAAAAACGCGAGAAGAGAGAAAACTGGCTTCTCGTCAAGGAGAGGGATGAAGAAGCGAACACTCAAATCGAACCGGCCGAGAAATGGGCGACAAGCGTGAAATCGCGACGCAAACTGAAGGCGATAGAAAAGTCAGGCGTTGCGCGCTCCAAAACGGCGCGTCTCTCGTCTCGAAAGAAACGCGGTGGCGGAACGGGGAAAAAAAGCGCGCTCGCCTTCACGCCGCCGCAACTTGCAACGCTCCGCGAGGCGCCGCCCGACGGCGCTGAATGGCTGCATGAGCTGAAGTACGACGGATACCGCATCCAGGCGCTGCTGAAGAACGGCGAGGCGCGTCTTATAACGCGTAACGAAAAAAACTGGACCAGCCGTTATCCAGCGATTGCGGACGCTGTTTCTAATCTTTCGGTCGACAGTTGCGCTATCGACGGAGAATTAGTGGCCGTCGACAAGAATGGCCGGAGCGACTTCCGCGCCATGCAGAACGCCGGCGCGGACAGCGTCGCCTTGCTCTTCTACGCATTCGACCTTTTGAATCTCGACGGGGAGAATCTAAAACCCTTGCCGCTGATCGAACGGAAGAAGCGCCTCAAGTCCCTCATCGCTTCCGCCGGCGATCCGCTGCGTTATAGCGATCATATCGAAGGCGACGGCGCCGATGTCATCGCCAGGGCCTGCGCGATGAATCTCGAGGGCCTCGTTTCGAAAAAAGGAGATGCGCCCTATCGCTCGGGCCGCAGCCGGACATGGATCAAATCGAAATGCGTGGGCCGAGACGAATTCGTCATTGTCGGATACCGGAAGTCGGACAAGCGGGGGCGGCCCTTCTCCTCGCTTCTTCTCGGCGAGTATGAAGGAACGGAGCTTCATTACCGGGGACGCGTGGGGACCGGATTCGACGAGGCGATGTTGGCTGAACTGGCCGATCACATGAAACCGCTGGTCCGCAAGAGCAGCCCTTTGGCCGAAACGCCGGGCGAAGCGCGCAGAAGCGCCGTTTGGCTTACGCCCAAGCTGATCGCCGAAATCGCCTATAGCGAAAAGACCTCCAGCGAGAGGTTGCGCCATCCCAGTTTTCTAGGCCTGCGCTTCGACAAGCAGGCGAGCGAGGTGAAAATGGCTGCTGCTTCCGACGCCTCCCAAAAAGCTGCCGTAGACGGAATAACGATCACTCATCCGGACAGAGTGCTTTACGAAGAACAAGGCGTGACGAAACGCGCGCTCGCAGAATATTTCATGCGCCAAGCGCCGCGCATATTGCCGTATCTCAGCGGCCGGCCGCTCAGTCTTGTGCGGTGTCCGGAAGGCGCTGGCGGGGAATGCTTCTTCCAGAAACACCACAACAAATCCGCTCCGAAAGAAATCGGCGCTGTTTCGATCCGAAGCAAGGAAGGCAAGGACGAACCTTACCTTGTCATCAATGACGCGAAAGGGCTTGTAGCCGCCGCGCAGATCGGCGCGCTGGAACTGCATCTGTGGGGCGCGCGCACCAACAAGATCGAAAGCCCCGAGCGCCTCATCTTCGATCTCGATCCCGACGAAGGACGAAGCTTCGCCGACGTGCGCGACGCCGCTTTTGAAGTCCGCGACCTTTTACAGGCTGCAGGCTTGCAAAGCTTCGCGCTTCTGACCGGCGGCAAGGGCGTCCATGTCATCGCGCCGGTTGAGCGAAGGCGGGAGTGGAGCGACATCAAGACATTTTGCCGGGGCGTGGCGCGCGCCCTCGAAAAGTCGGCGCCGGACAGGTATGTGGCGACCGCATCGAAAGCGAAGCGAAAGAACAAGATCTTTGTCGACTGGCTGCGAAATGAACGCGGCGCCACCGCCGTCGCGCCCTACTCCACCCGCGCCCGAAAGGGCGCTCCTGTGGCGACGCCGGTAAGTTGGAAGGAGCTAAAGGCGGTCGAGGCCGCCGATCAATACACGCTTGAAAATATCGACAAGCGAATCGCCAAACTTAAAAGCGACCCGTGGGCGGACTACTTCGCTATCCGGCAATCCGTAACCAAGGCTATGCTTGACGCCGTTGGCTCGGATTAATCGTCTCGGTGAACTTTTTCGGAGCGCTCGTGCCGCTCCTGCGCTTCCAGCGATAAGGTCGCGATAGGCCGCGCCTCAAGGCGTCTCAAGCCGATCGGTTCGCCGGTTTCCTCGCAGTAACCGTATTCCCCGGTTTCAATGCGGCGCAGGGCAGAGTCGATTTTGGCGATCAGTTTGCGCTGGCGGTCCCGCGTGCGAAGCTCAAGCGCTTTTTCAGTTTCGCTCGATGCGCGATCGGTCAGATCGGGCAAATTGTGATTGTCTTCCTGAAGCTGTTCGAGCGTGTACTTGCTTTCCCGGAGGATGTCCTGTTTCCACTCAAGCAGCTTGCGCCTGAAATATTCTTTCTGGCGGTCGTTCATGAAGGGTTCGTCCTCAGTCGGACGATATTCTTCGATCTCGCTCACCGACATCTTCTTCACTCCCATCACTCTACGCTCCCTGCCATGACCCGCCTCGCGTCTTGGGGCGCGATAGCGGGGCCTGTATAGCGGCGCCCTCCTAGCTGCTCAAGCAAACTTTGGGTCTCTCTCCGGCCCTGTTTGTCACGAAATTTCAATAAGAAACAATTAGTTGCTTTGGGCCTTGCAGAACCGCGCGCTCCATGCTCCCCCGGCAGGCGACCGGCCTTCGCTCAGCGTCCTAATTTCGCGAGTTCAACGCGCGCCCGCAGCGCAATCTCCTCATGCAGAGCCGCCAGCCCCGCGTCGCTTGAGACGCCGTCAGCGCGCGCCGTTGCTGCACGCGCGAGAGCTTCAAGATCGTCCCGCGAGACGGCGCCATCGATGAAGCCGAGATGAAGGCGATCCAGAAGGTCCAATGTCAACGTCGCCGCCGCAACGGCTTTCGCGCGAGATCCGCCAGAGCCTGATCCGTCGCTCTGGATCGCGATGAGCGCTCCGAGGGTTTCGACTGGCGCAGCGGGCGAAGCCTCGGCTGAAGCGCCTGGCGCCGAACTCGTCTCGACGCGAAAGCCCGCGCCGGCGCGCGAAGTCTTGCGCGGCCCGGCCGGCGCGACGGCTGTCCCTACGCCTGAAACCCGGATCATGACGAAGCTCCCATGCGCCGGAGACTGCGCGGACGCCATAAAGGTTGCGTTAACGGCGGCAGATGCGACCCGGCAGCTTTTGCCGGCGCGCGCCGCGCAAGCGATGAGAAACGCCAGGCATGCACTTAAGACATGCTTATAAAGCGCTGATATATCACGGCAATTACTCCTGCTTTTCGTGGCCCCGTCGGTGGCACGGCTTTGGCTTTCCCGATTGAGGCGTCATTCAACCCAAACGGTCTTTGTGCTCGTCACGTTCCGGTCTCTCCTCGCCATTCTGCTGTTCTTGCATGCGCTGGCGCCTGCCGCGGGCGCGGCGTCGCGCATCAAGGACCTCGCCGACGTCGAAGGCGTGCGCGACAACATGCTGATCGGCTACGGGCTGGTGGTCGGTCTCGACGGCACGGGCGACCGCATCCGCAACACGCCGTTCACCCGCGAGAGCATCGTCTCGATGCTGGAGCGCATGGGCGTCAACATTCGCTCCGAGACGCTGGACACCGATAACATCGCGGCCGTCATGGTGACGGCGCAGCTTCCCGCCTTTTCGACGCAGGGCTCGCGCATCGACGTATCGGTGAGCGCGCTTGGCGACGCCGAGAGCCTCCGGGGCGGCGTTCTGCTCGTGACGCCATTGCAGGGCGCTGACGGCGAGGTTTACGCCATTGCGCAGGGTTCCGTCGCGGTCAGCGGTTTCTCGGCGCGCGGCCAGGCCGCGTCGGTGACGCGCGGGGTTCCGACAAACGGGCGCATCGCCAACGGCGCCGTGGTCGAGCGCGAGATTTTTTACGACATCGCCGCGCAGACGACAGTCCGCCTCGCCCTGCGCAACCCCGATTTCACCACCGCAAGGCGCATCATGACGGCGATCAACGGTCGCCTCGGCGCCGGCGCCGCGGTCGTCGTCGATCCGGGCACGGTGCGGATGAGCAAGCCGGCGGGCTTTTCAGGCGACATGGTCGCCCTCGTCGCCGATATCGAAGGCCTGCGCGTCGATCCGGATCACGCCGCCCGCGTCGTCATCGACGAAGCTTCGGGCGTCATCGTCATGGGCGACGATGTGCGCGTCTCAACTGTCGCCATCGCGCAAGGGTCGCTCACGATTTCCGTCAGCGAAACGCCGCAGGCGAGCCAGCCTGCGCCTTTCTCAGAACGAGGCCAGACGGTCGTGCTGCCGCGCACCGATGTCAGCGCCAGCGAGGAAGCGGGTCAGCTTCGCATCGTCTCCGGCGGGGTTCGCCTTTCCGAGCTGGTCGACGGGCTCAACGCGCTCGGCGTCAGCCCGCACGACATGATCGCCATCCTGCAAGCGGTCAAGGCGGCCGGCGCGCTGCAGGCCGATATCGAGGTGATGTGATGGATGTCGCCGCCGCCTCCGCTGCGATCTCCCCCGCCGCAACGGCGCGCATCGACCGTGCGGCGCAGGACTTCGAAGCGCTGGTGATCGCGCAGTTGCTTGCGCCGATCTTCTCCTCCGTCGAAACGCCGGGCCTCGCCGGCGGCGGACCTGGCGAGAAAGCGTTCTCGGGACTTCTCCAGGAGGAATACGCCAGGTCGATCGTTTCGCGCGGCGGCTTCGGCATCGCCGATCAGGTCAAGGCCGCACTGATCGAGCTGCAAACCGGCGCTTCGCAACTTTCATCCCTGTAAGGACAAGCTTATGCCCGCCGCCCAGATCGATCCTTCCATTCGCGTCGAAACCCTTATCGCCATGACCGAAGAGTTGACGGCGATTTTCGTCAAGGAGAATACGGCGCTCACCGCCCGCCGGCCCGGCGAGCTTGCGCCCTTGCAGGCCGACAAGGCGCGGCTCGCGGCCGCTTACGCCCAGTCGATCCGCGCCATCGCCGCCGACCGCGGTCTCGTCGCGGGCGCCGGCGACGATCTGATGCGGCGCCTCAGAACGATCACGCTCGACTTTGAAACCCGCGCCAGCGAACAACGCGCGTTGCTCGACGGCGCGCGTCAGGCGGCGGAAGGCGTGCTCAGGGCGGTCGCCGCAGAGGCGGGCGCAACAGGACGCAGTCCCGCTTACAACCGTCCGCAAACAGCGGGCGACGCGCCTACGGCCGCGCCGCTGGCGATCAACGAAAAGGCCTAGGGCCGTCTCGGGTCTTGCACGGAAAAACTGACCTCGCCCGTATTCTCGATCGCCGCCGCGACGATCGGCGACAGATCGCTCACGCCGAACGGGCGGATCTCCGGCGCCGCTTCAATCCGTCCGCTGATTTTCGAGCCTTCCACGCGTTTCTTCGCGAAGGCGACAGACGTAACGCCGGCGTTCTTCTGAGCGAAGGAGGACACATCCGTCAGGAACAGGTAAACTGTCGCTTGAAACAGATCTTTCGAGTGCCCGCCTGCGATGAGAATGTTCCGCCCGAACATAATAAGCTGCTCGCCCGGAACGCTTACAGCCACGGTGACATTCGCCTCTCCGTTGAAATCGTTAAGGGCGTCAAACGGAACCCCCGGCATCGGAAGGCCCGTCGAAACCACGGTGCTGGCGCACTCCGCCGACTGGGCGGGAACGGCGCATCCGAAAAAGTAAAACAGGAAGCGCGCGCCGCTTTGGGTCTCCGCAAGGAGAATGGGCTCGGCAAGGCTGTCTACGCTAACGAGCTGCGTTTTGACCCCGATCTGGGCCATCATCGCGGCCACTTCGCTGGCGCTGACGGTCTGCATGATTGTGTCGGCGGGCGCGAAGCTGTTGGCGGTCTGCGCCGAGGCGCCGGATGCGGACAGGCTGGCGCAAACGGCCAGCGCGGCCGCTAAATTCAATGACTTACCCATGGACCCCTCGGTTTTTACGACAGTTATTTTTCGAGGCTATCACAGATAGGCGCGCGCGGAAGGAAGTCACGCCGCCGCCCTACACTCGCCACGGTTTTGACGGTAAGCTCCGCCTGAGCAGGGGAACGGTGGGTCATGAGGGTATCGAATAGCGGCGTCGCGCTTTTGAAGCGCTTCGAGGGTCTGGAACTCGAAGCCTATCAGGACATCGCCGGCATCTGGACGATCGGCTACGGGCATACGGGGCCGGACGTCCAGCCGGGCATGAAAATCTCCGAGCGGGAAGCCGAAGAGCTGTTAAAGCGCGACCTCAAGCCCCGCGAAGAGGCGGTCGCCAGACTGGTCAGCGTCTCGCTCAACCAGAACGAATTCGATGCGCTGGTCTCATTCGTCTACAATGTCGGCATCGAAGCCTTCAAAGGCTCGACCGCGCGGCGGCGGCTGAACGCCAAGGACCGCGTCGGCGCGGCGGAAGCCCTCACCTGGTGGAACAAGGCGACCGTCGGAGGGGTGCTGCGCGCCGTGACAGGCCTGACGCGCCGGCGCGCCGCCGAACGCGCGCTGTTTCTCGAGCCGGTCGAGCCGCCGGTCAACACCAGCAACGACAATCTTTCCGAGAACAGCCGCATCACCCCGATCGAAGACGCGCCGCGCCGGCCCAATCTCGCCGAGAGCCGCTCCGTACAGGGAGCGACAGTCGCCGGCGGCGCCGGAGTCGCCGCCTCGAACATGGGCCGCGACAGCGCGAACGATCTCGACCAGCTTGAGACCAACATCGAATCCGGAACCGGCCTGACGGAATCCGGCGGCTTCGCGACAGACAGCGGCGGCGGAACCGATGCGGGCGCTCCGTCAACGGATGATGGCGGCCAGCCCGCGGACGCCCCTGCAAGCGGCGGCGATACCGACGGCGGCGCGACAGACGCGAATGACGGCGAAGCGACGACGGGCGCCGATGATCGTGGAACGAGCGATGCGCCGGGAGCGGTCGATGACGGCGAGAACGTCAGGATCACCGACGGCGTCGGCCAGTCGTTCGAGACGGTGCAATTGGGAGAAGAACGGCCTTCCAAGCACGAAAAGCACGCCGCCGACGCGCAGATCCAGTTCGCGCTTCAGATCCTGATCATCATTGCAGTGCTATACATCATTTTCGCACGCGTCGACGACTGGTTCCGCTACCGCCGCTGAGAACGCAGCCAGCCTATCCGGCCATCTTGCGCGCCTGGATGCGCAGCGCCTGCAACTGGCCCGAGCGCAGCGCGTCATACCGCTCCGCCCATAATTGCGCGTAATCGCTCAAGGCGCGAAGCCGTTCGGCGCGAAGGCGCGCGCTTGCGGTGCGCGTCGCGGCGTCGTAAGCGCGCTTCCAGTGCGCCCAGCCGCGCGCGATCAGAGGAAGGAAAGCGCGGGTTTCATCGGCGGTGTCGGCGACCGTAAAGCCCGCATCTTTCAGCGCCCGGACATAATCGCCGGCGACGCGGGGCGCGCCGGGCCAAGGACCGGCGAAGCAGCTCTTCAGCCGGACGCCTTTGCGGGCGACGGCGAAATCGATGAATGTGGCCGGCGCGCCGGGCTTCACCAGCTCGCTGGCGAACCGGCCGAAGGCGGCGGGATCGGCGTCGCGATGCAGTTCGAAGAAGCAGAGCGCGCCATCCGCAAACCCTTTGTTGAGGCGCGCCATCGCCTCGTCATAAGAGCGCAGATCGAGCCCCGCCACACGGTGCGCCGCGCGGCCAAGACCCGACACTTTCCATTTCGTACCGGACCTCAGGTCGCGCATGACCGCGCCGCCGCCGGCACCAAGCACCGTCACACGCGCCTTGGTCGCGAGCCCCAGCGTGCGCGCAAGACGCATGGTGAAGGCGGGATCTCCCGGTTCATGGCGCCCCACGCCCCAGATCCATTCGGCGATTTCGGCTTCGACCGACGGCCCGGCGGTTACGGCGCCAAGGCGCAACGCGACATCCTCGCGTTCGAGCGCCTCGTCGAAAGCGTAGCCCTCCCACCAGGCGTGAAAGCGCCGGCCCGCCATCGCCATGCGGGCGGTAACCCCGTCGCTTCTTTGCGGTTCTCCGGCCATCGACATCCTTTGTGAGCGCCGCCGACAAGGCTGCGCCGCGCGCCGGAATTGTTGGCTTGGTAAGGCTGAGAATCCGTTAACCGGGCGGCCTAGCGCGCTGCGGGATGCGCGCCGCCCGCCGTTTTTTCGCGCTTCGCGCGGGCGTCTGCCTCGCGCCACTGGGCGCGAGACGGCCGGAACAGCAGCGAGAGAAACAGGAACGACGCAGCGGTCAGAAGCGCGATCGCCGCCCAGTCGCCGCCATTTTCGCCGAGCCAGTTTCCGACGGCGCAGACGCACGCGATCACAAGATACGGCATGATCGGTGGGTCCTGCCGGACATACCGCACGAAAAACACCGCCAGCGAGATCGCCAGCAGCGACAGCGAATAGACGTCAAAAAACGAAACCAAGGCGTCCTCCCCCGTCAACTTGCGGGCTCACCCGGGGACATCTCATTAATGTCCCCGAATGCTTGAGACTCCGCAAACAGATTGCTTCAACTTGTCGAAGCCGCGCCAGACGCGTTAAGAAAACCTTTCGAGAAGCCCGGCCGCGAAGGTTGAAAGCGTGTCGTCGCGGGCGCCCATCACGATGATCCGGTCGCCGGCGCGCGCCTCGGCGAGCAGGAACGCGCCGCACGCCGCCCTGTCCTCCAGCGCTTTCGCGGTCTTTCCTCCCGCCGCCACGCCTTCGGCGATGTCGGCGCTCGACGTCGAACGGTCGACCGTGCCGCCGAAATAAACCGGCTCCGGCATGACGAGAATATCGTCCTTGCCGAGATGGTTGATGAAACAGTCTATGAACTCGGTCTTCATCTTGTTGAGCGGCCCGTAGCCGTGAGGCTGGAACATCACCAGCAGGCGCCCGGGAAACTCGTGCAGCGTGCGAAGCGTTGCGGCGATCTTGTCCGGGTTATGCCCGAAATCGTCGATGACGGTCACGCCGCCCGCTTCTCCGACGACTTCCATGCGTCGCTTCACGCCGGCGAAATCGCCGAGCGCCGCCACCGCGTCCGCAAGAGACACGCCGCAGGCGAGGCTCGCGCCGATGGCTGCAAGCGCGTTCGAAACATTGTGCCGGCCCGGCATTTTCAGATCGACCCGCGCCGACGCGCCGGTTTCGCGGTCGCGGACCTCGAACGAGACGCCGTAACGTTCAGGGCGAACGCCGCTCGCCTTGAGACGCGCCGTTTCATCGGCGAGGCTGTAGGCGATCGCGCCCTCTGTTTGCGCGGCGATGCGCGCGGTTTCGTCATTGTCGAGATTAAGCACCGCCGTTTCGGCCCTGGCGACGAAATCGCCGAAGAGCCGCCGCAGTTCGTCCATGGTCTTGTGGTCGAGCGAGATGTTGTTGAGTACGGCGACGCGCGGATGGAACATCGCGATCGAGCCGTCGCTTTCGTCGATCTCGGAAACGAAGGCGTCGCCTTCGCCCACCAGAGAACTGGCGAACAAGGCGTCGGGCGAGACGAAATTCCTCATCACGGCGCCGTTCATCACCGTGGGGTCTTTTCCGGCGCGATGCAGGATCCAGCCGATCATCCCCGTCGTCGTCGACTTGCCGCTGGTGCCGGCGACGCCGACGCCCAAGGGCGCCGCATTGAAAAGCTCGGCGAGAAGCTCCGCGCGCGAGACTTTCTTGGCGCCCACTCGCTTCGCCGAGACCATGTCCGGCACCGTCTCCTCGACCGCCGCCGAGGCGACGACAAGTTGCTCGGCGCTGACGACGCCGGAGCCGTCCTGCGGGTGAAGCGCGATCCCCTGCGCGCGCAGGTACTCGAATTTCGGCGCGGTGCGTCCCTGATCGAGCGCCCGATCCGACCCCTCGACCCGATGCCCGGCCGCGCGGAGGATCAGCGCCAGAGGCAGCATCCCGCTGCCGCCGACGCCGACGAGGAAATAGCTTTTCGTTTCATTCATCACCAGCTCGCTATACAGGGGTTCGGTTGAGAACAAGTGAGCGCCCCCAAACGGGCGATTTCGTGTCGCTAATGAGCCCTCGCCTGAGAATTATCGTCGTCGCCCCCGCCTGCGGCCTGAAGCGCGAGACGGCTGACAGGGTTCTGGCGTTCGCCGCTGCGCGCTACGGCGATACCGCGCCGGAGATCGTCTTCCACCCTCAGTGCTTCCTTTCCGACGGCCATTTCGCCGGGCCCGACGCCGAACGCGGCGCCGCCTTTCTCGACGCGGCGAATGATCCCGCCTTCGACGCGGTCTGGTTCGCGCGCGGCGGCTACGGCTCATGCCGGCTCGCCGACGGGGTTTACGCCGGGCTCAACGAGGCCGCACAGACGAAAACATATCTCGGCTACAGCGATCTTGGCATGGTGCTCGCCCGTCTTTATCGCGAGCGCATCGGCCGCCCGGTTCACGGGCCGATGCCCGCCGACATCAACCGCGCCGGCGGCGAGGCGGCTGTCGCGCGCGCGCTCGACTATCTGGTCAAGGGCGATGCGACGACGTTCGAACCGTCCGCCCGATCCGGCAAACCCGTCCTCGCCCTCAATCTCACGATTCTAAGCCACCTTCTCGGCACGCCGCATGAGCCCGATCTCTCCGGGCACATCGTAATGGTCGAGGACGTTTCCGAACACATGTACCGTATCGACCGCGCGCTGTTTCACGTCACGTCCTCGCCGAACTTCCGCCGCGCCGCCGGTCTCCGCCTCGGGCGCGTCAGCGACATTCTCCCGAACGATCCGGATTTCCGGAAGAGCGAGGAAGAGATCGCCCGCTACTGGTGCGAGCGAAGCGGCGTCCACTTCCTCGGGCGCGCCGACATCGGGCACGATGCGGACAATAAGGTCGTCCCGTTTGGCGGCGCCGGGATCGCCTAAGTTTTACCGCGTCATCCTGCGCGCGCCTTTGAGACGCCGCCTGACGGCGGGCGCAACGCCAGCCGTCACTCCGCCATCTGTTCGCCCGTTCCGCCGAAGTCGGACGGGAAGTCCCTGAACTTCGGCAGTCCGTCCTTCATCGGCAGCACCGTGTCGGCGTAGTTGATATGGAGGCCGGGCTTGAAGGCCAAGGTCGGGACGGTCGCCGCAAACACGTCGACGACGCCGAGCGTCGGATGATCGCTCATCAGATGGCCGCCGCACTTGCCGCAATATTTCCGCTCCGTGAGCGGAGTCTTTTTGAAGGTCTTCAGGTGGTGGCGGCCCGCCGTGACCTTGACCGCCGCAGGCGGCCACAGGGTGAAGGCGTTGACCGGGCCGCCCGACCAGGACTGGCAGGAGCGGCAGTGGCAGTAGCCCATGCCCGCGGGCTCGCCCGACACCGAGATTTTAACTGCGCCGCAAAAACATGCTCCCTGATGGCTCATGGTTTTATCTCCCCTTTCGGTCGCGCGAGCGTGCCCCCGCACTCGCGCGCCCGTCAAGAGCGGAGCCTAGTCGTCGAGATGGCTGGCCGCGCCCGCGCCGGCCCGGCCGGCGCCAGCCGGATAGGCGGGCGATCCGTCAGCGGAGGTTCCGTATCCTTCCCAATAGTAAGGCGCGCGTTTCCTTGCGCCGGTGACAGTCTCGTTCATGGTCGCGGCGTCATACAGCCGCCCTCCCAGCATCACCCGGTCGATCTTGTCGGAGTTGCGGATATCGTCGAGCGGGTTGGCGTCGAGGATGACGAGATCGGCGAGCTTGCCGGGCTCGAGCGAGCCGAGGTCTTTCTCGAAGCCCATCTTCTCGGCGCTGGCGATGGTCGCGGCGCGGAGCGCCTCGAGCGGCGACCAGCCGCCCCGGACGAACGACCAGAGCTCCCAGTGAGAGCCGAGCCCCTCCTCCTGACCGTGGGCGCCGATGGTGACGAGAACGCCCTTGTCGGCGAGCTTCTTCGCTTCGCGCGCTGCATACTGGTCGACGAAATCCTCCTCCGGCGCCTTGGTGCGGCGCACATTGTTCGGCTGGAGGATATGCGGGGGCACATGCTTCGACAGGATCGGGTGCTTCCACACATCGGTCGCATAGCGCCAGTAGGGATCGCCCGCGAGGCCGCCATAGGTGACGACGAGGGTCGGAGTGTAGGCGACCTTGGTCTGCGCGTAGAAGCTGACGACATCGTCGTAGAGTTTCATCTGCGGGATATTGTGCTCGAGCGCCGTGTTGCCGTCGGCGACGAGCGTATAGTCCATGGTGAACAGCGACCCGCCCTCGGCGACAACGGCGATGTTTTCCTCGATCGCCGCCTTCACCACCTGCTGGCGCTGGTCGCGGCGGGGCTGGTTATAGTTCTTGATCGAGCGCGCGCCTTGCGCCTTGAGGCGCTGCACATGCTTCAGCGCGTCGTCGTAATTGTCGATCTCCGCAAAATAACCTGGCCCCTTGGCGCCATAGACGATGTCGCCGGTGGAGAAGATGCGCGAGGCGACGATTTTTCCGGCGCGCTGAAGCTCCGACGCGGCGAAGACTTCGCCGGCGCTGTTCGACGGGTCCTGCACGGTCGTCACGCCAAGCGCGAGATGCGCGAGCGCGCTCCAGTTCGCCTGCGGAATGATTTCGTCCTGTCCCTGCGCGCCGTGCGCATGCCCGTCAATGAGGCCGGGGATGATCGTCTTGCCCTCGACATCGACGGTTTTTGCGCCGGCGGGAATCGAAACGTCGCCGCGCGCGCCGACCGCTTCGATGCGGTCGCCGTTGACGACGAGGACGCCGTCCTCGATGACGCCGCCATTTTCATTCGCCATGGTGACGATGCGCGCGCCGGTGAAGACGACGCGGCCCGAAGGTTTGTCCGCCTCGACGCGGATCGACAGCGACACGCCGTCCGCCGGCGGCTCATAGCCGGGCGCTTCTTCCTCGCCTTCCTTCGCTTCCCGCTTCGGCGCTGACGGGATCATGTCGGCGAGCCGCGCGGAATAGAGCGTCGGGCCAAGCGACCAGTTGAGCCGAGCGCCATTCTCCGACCACGAAAGATACGTCGCGCCGCCCTCGCTCGCTTTCACCACCGGCACGGCTGAGGCGCCCTTGCCGCCGCTGATATCCTGCGGCCCCGGCGTCATCGGCATCACATAAGCCGCGTAGTTCTCGCGGAACGCTACCGCATCGCCCTTCGGCGAGACGAAGAAATCCGTCGCCATGTCGCCTGAGGCGTGCGTGCGCTCGTCGAAGCCGTCCAGAGTCACCGAGACGAGCTTCTGCGCGCCGTCGCCCGAGCGGTTGAGGAAGACGCGGTCGTTCGACGCGCCGAAATGCGGCGCCGATCCGTCGTCCGTCACCTTGCTCATAACGCCGCCTGACGCCGGGATGGTGTAGACGCCCGACGTTTCCGACCAACGGTCGGAAAAGAGATAGCCGCCCTCGCTCTTTTCGAAGACGATGGCGCGGCCATCCGGCGAGAATTGCGGGCGTCGGTAATGGCCGGGTTCATCGGTCACATCCCGCGCGCCGCCGCCGGAGCCGGAAACCGTCCGTATGCGGCCGAGCTTGTCGTCGCTCCACTGCACGAAGGCGATGCGCGATCCGTCGCGCGACCAGGCGGGAAAGATCTCGAAATCAGCGCTATTGTCGCCCGTCAGCCGCTTAGGGGCGCCGCCGGAAACCGGCTTGATCCACAGCTTGCCTAGGCTTTCGAAAACGACCGTCCTCCCGTTCGGCGACACCGCGGCGAAGCGCGGCATCTGCGTCTCGAACGTCGCCGGCGCGACCTCCACGCTCGGGCGCGGCGGATCGATCACGTCGCGCGCATCGCTGATCCGGAACGGGATGACCGACGCCTCGCCAGCGAGATTGACGCGGCGGATCTTGCCGCCGGCCCAGAACACGATGGACTTCGAATCCGGCGTCCAGTCCATCGACGGATAGACGCCATGCACAGCCCACGTTTCCTGCATGTCCTGATCGAGATCGTCGTAAAGTTTCATGATGTCGCCGGATTTCAGATCCATCGCATAAAGCTTAGATTTGCCGCGTTCGCGCTTGACGAAGGCGAGAGACTTGCCGTCCGGAGAAGGGGTCGGGCGCACCGCGCCGCCGGGTCCGCCAACAATCTTTGTCACTTCGCCCGACGCGATATCGATACGCTCGATGGCGAACACTTCGCTGCTGCTGTCCTGCGCATAGATGAACGTGTTTCCGGGCGTTGTGTTGCGCGTGTAGTAGATCGCGCCGCCGTCCGGCGAGTAGACCGGCTCGCCGAGCTCCTTCTGCAACGCCTCGCTCGCCCGCGCGACCAGCTTCACGCCGTCGCCGCCGCCGAGATGGTAGAGCCAGATTTCGCCCGTGCCGAGCGAGCGCGCCGTGGTGAAATGTTTGCGCGCGGCGATGTATGTCCCGTCCGGGCTCCAGTCCGGCGCGTTGGTCAGGCGAAAGCTCTCCTTCGTCACCTGCCGCATGTCCGAGCCGTCGCGGTCCATGATCCAGATATTGTCGCCGCCGCCGCGGTCAGAGGTGAAGGCGATTTTCGACCCGTCGGGGGAGAATTTCGGCTGCATCTCGAAGGGAAGCCCCGCGGCGATCCGCACCGGCGTCCCGCCGGAGATCGGCATCGTATAAATGTCGCCCAGCAGGTCGAAGGCGATGGTCCGCCCGTCGGGGCTGACATCGACGTTCATCCACGTCCCCTCGTCGACGTCGATCGCGACCTGCCTGACCGCCATCGGCGGCGCGGCGACGTCCCATTTCGGCTCGTCTTTTTCTTTCGTTTCTGCGGCGGGCGCAGTAGGCGCGGGCTCCTGCGCGGCAGCCAGCGTCATGGGGGCGGCCAGCGGCGCGGCGCAAAACGCGCTCGCAATCAACAGCGTTTTCATGGTTTTCCCTCTTGTCCCTTGCTCCGAGCTTAAAGACGTCAGGCGGCCGGTCAAACTCGGTCCGTCGCCTGAAACGATCGGTTCGCCTCCCTCGGCATTGACCATGCCGTCCGCAGCGCGAATCGGCCATCATAGCCCTCGCCTTGAACTGTCGCCGGCCGCGAGCCGGAGAGGATCATCCTGTGACCGCCGTCCCGGCCCGCTGATGGGCGCCGCCTCCCTCCGCCTGCGCGATGCGCGCGCCAGCGACCTCGACGCCATCGACCGTCTCGAGGGCGCGAGCTTTTCCGCCGTCGACCGCTTCCCCCGGCGCACGCTTTCGCGGGCCATCCGGAACGAAACCGCCTCGGTGATTGTTGCGGAATTGAATGAAAGTATCGCGGGATATGTCTTGCTTCTGTTTCGGAAGGGCGCCACAGCAGCGCGGCTTTATTCCCTGGCCATCGCGCCCGGCGCGCGGGGACAGGGAACGGCGCGCGCGCTTGTGGACGCGGCCGCAACAAAAGCCTTAAATAGGGGATGCGCGCGGTTGCGCCTCGAGGTCCGCCAATCCAACCTTGCAGCCCGCCGGCTCTACGAGCGCGCGGGCTTTATGCTTATCGCAACCAAACCCGGCTATTACGAGGACGGAGAAACGGCTCTACAGATGGAAATGCGCCTCGACACGCGCGAGCGGACTGACCGATGAGCGATTGGCTCATTCTCGTCGAAGGCGCGAGCGACCTCGCGCAATATGAGACCCCGCACAAGGTCATGAAGGCGCGGGACTATCTCACCAATCCGAACCTTTTCACCGGCCGACGCCCGAACATCCTCAACCTCGCCCGCTCCTACTCATACCAGAGCGAGGGCTACTACGCCTCGCTCCTCGCCGAAGCGCGACGCCACCGCGTCTCGCCGACCGTGCAGTCGATGGTCGAGCTGTCGCAGAAGTCGCTCTACGCGCACGCGCTGCCCGAACTCGATTCGGCGCTCCAGAAAGATATTGAAGGCGGCGCCCCGCGCACCGAGCGGCTGCTCGTCTGCTTCACGAGAACCAATGCGGCCGGCTACGACCGCTTCGCCAAGCTGCTGTTCGACTGGTTCCGGACGCCGGTCATCGAGGCGGTCATCGGCGGCAACGGCCGCGCAGTCATCCAGACGCTGAAAATCATCCCCCCGCACAAGCTGAAAGGCGACGAGCGGCGGCTCTTTCTCGACGCGCTCGAAGGCCACACCAAGCGGCGCTGGACGGCGCCGAAAACCCGCGCCTCGGCGAAATGGTCGCTGGCGGTCCTGCTCGACCCGAAAGAGGCGATGCCCCCTTCGGAGCCCGGCTCGCTGAAGAAATTCGCCGCCGTCGCCGAACGCATGGGCGTCGAGGTCGAGCCGCTTTATCCGAACGACCTCTCCTCCCTCGCCGAATTCGACGCGCTGTTCATCCGCGCGACCACGGCCATCGACAACTTCACCTACCGTTTTGCGCGCCGCGCCGAGCAGGAGGGCATGCCCGTCATCGACGACACCGGCTCGATGATCCGCTGCACCAACAAGGTGTACCTGAAGGAGCTGCTCGACAACGCCCGCATCCCGGCGCCGAAGACGGAGATTCTCGACGAGAAAGGCTCGCTCAAGGAAACGCTGGAGCGCCTCGGCGCGCCCCTCGTCCTGAAAGCGCCCGACGGCTCATTCAGCCGCTCCGTGCACAAAGTATCGACGCTGGCGGAGTTCGAGACAACTTCGAAGCTGCTGTTCAAGGACACCGCCCTCATCCTCGCGCAGGAATACATGCCGACCGATTTCGACTGGCGCGTCGGCGTTCTCGGCGGCGAGCCGCTCTACGCCTGCCAATACAAGATGGCGCGCGGCCACTGGCAGATCATGAAGCACGGCCCCGGCGGCTCGGTGAATTTCGGCGGCACCAACACGGTCGCCGTCGAGGACGCCC
>JAVJPA010000294.1:0-11905 GCA_040216495.1 Amphiplicatus sp. | reverse complement strand
GGTCTCGCCCGCCATCGCCGAGACGACGACGATGACGCCGCTGCCCTTAGCCGCCTCGCGCGCGACGAAGCGCGCGACGTTGCGGATGCGGTCGAGATCGGCGACGGACGTGCCGCCGAATTTCATCACGATGCGGGCCATAACTGTATCCGGCGGTCTCTCTCGTCAGGCGCAAAAACGGCGCGGTCCGGCCGCCGCCGCTCTCTTGGTGCAAAGCGGCGTACTTCTAGTGGGTTTTCCGGAAAAAGGGAGAGCGCTTTTTCCAAGGGCGGCCTAAATCCGCAATGGCTGCGCTTTAACGCGATTTTCGTGCCCGACAGCCTGATAATTCTATTTGAAACAACCCGCGCGGCCTTATCGCGTCAGTACGGCGGCGGTCGTCAGAAGCAAAAGCCCCGAGGCGAACAATCCCGCTCTCACAATGTGAGACTGCTCCCACCTGTCCCGAAGCGCTTCCCATGAAGCCGGCTCGCCCGCCTCGCCGCCCACCGCACCGAGGGAGAAGAAACGGCTTCCGGCGCGGCCGGTCTCAGTATCTTTCAGCCAGACCTTGTTAACCGGATGGGTGACCAACCAATACGTCGCATGGGCCGCAAGAAATAAAACGAAGGCGCCCGCCGTCAGCCAGTGCGCCGCCTCACCCTTCGGCGCGAAAACCAGCAGCAAGACAAGAGCGAAGAGCGCGCCGATCTCAACAAAGCCGCCGATGGTGAAACCGGGATAATAGATCGGCTGAACGGTGAGATACTCTTCCTTTGAAAGGCGCAGTTTGCCGGGGAACTCCAGCGCGTGCGCCAGAGCCGGCGTCAGCGCGACGGCCGCCAGCATGACCGCGAGCACTTGCAGGGCTGCAAGCATGCGCTTTTTCTCCTTTCAGGGCCGGAACACGGTTTGAGACGGCGGGTTCCGGCATAAGCGGCGAAACGCGCCATTGCCCGGGAGCGCCAGAGGCCGATACTGCGCCCACTGATTGGCGCGCGCCGCCGGTCGAGGAGAAGTTTGCCATGTCCGCCGCCGCAGAATCCGCTCTCAAGCCCACGACGGTCGACCCCGGCGAAGTCGAGAAATTCTCGAAAATGGCCGCCGAATGGTGGGACCCGTTCGGCAAGTTCAAGCCCTTGCACAAGTTCAACCCTGTCCGCCTCGCCTATATCCGCGACGGCGCCTGCGCCCATTTCGCCCGCGACCGGCGCGCGAAACTCCCGCTTCAGGGCCTTCGTCTGCTCGACGTCGGCTGCGGCGGCGGCCTTGTCGCCGAACCGATGGCGCGGCTCGGCGCTGAAGTCGTCGGCGTCGATGCGTCCGAGACCAACATCAAGGTGGCGACGCTCCACGCCGAAGAGGGCGGGCTCAGGATCGACTACCGCGCAGGGACGGTCGAGTCGCTCGTCGAGGCGGGAGAAGCGCCGTTCGACATCGTGCTCAACCTCGAAGCGGTGGAGCATGTGGCCGACATCGACTTGTTCCTCCAGTCCTCCGCCGCGCTGGTCAGGCCCGGCGGCTTCATGATCGTCGCGACGATCAACCGTACCCTGAAGGCTTTCGCGCTCGCCAAGGTCGGCGCGGAATACATCCTCGGCTGGCTGCCGCGCGGCACGCACGATCCGAGGAAGTTCGTGAAGCCCGAAGAAATCAGAATGGCGCTGGGCGGCGCCGGGATGACCGTCACCGCATCGGCGGGCGTCGCTTATAACCCGCTGCTCGACATCTGGCGCGTCAGCGAGAACACGGATGTAAACTACATGCTGACGGCGGTGAAGGCGGGGAGCTGAAGAAACCTTCCCCGCTTTCAATGCCCTTGCGCCGCGCCCGCGCCTTTCGGCGTCCTTATCATCTCCACCATCTCGCGCACTTCATCGGGCGTTCGCGCGGTGAAGCGCGCGACTGAAACGGCGACCGCGAAGTTGACGAGCATCCCCACCGCGCCGATGCCTTCGGGCGAAATGCCGAACAGCCACTGGGCGGCGACATCCGACGCGCCGAACCAGCCGGACTTGAACCAGACGATATAGAGAAGCGTGAAGACGAGGCCGGCGAGCATGCCGGCGATCGCGCCTTCGCGGTTCATGCCCTTGAAGAAGATGCCCATCAGGATCGCGGGGAAGAGAGAGGCGGCGGCGAGTCCGAAGGCGAGCGCCACGACCTGCGCGACGAAACCGGGCGGATTGATTCCGAGCCAGCCGGCGACGAGAATCGCCGCTGCCGCGGCCAGCCTCGCCGCGAGCAATTCTCCGCGTTCGGAGATTTGCGGGCGGAAGGTTTTTTTCAGGAGGTCATGGCTCACCGCCGCCGAGATGACGAGGAGCAATCCCGCCGCCGTCGATAGCGCCGCGGCGACGCCGCCCGCCGCGACCAACGCCGCGACCCAGCCGGGAAGCGCGGCGATCTCAGGATTCGCGAGCACCATGATGTCGCGGTCCACATCGACTTCATTGACGTTCTCGGTCGGCGCGTTTGAGATAAGCCGCTCCCCGCTCGAGCCCGCCTCGCCGGTGAACTGCGGCTTGCCCTCGAACGGCGCGCCCGCCGCATACTGCATCTTGCCGTCGCCGTTCTTGTCGAGCCAGGCGATGAGGCCGATCCCTTCCCACGTCTTCACCCATTGCGGCGCGGTTTTATAGTCGGCGCCGTTCACCGTCTCGATGAAGTTGAGCCGCGCAAACGCGCCTACCGCCGGCGCCGTCGTGTAGAGCAGCGCGATGAAGACGAGCGCATAGCCCGCGGATTTGCGCGCATCAGAGACTTTCGGCACCGTGAAGAAGCGCACGATCACATGCGGCAGCCCCGCCGTGCCGACCATCAGCGCCAGCGTGATGGCGAACACGTCCGCTTTCGATTTGACCCCCGCGGTGAATTCCGAAAAGCCGAGATCGACAAGCGTCGCATCGAGTTTTTGCAGGATATAAACGCCGCTCGCGTCCGTTCCGCCGAGCCCGAGCTGCGGGACCGGATTGCCGGTGATCATCATTGAGATGAAAATCGCCGGCACGAGATAGGCGAAGATCAGCACGCAATATTGCGCGACCTGCGTGTAGGTGATGCCCTTCATGCCGCCGAACACCGCGTAGACGAACACCACCGCCATGCCGGTGACGACGCCCCACTCGATCGGCATTTCGAGAAAGCGCGAGAACACGACGCCGACGCCGCGCATCTGCCCGGCTATGTAAGTGAAGGAAATGACGATGAGACAGATGACGGCGACGACCCGCGCCGTCTTCGAATAATAGCGCGCGCCGATAAAGTCCGGCACGGTGAACTGGCCGAACTTTCTGAGATAGGGAGCGAGCAGCAAGGCCAGCAGCACATAGCCGCCGGTCCAGCCCATCAAATAGACCGAGGCGTCGTAACCGCCAAAGGCGATAATGCCCGCCATGGAGATGAACGACGCAGCGCTCATCCAGTCGGCGGCGGTCGCCATGCCGTTGGCGATGGGCGGAACGCCCCCGCCGGCGACGTAGAATTCCTTGGTGGAGCCCGCCCGCGACAGGATCGCGATGGCGATGTAGAGCGCGAACGACGCCCCGATGAAAATCCAGGTGAGCAGCTTCGCGTCCACTGGCCCCGCCTCAATCGTCCGAAAGGCCGAGGCGGCGCTCGAGCGCCTTCATCCGCGCCGAATAGACGAAGATGAGGATGACGAAAACGTAGATCGAGCCCTGCTGGGCGAACCAGAAGCCGAGCTTGAACCCGCCAAGCGTGATCGCGTTCAGCGTATCCACGAAAAGGATCCCTGCGCCGAACGAGACGGCGAACCAGACGGCGAGCAGCGCGCCTAGCAGTTTCACGTTCTCGCGCCAGTATGCGCCAGCGGCGCTCTCTTGCGCTTTCGTCTCAGCTTCGCCGTCCAACGCCGCCTCCCGCTTTCTGTTTTATCCGACCCTAGAGCAATTCGTGCGCCCCTAGAAGGGCGGATCGGCCGTCCGTCCGCATCGAGGCGGGAATCCTCCCTCTCCCGGCTCGAAACCATAGATGTTCTGTATACGTTTATTCTCGCAGGAATATTCACACAAACGAAAAAAATCTGTCACCAAAAGTTCGCGGTCCCTGCTTAGACGCGCCGACGTGGGGATGCATTTTTCTTGGGGACTGACACATGTCGATGAAGACGCTGCTGCTCGCCTCTACGGCGGGGCTGATTTCGCTCGCCTCCGCGCAACCTGCTTTCGCGCAACCGGCCGCCGCGCGCGACGCCGAGCCTGTCGATGAAATCATCGTTCAGGGAACCAAGCTCTCGCGCCAGCGCGCCATCGATGAAAAGCGCAACGCCGACGGCGTCATCGACGCGCTCGGCGTCGACGAACTCGGCCAGTTGCCGGACAAGAATGTCGGCGAATCGCTGAACCGCCTGCCGGGCGTCTCCATGCTCGTTGAAAAAGGCGAAGGCCGCTTCGTGCAGATCCGCGGCATCAATCCCGCGCTGAACAACGTCACCATCAACGGCGTGCAGCTCGGCTCGCCGGAGCAGGAAGGCGGCGGGCGCCTCGCGCCGCTCGACATCATCTCGGGCGGCGTTCTCGGCGGCGTGCAGGTCATCAAGACCCCGACGCCGGACATGGACGCGCAAGGCATCGGCGGCACGGTGAACGTCGACACCACCATGCCGTTCGACCGCGATGACGCGCTTTACGGCTATTTCACGGGCCGTTACGGCGTCGAGCAGATCAAGCCTGAAGACGAAGCGTTCGGCGGCCACAACCCCTACGCCGTCGACGGCATGGTTTCCGGCAAGCTCGCCGACGGCCGCATCGGCTGGCTCCTCGGCGCCACATGGTCCGACCGCGAATATATCTCGACCGGCATCTATCAGGACGACTGGGATCCGGCCGCCGGCCTCCCCGTCAACGTCAAGAACAACTACTACGTCATCGGCCGCGAACGTCTCAACATCAACGGCGCGCTCGAATTCCGTCCCGACGACAATTCCAAATATTTCGTGCGCGGCTTCTACGCGACCTGGGACGAATTCCAGCACCGCAACCGCTACGAGCAGAATTTCTCCGCGGGAATCGTTTCAGCGGACGAGACCAGCGGCGTCTCCGGCCCCAACCGCATCCTTGCGAACATCCGCAACGAAAAGGCCGACAAGACGCTGTTCTCGGTCGCCGTCGGCGGCGAGCGCGCTTTCGACGACGTGACTGTGAGCGTTCTCGGCCAGCGCAACGACAATTCGCTCGAAGAGCCGAACGACAACTGGGAGTTCCGCTCCGGCGCGAGCTTCGGGCCGAACACATGGGTTCTCGGCGAGGACGGCGTCGTCACCATCACGCCGGACGCCGGCACGCCGGATCGCCAGGACCCGAACCTTATCGGCTTTCGCCGTCTGAGCTACTTCGACCGCCAGATGGACGAGGTCACCTATATCGGCAAGATCGACGTGAAGTGGGATCTCGACGACGAGACCTATTTCAAAACCGGCGTGAAATTCGTCAACACCGACCGCGATCTCGACGAAGGCCAGCAGCGCTTTGTGCCGGGCGCGCTCGCCCTGACGCTCGGAACGTCGCCGATGTTCACCAATGGCGCGTTCACGAACGACGTCAACGGCGCCGGCGTGCCGAATATCTGGCTCGATGTCGACGGCATGAACGCCTTCTTCGCCGATCCGGCGAACGCGGGGTATTTCGTCGCTGATCCGGCGGCGAACTTCGTCTCCGACAACGCGGGGGACTACACGGTGCGCGAGCGCGTCCTCGCCGGCTACGTCATGGGCAAAAAGGCCCTCGGCATGCTGGAGCTGATCGGCGGCGCCCGCGTCGAATGGACCGACATCGCCAGCACCGGCAACCTTCTGTCCGGCGGCGTTGCGACCGAGGTAGAGGACGGGGGCGATTACTTCTTCGTCAGCCCCTCGGCCATCGCCAAGCTGACGCCGACCGACACGCTCGTCTTCCGCGCCGCGGTGACGCGCTCCATCGGCCGGCCGGACTTCGACATCATCGCCCCGCGCTCGACGGCGAGCGAAAACGGGGCCATCGGAACCGTGAGCATCGGCAATCCGGACCTGCTCCCGCGCAAATCATGGAACTTCGATTTGTCGGCGGAATGGTATCCGACGGAGTTTTCGGTGCTCTCGGTGGGGCTTTTCTACAAGGACATTTCCGACGAACTCGTCGGCTTCACCGAGTCCCTCGACAACCAGGCGGCGATGGACGCGGAACTTGCGGCGCGCGGCCTCACGGGCCTCATCGACACGTCGGGGCTGACCCGGCTCGATCTGTCGACAACGGTCAACGGCGCGTCGGCGACGTTGAAAGGCGTCGAGTTCCTCGGACAGACGCAGTTCAGCTTCCTGCCCTCGCCCTTCGACGGACTCGGCGCGTCGGCCTCGGCGACGTTCCTCGACGGCGAAACCGAGCTGCCGAGCGGGACGGTGCCGCTGCAAGGCCAGGCGGACAGCACTTACGCCTTCACGGTCTTCTACCAGAAGGGCCCGCTCGATGCGACGGTGAGCTACGCCTATAACAACAGCTATCTCACCGACTTTAATTCAGATCCCGATCTCGTGCTCGACCAGGGCGCATTCGGGCGCTGGGACGCGCGCGTCTCCTACGAGCTTTTCGAGAATGTGAAAATCTTCGCGGAAGGCGTGAACCTCAACAACGAACCGACCTCCGAATTCCAGGGCGGCCGGGACAACTGGAACACGGAATATGAATATGTCGGACGGACGTTCTATTTCGGCGTCAGCGTCGGCTTCGGCGGCTAAAGCGCTGGCGGCCCTCCTCCCGGGCCGCCGCCTCCGCCTGACGATCGCCGGCGCGTTAGGGGGCTGCGCGCCGGCGATCGCTTTTGCTTTTGCGCAAACGCAAGCGCCCTATGTCGCGCCTGCGCCTCTCGCGCTCGAAGCGGCGACCGCGAGAATTTACGAAGCGCCCGAGGCCGATCAGGGCGCGGCGTCCGACGGGAAATTTTTCTACGCCGTCGACAACAGCGTCATCGCCAAGTACGCGCTGAAAGACGGCGCGCGCGTCGGGGGCTGGGAAGGACCGGCGAAGGGCCTTGTCCGCCACCTCAACAGCTGCTTCGCGGAAAAAGCGCGTCTCTATTGCGCCAATTCGAACTATTCGCTGACGCCCATGGGCTCGTCGGTGGAAATCTTCGACACCAAGACGATGACGCACGCCGACAGCCGCAGTCTCGGCCTCACCGAAGAAGGCTCGCTGGTCTGGTTCGACCGTTACAAGGACGGGTGGCTCGCAAGCTTCGCCCATTACGACGGGAATGGCGGCCTGCCGTACAAGGATCATCGCTATTCGAGCGTCGTGACGTATGACGGCGAATGGCGGCGCACCGGCGGCTGGCTGTTCCCTGACAGCGCTCTCGCCCGCATGGCGCCCCACGCCGCTTCCGGCGGCGCCATCGGGCCGGACGGATTTCTTTACGTGATGGGTCACGACCGGCCGGAAATGTACGTGCTCGGCAAGCCTGTCATGGGACCGACGCTCATCCACATCGCCACGATCGCGGTCGAAGCGGAAGGGCAGGCTTTCGCTTTCGCCCCGGACGGCTCGCGGCGCGTCTATGCGGTGTCGCGCGAGGGCGGAAAAGTGATCGCGATAGACCTGCCGGAAGTGGATGCGTCGGGCTTCAAGGATGCGCGGGCGTTCAGACCGTAGTCCCTACCCGCTCGCCGCTTTCGCGATCGGTCCGAGGTCGGACCATTTTTCCTCTATCGCCTTCATCGTCTCCTTGTAACCGTCCTCGACGGCGATTTCGTATTTCTTCCAGTCGCGCAATTCGACGCCGGGAACGCGCGGGGCGATCATGATGTCGGCGGGATGGACTTTCTTCGTGCCCTCCTCGCGCGCGGTGGCGGCGCGCATCAGGAGCGTGACGATCGGCGGCGGCGATTTCATGCCGTGACGGCGCATCCAGCCGAAGAAGCCTGGCGGATCTGCGAAATCCGCGGCGTGAATGGTGCCCTCCTGCGCCACGTCGATGCCGATGGTGACGCCGCGATGCACGCTGGTCATCATGTCGGTCGGAAAGTTGTTGATGACGGCGCCGTCGACCAGCAGCGCCTCGCCGTCGACCACCGGCGGCAGGATGCCCGGCAGCGAAATCGACGCGCGAAGCGCATGGCGCAACAAGCCCATCCGGTGAATGCGCGCCTCGCCCTTGGTCAGCTCCGACGAAACGCAGAAATAGGGAATGTCGAGTTCTTCGATCAGCGTCTCGCCAAAGTGGCGCTGCAATCTTTCTTCTACAAGCGCGCCTTTGGTCAGCGCCACGACCGGGAGCACATGGTCGCCGAGCGGATTCGACGCGACGAAGGCGTCGTTGATGCGCGTCTCGATTTCCGCGTCGTCCCAGCCCATGGCGAGACAGGCGGCGATGATGCCGCCCATGGATGCGCCGCAGGCGAAGTCGATGGGCACGCCCTTTTCGCGCAGCGCCTTGATCGCGCCGATATGGGCGTAGGCGCGCGCGCCGCCGCCGGAAAGCACAAGCCCCACCGACTTGCCGCCGATGACGCGCGCGAGGCGGCCGAGACAGTCGTCGTTGCGCCAGTGGAAGATGCGGTTGGCGCCCATCGCGTCGGCCCAGTCGGCCGTGCTCGACGCAGGCGCGCCTTCCTGAATCATCACGAGATCCACGAGGCGGAACTTGCGCGCGGGCGAGGTGTCGGACGGGACCAGGGGAAACGGGCGCTGCGGGCGCGCGTCGCGGCGGGCGAAGACGATCAGCCGGTCGGCGTGGCGCAGGGCGAACTTGTACCAGGAGGAATCCGAGATGCGCGCCGCCAGCAGGATGATGTCGTGCGCGTTCTCCTGCGCCTCGAACGACACGAACACATGGTCGGCGTCGTCTTCGGTGAGAAGCCGGGCCTTGAGGCCGTAACGCTCGATCTCGGCGGCGATGCGCCGGGCGCGCGACTCGACGTCGATGGAGGGCGACGAGGCGATCATGGCGAAGACGCGCGGCGCGGATTTCTTGAAGCTGGCGCGCGGATGGCGGGCGCGCTGCAACACCGAACGCGCAAGCGCGCTGGCGAAGTCGGCGCTGTCGTCGAGCATCGCGTCGAAATCCTCGCGCGGCAGCGCCAGCAATTCAGTATCGCGCAGCGCATAAACGGAGGCGGAGTGCGGCTCGCCGGAGAGAAGCGACATCTCGCCCACGGGCTCGCCGGCGCGCACATAGCCGACGACCTCGTCGCCGCCCTTGCCTGAACGCACAACGACGAGACGGCCCGACAACACGAAAAACAGGGTTTGCGACCTGGAGTCCTGCGCGAACAGCTCCCATCCGCCCGCAAGCGAAAACCAAAGTCCCCGGCGCGCAATATCATCGACGGTGTCGCCGTCGAGCTGCTGAAAAAAGGCGAGGCCCCTGAGGCGGTCGCGGATCGCGGTCATGGGGCGAAGAGGTAGCGCTGCGTCGCGGGGCGGCGCAAGGCGGGCTTAGTTCAGCGTCTTCTTCGCCCGCGCGGAAATGCGCGCCTTGCCGGCGCGATCAGGGGCGGTTTCCGGTTTCGGGCTGGCGGGGAGCGGCGCGATCTCGACGCCTTCCTGCACCAGTTCTTTGACTTCCTCGCCGGTCGCCTCGCCATAGATGCGGCGCTGATCGGTTTCGCCGTAATGGATGCGGCGGGCTTCGTCGGGAAACTTGTCGCCGACATAATCGAAATTTTTCTCGACATAGGCGCGCGCGCGCGCCGCCGCCTCCGTCACGGATTGACGGATGCCGTTGAGGCGCTCGGCGCGCCCCGCGTCGCCCTTGGCGATGGCGGGCGCCATGATCGCCTTCTGCACGGCGTCCGTGCCGCACACGGGACAGGACAGCAGTCCGGCCTCGGCCTGCGCGTCGTAATCGCCGCTCGACCGGAACCAGCCTTCGAATTGGTGCTCTGCGTCGCAACGCAACTGGTACTTCATCATGCTTTAATAGTGAGGACTTTGATGGCTCTTTCAAGGCCGAGATTGGGGATGCGGGCGCGCGCCTCGTGCGCCCGTCCTAAATCGATCTCTGCAAGAACGACGCCGGGCTCGGCGTTTTCAGCCTCGCCGAGAATTTCTCCCCACGGACTGATCGCGAGACTGTGACCGTAAGTCGCGCGCCCGTCTTCGTGGACGCCGCCTTGCGCCGCGGCGAGGACGAAGGCCCCGTTCTCGATCGCCCGCGCCGTTAACAAAGTTTTCCAGTGGGCCTCGCCGGTCTGTTTCGTAAACGCGGCGGGGACGCACAGGACCTCCGCGCCGGCCTGCGCAAGGGCGCGATAGAGATGCGGGAAACGGACATCGTAGCAGATCGTCAGGCCGAATTTCGCGAGGGGCGTATCGACAAGCGCGGCGCCCTCGCCCGGCCGGTAGACGTTCGATTCCTTCCAGCTTTCGCCGTTCGGAAGATCGACATCGAACATATGCAACTTGTCGTAGCGGGCGGCGATTTCTCCGTGCGGGGAGTAAAGATAGCTGCGGTTCGCCGCGCGGCGCTCGCCGACTTTCACCGCCATCGATCCGACCAGCAGCCAGACGCCGAAGTCCCGCGCCATGGCGGCGAACGCCTCAACCTCGTCGAGCGCGGATTCCTCCGGCAGATGCGCGAAGAGCCGCTTCGCGTCGCGATCGAGCACATTGGTCATTTCCGGGGTGACGACGAAAGACGCGCCCTTCTCCGCGGCGTCGGCGATCAGCGCGCGCGCGTCGTCGACATTGCGCTTGCGGTCGATCCCGGAGCGCATCTGGACGCAGGCGGCGAGGAACGGACGCCCTTCAAGCTGCATTGAGAAGCTCGTCGAGCTTGCCGGATCTTTCGAGCTCCTGCAGTTCGTCGCTGCCGCCTACGTGAACGTCGCCGATGAAAATCTGCGGATAGGTGCGCTGGCCGCCCGATCGCGTCACCATTTCCTCGCGCAGCTTCGCGTCGAAGCCGGCGGAGAGTTCGACGACCTCGACCCCCTTCTTTTTCAGAAGCGTAAGGGCGCGGACGCAGTAGCCGCAAAGCGGGCGGGTGTAGACGGTGGCGGTTTTCATGAGCTTATCCATAGCAGGCGCCGGCGGGACGTGTCGCCCCCCTGCCGCAAGGGGCGCGCAGGATGAAACGCCGCACATCCTAAATCGTCTCGACCCCGGGCCGGGCCGTCTTCGCCAGCGCCAGCGCGTCGATGCGCACGGGCTTCGCCCGCCTCAGGGCGCGGGCGCAGGCCGAGAGCGTCGCGCCGGTTGTCAGGACGTCGTCCACCAGCACGACGGGGCGGCCGGCGATGTCCGCCTTTCGCGCCTCCCTGACGACAAATGCGCCCTCGACATTGCGCTGACGCCCCTGCGCGGAGAGGCTCGCCTGCGGCCGCGTCGCGCGTATGCGGATCAATGCGTCGTGCAGGACAGGATGGCCCGTCAGCTTCGAGAGCTCCGCCGCAAGAAGGCCCGCCTGATTGTAGCGGCGCGACAGAAGCCGGCGCCGGTGCAGCGGCGCCGGGATGAGAACCGCTTCCGGGGAAAGAAACGGCGCGCCGGCGCGCGCGAGCCAGCGGGCGAACAGGGGCGCAAGCTCCGTGCGGTCGGCGTATTTGAACGAGGTGAGAAGCGCGTGGCTGGCGTCGTCATAGGCGACGGCGGCGCGCGCGGAATCGAAGGACGGCGGCGCCGCCATGCACCCGGCGCATTCCGCCCCCGCCCCGTGATCGTGCTCGAACGGATAGCCGCAGCGCGCGCACACCGGATCGTCGATGAAGGAAAGGCTCGCCCAGCCTGCGGCGGAAAGCGTTCCCGGCATGGCGACCCGCTCGCCGGTGATCGGGCAGGCGGGCGGGAGGAGGATGTCGAGGGCGCGGAGGGCGTAGCGGCGAACGTTCGTAGCCATGGAAGCGATCAACGACAAAGTCCGCTCATCCCGGCGAAAGCCAGGATCCATACTATCGGACGCGAGGCTGCCGGCTGGGTCCCGGCTTTCGCCGGGATGA
>JAVJPA010000293.1:0-4184 GCA_040216495.1 Amphiplicatus sp. | reverse complement strand
AGCTTTCGTTTCTTTTAACTCTTGCTTCTTTAACCGTGGAGCCTGCGCCAGCCGCTCCCACTCCTCGCGTCGCTCGGTGAGGATTTTCACCGCCAGATCGCGCCCGTCGGTGACGAAGCGGCGGATCTCGTCCTCGATCAGTTTCGCCGTGTCCGTGGAGATCGCCTTGGTGCGCGCGATGGACTGCCCAAGGAAGACCTCGCCCTCGTCCTCTGCGTAGGCGATGGGGCCGAGCTTTTCGGAGAGGCCGTATTGCGTGACCATGGCGCGCGCGATTTTGGTCGCGTGCTCGATGTCGGAGGCGGCGCCGGAGGTGACTTTCTCCTTGCCGAATTTCAGCTCCTCGGCGACGCGCCCGCCCATCGCCATGGCGATGCGGGCCTTCATCTGTTCGAGGCTCATGGAGTAGCGGTCGCGTTCGGGCAGGTACTGCACCATGCCAAGGGCGCGCCCGCGCGGGATGATCGTCGCCTTGTGTACGGGATCGTTGCCGGGCACGGAAATGCCGACGAGCGCATGGCCCGCCTCGTGATAGGCGGTGAGCGCCTTTTCGTCGTCGGTCATCACCATTGAGCGGCGCTCGGCGCCCATCAGCACCTTGTCTTTCGCGTCGTCGAATTCCTTCGCCGTCACGAAGCGCTTGCCGCGCCGCGCCGCGAGAAGCGCCGACTCGTTCACGAGGTTCGCAAGGTCCGCGCCGGAAAAGCCGGGCGTGCCCCGCGCGATGGTGCGGATGTTCACATCCGGCGCCAGCGGCACTTTCTTGGCGTGCACGTTCAAAATCTTTTCGCGGCCTACAACGTCCGGGTTCGGAACGACGACCTGCCGGTCGAAACGGCCGGGGCGCAGAAGCGCAGGGTCGAGCACGTCCGGACGGTTGGTGGCGGCGATGAGGATGATGCCTTCATTCGATTCGAAACCGTCCATCTCGACGAGAAGCTGGTTCAGGGTCTGCTCGCGTTCGTCATTGCCGCCGCCGAGGCCGGCGCCGCGATGGCGGCCGACCGCGTCGATCTCGTCGATGAAGATGATGCAGGGCGCATTCTTCTTCGCCTGCTCGAACATGTCGCGCACGCGGGAGGCGCCGACGCCGACGAACATCTCGACGAAGTCGGAGCCGGAAATCGTGAAGAACGGCACGTTCGCCTCGCCCGCGATGGCGCGTGCGAGAAGCGTTTTACCGGTGCCGGGAGGGCCGACGAGCAGCGCGCCTTTCGGGATCTTGCCGCCAAGACGCTGGAACTTCATCGGGTCTTTCAGATACTCGACGATTTCCTCAAGCTCTTCCTTGGCCTCGTCGATGCCGGCGACGTCGTCGAAGGTGACGCGGCCCTGCCGCTCGGTGAGGAGCTTCGCTCGCGACTTGCCGAAGCCCATCGCCTTGCCGCCCGCGCCCTGCATCTGGCGCATGACGAAGAAAATGAAGGCGAGGAAAATCAGGAACGGGAGAACGTTGAACAGCAGCGAGAGCAGCAGCGGCAGCTCTTCCACCGGCTTGATCTCGGTCTTGGCGCCCGAAGCGTTGAGGCGATCGGCGATGGCGACGCCGGCGTTTTCAGGGATCGCGGTGACGAAAGCGCCGCCGCCCGAGAGCGTGCCCGTGACGGTTTCGCCGTCGATCTTGGCTTCCGAAACGCCGCTCGAATCGACGCGCGAAATGAACTCCGAATAGCTCAGCCGCTCGACCGTCGGTCCCGGCGAGGACAGCTCGAAAAGCTGGAGCGCGATAATGAAGAAGATGAAGACAAGGCCCCAGATCAGGAGGTTGCGTCCGTTCATCGAGAAGTCCTTCTGGCGTGCGCGGCAAAACGCATGCGGGTTAGATGCAGGTTACAAGATAGGAGTTAAGAAAGCCGGGCGCCACGGGGGCCCGTCACATTTGCGTCAATCTTAACGATCCTTCCCCGCTCAGCAGACGATGGGAGGCTTAAGAAAAACGCAGAATGGGGGCGAAAAAGCGCTCTTCCGCGAGCGGTTTGAGGGCGAGCGGGCTCTTCTCGCGGAAAAAAGCGTCGGGCGCAGCGACGAGCGCCTCGTCGGGCGCGTCAAAAAGTCCGCGTCCGACGTTGGTCGCAGGCCCGAGGGCCGCGAGGCCGTCGGGACCGAGCGGGGCGAGGCTGGCGGCGGTCCTGGCCCGGTTCTCCGCGATGAACCGCTCGTCCCACAGCGCGCGCGCGCCGGGCGCGACATTGAGCGGCGCCATGGGCGCGACCCCGGCCCGACCGAGCAGCGCCGCGGGCTCGCGCAGCACGAACAGCGTTTCCCCCCGCCGTTTCAAGAGCGCGCCGCCAAGAGTCGCGGCGCCGGTTTCTTCGGCGGCGGCGAGCGCCGCGCGCGCTTCGTCCTCGCCCGGCGCATGTTCGCCTCCCGAAACCGCGCCGATGAGGCGCGCGATCATGCCCGCCGACGCGGCGTCGACTCGGCGCGCCGCGAGACTCGCCCAGCCGCCCGCGTGAAAGCATCCCGCCGCTCCGGCGAAAGCGCGTTCCTGCGCGTCGGCGATAACGGCGCTTGCGGCGCGGGCGCGCGCGGCGGTTTTGAGAAGCGCGTCGCGCGTCAGAAGCTTTTGTTCTTCGAGGGCGGCGAGCAGCGCGCGGGCGCGGACGCGCTCATACGCCGGATCGTCATTGGACGGATCGTCTATAAAAGATTGGGCGAACGCTTCGCAGGTCGCGCGCGTCGCCTCCCGCGTCGCGCCGAGGAGCGGACGAACGAGCATCAGCGGCGCGCCGGCGCCGGCGGCGATGCGCGAGACGGGCGCCATGCCGGAAAGCCCTTGCGGCCCGGCGCCGCGGGCGAGCCGCATGAACACGGTCTCGGCCTGATCGTCAGCCGTGTGAGCGGCGAGGATCGCCGGAAAACCTTCGCGCTCGGCTTCGGACGCGAGGAGGCGATAACGCGCGCGGCGCGCCGCATCCTGTTTGCCCGTCGCCGGCTTGTCGCCTTCCCAGACGAGAAGGCGATGCGGCAGGCCGGCGGCCGCGCACCATTGCGCCGCCTGTTCGGCCTCCGCGCGCGCGCCTGCGCGCAGCCCATGATCGACGGTGAGCGCGAGCACGTCCGCGCCGGTTTTCGCATCTTCCGCCGCGAGCCGCATCAACGCCATGGAATCGCGCCCGCCGGAGACGGCGACGGCGTAGCGTCGCGGAACGCCGAGGGCGGCGAGCGTCGCGCGGTAATCGTCGATGGCGAGCGGGGCGGGCATGGGAGCTTACTTTCGCAGACGGTGCAGAACTGCGTCATCAAAGGCGCCCGCAAGCGAATGCGAGCAAGTTATTATTCGACCGCCTTCGCGGTCGGGGCAGCATCGAAGATGATGCGATGCAGGCCCGGGAGATCAAACAGGTTCGCGCCACGCCCCCACGACGCGCCAAGGCCGATAGCGATCCCGGATCAGCGAAGCGGCGCTCCGCGCCGCATCGCATCCGGGATGACGCCATGCAGCCTACCGGCAGTTGATCCGGCCCATCTCGATGTCGACGCGCTGGGTCACGGCGGGAGCGGCGTTCGGGAACTTGCCGCGCATGGACTTGAACACCTGGCAGGCCTCGGTGTTTTTCTGGAGGCGCGAGAACGCCGTGCCGAGCTTCAGGTACGCCTCCGCCGCGCGCGGATCGTTCGGGTATCTCTTGATATGGGCGATGAACGTATCGGCGGCGTCGGCGTTGGCGCCGGTGGCGAGATAGATCTCTCCGAGACGGAACTGCGCTTCGGCCGTGCGCGGATGATTGGGGAACGCCTCCACATACATCTCGAACGCCGTCTGCGCCCGTGGGTAATCGCCGCGCAGGAGGAACGACGAGGCGTAATCGAAGGCTTCGTTCGGATCGAAGGGCAGCGCGACTTCGCTTTCGTCGCCGGAGGTTTCCGCGATGCGGTCGGCGATCGGATCGCCCGCGCCCGGCGCTTGCGCGCCGGGGCCGAGCCGGACGGGGCCGCTCGGCGCGCCTGCGCCCGGCTGGTATCCCGGCTGGCCGTACTCCGCCGCGCCGAGCGTGTCGCCGGCGAGCGCCGCGCTCATGGAGTCGAGGCGCGCATTGGCCTGTTCGAGCTCATAGGAGAGCTGTTCGATGCGTCCCGTCAGCGTCTGGATCTGCTGTTCGAGCTGACCGATGCGGACCGCGCTCGAGGCCGCGGACGGCGCGCGCGCCTGCAGGTCGGCGACCGCCTGCTCCAGCATCTCG
>JAVJPA010000292.1:0-4278 GCA_040216495.1 Amphiplicatus sp. | reverse complement strand
AGCGCGCGCCAGTTTGAGGGCCGTTTCGACAGCCTCAGACCCGCCGGAGAGAAAATAGACTTTGCCGAACGAAGCTGGCGCCTTGCTGATAAGCAGTTCGGCGAGCTTTTCGGCGGGCTCGCTGGTGAAGAAAGCGGTGTGCGCGTAGGCGAGCTTATCGAGCTGTTGCTTGATCGCCTCGATGACGCGCGGATGATTGTGACCGAGGCAGGAAACCGCTGCGCCGCCGGAGCCGTCGAGATAGCGCTTGCCTTCCTGATCGAAGAGATAGACGCCGTCGCCGCCGACCGCTTTTGCTAACTGCGCACTTGGCGCGCGGTGAAAGATCGACGTCATTTGCCGCCCCGATTCTCCTTTGAAAAGGCGGAGCATGGCGTGAAAAAGCTCAACGTCAATTTGTATGATCCTCTAGTCCGATGCGCGGAAAAATCGCCCAGCCGCATGGAAATTCCGTTTTCGCCCGGGACGCTCGCGGGGTAAGATGAGTGGTTCGCTCCGCGGGCCGAAGATCAGCGGGCCGGGCGGAACGTCAGAGGGACGATGGTTAAGAAGCCTGTTTCAAAAGCGAAGCCCTCCCGCATCTTCGGAGTCTTCGAGGCGAATAAGGGGATGATCGCCAACATCTTGCGGCGCTATTCAATCCGGCAGCTCGACATCGCCGATTTCACGCAGGAAACGATTTTACGCGCTCTGGAAGCCGAAAAGCGCGTCGAAATCAAGGAACCGCGCAGGTTCCTGGTGGGAATCGCCAAGAATGTCGCCCGGACCGAGCTTGAGCGGCGCTCGAAAATGACCATGGCGCTACTGGATGATTTCGACCCGCAATCGTACGTATCGGACGAGCCCGCTATAGACGATGTGGTCGCCGGACGGGAGGAAATGCGGTTGTTCTGGGAAGCGGTGGAGACCTTGCCGCCCCAATGCCAGAAGGTGTTTGTGATGAAGCATGTTTATGGCGCTTCGCACAAGGAGATCGCCCGCAAGCTGGATATTGCGGTGAGCACCGTCGAGAAGCACGTCGCTTTAGGCTTGAGACGATGCCGCGAGAGGATGCTGCGGGAAGAGGAAACGGAAGAAGCGCCTCAAAAGAAGAGCGCTGCGCTTCGCCGCGAGTTTAAGGGTTAACGAGCACAGTTTTCATGTCTGAGCGTTCAAGCATCAACGCCAACCGGGAGATCACCGCTGAAGCCAGCGCGTGGCTGGCGCAACTCGAGTCCGGCGATCTGTCGGGCGCCGATCTCGCCGCATTCCGAGAATGGATGGGTCGCAGCCCTGCGCATGCGAAGGAAATGCGGGCAATGGCGGCGTTGTCGCGCCGGCTGAGCGTTCTCACCGAGATGGCGGAACCGTTGGCCCGTGCGGCGTCCGCCGACAGCGGGCTCCGCAAACCACGAGCGCGCAAAACCGGTCGCTTGGTCGCTGTAGCGTCGATGGTGACCGCTTGTTTCGTCGCCGCCGGCGTTTTCTTTGCGCCGTCTATCCTGCTTCTCTCGGCGCCTGAGCCCGCCCGCTATGAAACGGCGGTCGGCGAATATCGGTTGGTGCGCCTTTCCGACGGCACCACCATGAAGCTCAACACCGACACGACAATTGAAGTCGACTACGGCGAAACAATGCGCCGCGTGCACCTTCTCAGGGGCGAGGCCGTCTTCAATGTGGCGCATAGCCCTGACAGGCCGTTTGTCGTCTATTCCGGCGAAACGGCGGCCGAAGCGATCGGCACGTCTTTCATCGTGCGGTTGCGCGAGCAGGTGACGGAGTTGTCCGTTATCGAAGGCGTGGTGAGTTTCGCCAAGGTCGTTCAGGCGGCCAAGTCTAAAGCCGGCGCCGCCAAGCCTGCACAAGGCCGGGACGAGGCCGAAAAGCCTCAGCGCGAAACCCAGGCCGTTCTTCTGAAGGCTGGGCAGGCGCTGACATCCGCGCAGATTCCCGCCGAGATATCAGCGCAACAAACAGTTCCCGTCGCACTGATCGCTCCGCGCGAGCTGCAACGGAAATTGTCATGGACTGACGGCGTTTTCGACTTTTCGGATACGCCGCTTCAGGAGGTCGTGGACGAAATCAACCGCTACAATCCTGTACAGGTCGAGATCGTCGATGCGGACTTGAGGGCCATGAAGTTCGGCGGAATTTTTGAAACCAGCGATCCCGAAGCGCTTCTTGAAGCGCTTGAAGATCTGGGCGTCAGGGTCGAGCGCGCCGGCGATAACAGGATTCTGCTGCATTCGCGGCAGGCCCAATAGCGCCGCTCTCTGCGCTGGTAGACACATTTTTGCAACAGTTACGCAGCGCGTGCGCTAATTCCTCGACGCGACTGGCGGGTTTTGTTGCTCGCGCAGACTGGTTAATATGGCCGTCTTGCGAAGCGACGACTGTAACGACGATAGGTTTGACCGGGATGCGGTTGGTTATCCAATGCGCAGCGCTAGGGTGGGTATTGTGTTTTCTCATGGTTTCCCCGCACGCGAATGCGTCGGAGAAGTCAGGCACACGTGCGCGCATAAGCATCCCGGAACAGAATGCTGAGGACGCCGTAAAGTCCCTCGCCCGTTCCTATGGACGGTCGGTTCTGTTTCAAACCCAAGACGTTGCATCCGTCACCTCGAACCCTGTCGATGGGCGCTATTCTATTGAGCGCGCGCTCGATGCGATGTTCGAGGGTACTGAGTTGCTGGGCGGCCTGACCGAGGGCGGCGTGATCACCGTATCGCTCCGACCCATTGCTGAAGCGTCAGGAGGGGATAAACCCATGAAAGCCTCGCGATTTTTTCTAAGCACTGCGCTGACTTCGCTCGCGACGACCGCGACCGCCATCGCTCAAGATCCGGCGCCGCCGCCGGCTGACGAGGTGGTCGTTGTCGGATCGCGCATCCAGGGCGTCGCCGACAGCGGCGCGCTGCCGGTGACCGTCGTCGACCGCGATGCGCTCGACGTTTTCGGTTCGGATAGCACGGGCGATCTTCTCGCCAACATTCCCGCAGTGGGCGATTTCGAATTTCGCGACAACAACACCGGCACCAACGGCGCGCGCGGCGACGTCGCCGGCATCAACCTTCGAGGCGTCGGCTCAGGCAGCACGCTTGTTCTGTTGAACGGCAGGCGCGTTGCGGCTCACCCCGCCAACGAAGCGGTCGGCTCGGTGCCGGTGACGTTCTTTAACGTCAACGCCATTCCGGCGACCATGATTAACCGTGTCGAGGTGTTGCGCGACGGCGCCTCGGCGCTCTATGGCGCCGACGCTATCGCTGGCGTCGTCAACTTCTCGCTCTATGACGATTACGAGGGGCTTTACCTTTCCGGAAAATTCGGCGCCTCGACCGAGCATAGTCTTGAGGAATGGACAATCGGCGGGCGCGCCGGCTGGAAGTCCGATGACGGGCGGACGGCGATCTCGCTGGGCGGGTCACACTATCAGCGTTCGCCAGTTCAGTACACCGACATTGAAGACTCGTGGTTCGGCACGCTCGATCGCCGCGAACTTGTGCCGGATCCCTTCACCGGCAATACGCAGTGGGACAACCGTTCGACTATCGGCCCATACGGGCGTTTCACGGCCGGCGTTCTCAACCCGGATGGTACTTTCAGCGGCGTTCGGGTTCGGCAGGGCGGCGCGAACATCACTAACACCGCCGGTCTCTTCCACATGCAGCCGGACGGCTTTGCGGGCGGCGTGCCGACGACACAGGGCGTAGAACTCGATGACGGCGCGCAGGAGCGCGAACTGCGCTATGATTTCATTGCTGACGAAACCGCAATTCCGAAAACTCGCCGGACTTCATTTGCGGCGTCTTTCACTCACGAGTTCGCCGAGAATCTCGAATTTTTCGCGGAAGGACTCTACTACGATTCCTTCGTGAAAACGCAGCGGGCGGCCGGGCCGACCGACGCCTCGCTGGCGCTGATTATCGTGCCGGCTTCGAGCTACTGGAATCCGTTCGGCCCGGTCGGAAGCCCCAACCGGTTGCCCGGCATCGATGCGCCGGCGGAAGGTCTCGACATTGTCATTGAAGGCTACCGTCCGTTGGAAATGGGGCCGCGCATAATCGAAGTCGATCAAAGCATGTGGCGTATTCTTGGCGGTTTGCGCGGGGAGTTGCACGGCTGGGACTGGGAATATGCGCTCGGCTATTCTAAGGCGACGGTCGCCGACGAAGAGTTCAACCGCATCTCGAAAACCCTGCTCCAGCAGAGCGTTTCACTGATGACGCCTAGCGCCTTCAATCCGTTCGGCGGTCCTAATGTGAATTCCGATGCGGTTCTTGAATCGATCCGCGTTTC
>JAVJPA010000291.1:0-12845 GCA_040216495.1 Amphiplicatus sp. | reverse complement strand
CCATCGCGACGGGCGACGCCGTCCTCGCCGCCGAGGCGATGGGCGCCGATTTCGGCTATATCGGCTCGGCGTTTGTCGCGACCGAAGAGGCCAATGCCAGCGAAACATACAAACACGCCATCGTCGACGGCGTGGCGGACGATATTGTGTACACGAACCTTTTCACTGGCGTGCATGGAAATTATCTTAAACCGTCGATCATCGCCGCCGGCCTCGACCCTGATAATCTTCCGCAAAGCGATCCGTCGAAAATGGATTTCGGCTCAGGCGGCAATTCCGCCGCCAAGGCCTGGAAGGACATCTGGGGCTCTGGCCAGGGCATCGGCGCGGTAAAGGCCGTCGAACCTGCCGGCGTCTATATCGACCGCCTGGTTGATCAGTACCGGACAGCAAAGAAGCGGATTTCAGGCTAGGACAGCGCAGTTTTTCGTCGCGATTCTCCCGAAGCGCGTTAGGGTGCCGGCAGCCCCCCAGCTTCGGAGTCTCCATGCGCAACCGTTACTGCAAGATCGTCGCAACCGTCGGACCGGCGAGCTCGTCGCCCTCGATACTGAGGTTGCTCCATCAGGCGGGCGTCGACGTTTTCCGGCTGAATTTCAGTCATGGAGACCATGACAAGACCCGCGCGATTATGCGCGCCATTCGCGAAACCGAAGCCGAAACGGGCGCGCCCATCGCCGTCTTCGCCGACCTTCAGGGGCCGAAGATCCGCACCGGCGTTCTGAAGGACGACGGGATCGACCTCAAATACGGCGCCGAATACCGGCTTGTTCTCGCCAAGGACTCATCAGACGCGGATGTCATCCCTATTCCGCATCCGGAAATCATCGACGTCCTTCAGCCGGGAGACATCCTGAAATTGGACGACGGCAAACTGCAACTCACGGTGAAATCGCGCAACAAAGATACCGTCGTCGCTCGCGCCGATACGCCCGGCAAGCTCACCAACCGCAAAGGCATAAACCTGCCGGGCCGACAGCTTCCCATTTCTGCGCTGACAGAAAAGGACCGCGCCGATCTTGCGCACGCGCTGGAGATTGGCGTCGACTATGTGGCGCTCTCCTTCGTTCAGCGACCCGAAGACGTCGCCGAAGCGCGCGAACTGATCGGAGACAAGGCGGGGATCATCTCCAAAATCGAAAAGCCGACCGCCGTCGATCAACTCGCCGGCATTATCGAGCTTTCTGACGCCATTATGGTGGCGCGGGGCGACCTCGGCGTGGAGCTGCCGCCCGAACAGGTGCCGGGGATCCAGCGGCGCATCGTGCGCGCCTGCCGCGCAGCCGGCAAGCCGGTCATCGTCGCAACGCACATGCTCGAATCTATGGTCGAGCAGATCGCCCCGACCCGCGCCGAGGCGACCGACGTTTCTGTCGCCGTTTTTCAAGGCGCCGACGCCGTCATGTTGTCGGCCGAAACCGCGGTCGGGCGCCATCCGCCGACCGCTGTCGCCATTATGGACCGGATCATCAAAGCGACGGAAAGCGATTCCGAATCCGCCGCCTTCAAAAGCGCCGCCGATCCCGATACGGATTATACGACAGCCGACGCCATCACGCTTTCCGCGACGCGCATCGCCGAGGTGCTCGATTGCCGTTTCGCCGTCGCCTACACCAAGACGGGATCGACCGCGCGCCGGCTGTCGCGCGACCGGCCGCGTTGCGCCATCATCGCCGCCTCGCCGAGCCCCGATGTCGGCCGGCGTCTCGCGCTGCACTGGGGCCTGACGCCGACGATCACCGAGGATATTTCGGATTTTAACGAGATGCTCGAAAAGGCCGACCAGATCGCCAGCGATCACGGCGCAAAGGACGGCGAGCGCATCATCATTCTCGCCGGCTACCCGTTCGGGCGGCCTGGCAAGACAAATACCTTGAAAATCAGCCGGATAGGCGGTCAGGGCGAGTAGCCCGGCGGATTTTCACCGTCTTTACGGAACTTTTGTCCGTCCCCTCTGTCTGCATCAGACAAGAAGGGAGACGACGATGTCCCGCGCAGACAGTCATAGCAAATCCGTATTCATTATCCTTCCGGATAACACGGCGTTGCAGTTTGAAACGCAGCGCGACCTGGCCCGCCGCGACGCGATCGATGCGCCAGCAAGTCGACGTTCAATGGTCGAGATTCTGAAATCGTTCGCGCCGCAGATCGCGCGCATTACGCCCAAGACCGCCGTGTTGCCGTCCGGACAAGTTGTTTCGCTCGTCTCGCCTGCGGCGCGCCCGCATTGACTCACCGCTTCCAGAAGGAGGACCCCTATGGCGACCCCGTCCACTGACAACGCCGGCGCCGACATTCTGCGCATCATTCTTTCGATTATTCTGCCCCCTGTCGGGGTCGCGATGCAGGTCGGATTCACAACGCAGTTCTGGATAAACGTCGTGCTGACTCTTCTCGGCTACATCCCCGGCATCATCCACGCCCTCTGGATTATTTTGCGCCGATAACGCCTCTCTCCCCGCCCCTATCGGCGCCAAGGCCGCCCCTTCACCCGAGGGGCGGCCTTATTCTTGTCGCGCGCAGCTCGCTTTTCTACTCTGCGCTCGCAGTTAAAACGGAGGAGGACGAATGGCGATCACCACGCGCCCTGTGGAATACGCGCATGACGGAACTGCGCTCGAAGGCATACTGGCTTTCGACGATGCGCAAAGCGGCAAGCGACCCGTCGTCCTCATCTCGCACGCATGGGCTGGACGCACGCAGGGGGAGATCGGTTTCGCAAAGGAAACCGCCAAGCATGGCTACGCCGCCTTTGCGCTCGATCTATACGGCAAGGGAGTCACCGGTTCGACCAAGGAGGAATGTCAGGCGCTGATGTCGCCGCTGGCTTCAGATCGCCCCAGGCTGCAATCGCGCCTGCTGCATGTCCTCGACGTCGTCAAAGGCCTGCCGGAGATCGATCCGGCGAAGATCGTCGCCATGGGATTTTGCTTCGGCGGGCTCTGCGTTCTCGACATCGCCCGCACAGGCGCGGATGTAAAAGGCGTTGCAAGCTTCCACGGCATTCTTGGCGCGCCCGGCAACACCGCCGGCAACAAGATTAAAGCGAAAATCATCGCCTATCACGGCTGGGACGACCCGATGGTTCCGCCGGAAGATGTCGTCGTCTTCGGCAAGGAAATGACTGCGGCGAATGCCGACTGGCGCCTGCTCGCCCATGGCGGGGCCATGCACGCCTTCATGAATACGGAAGCGAACGACCCCGATTTCGGCACCGTCTACAACAAGAACGCCGCCGACCGTTCGTGGGCGTCGTTTCTCGGCTTCCTGAAAGAGTGCTTTGGATGAGGGCGACACCTATGTCGCCCTCTCCAGCGCATCGATATCGCCCCCGCGGATCGCAGCAAGGTTGCGCGTGATCTTTTCCGCGGGCCAGTCCCACCACGCCACATGCAGCAGGCGGGTTATCGTCGAGCCGTTAAAACGGCGCCTGACCGTTTCCGCGGGATTGCCGACAGAGACGCCATAAGGCGGAACATCGCTAGCGACGACGGCTCGCGCGCCGATGATGGCGCCATCGCCGATATAAACGCCGGGCATTATTGTTGCGCCCATGCCGATCCAGACATCGTTGCCGACGACAGTGTCGCCTCGTCCGTCTTTCTTCCAATTCTGCGCCGGATCTTCCCAGCCTCTACCGAAGATCGAAAAAGGATAGGTCGAAAACCCATCAAGCGCATGATTGGCGCCGCTCATGATGAAACGAACGCCTGTCGCAATAGCGCAGAACCGGCCGATGACAAGGCGTTCCTCCATGTGCGGATAATGATAAAGAACGCAGCGTTCGGCGAATGTCTCCGGCCCGTCCGGGTCGTCGTAATAGGTATAATCGCCGATCTCGATCAACGGGTCGTCCACGACAGGCCGCAAAAACGCGACACGTTCGATCCCGTCCATAGGATGGACGCGCGACGGATCGGGACCGGAATTGAAATAAGGGCGCAAGCTTTCAGCCATGCCAGACTCCATAATGGGGAAAACTCAGACGGGTAACGATCCGCGCCCGGCGCATCGCGCGCCTTCCCTCTCGGATCTGACTTAGATTTTCACGGCTTGAAGACTCCTGCTTTGAAAGCCCTTGATAGCTTCGCCGAAAGCGTATGTCCAGACGCCTGCGTTAATGCGCCGTCACGCGCCAGCCGTCCGGCGCCTTGCATGCGATGCTTCGCCACTCCGACGCCGTTTCGCCTACCGACGCCGTTTGCTCGACGCTTCTGCAATATACCGGCGTCCCCAGCGCCGCCCCCGCGAGGCGCGACACCGCACCCGCCGGCTGCGTTATCAGTTCGTCGAACACGTAGCCGCGCACGCGTCCGTTCTGAGCGACCAGCGCCCAGGGCGCGCGGACGAGCCGTCCGACGACATCCACCCGCGTTCCGGCCTTCAGCGTCGTAACGACAGCATCGTCTGTTGACGGACCAAGACGCAGATTTGCATTGCTCGTTAGAACGTGAATCCCGAGATTCATCTCCATGGCGCCGATGGTGCGCAGTCCGACAGGCGCGGGCTTGCCTTCCGGTTCGTCCGCAGTCAGCACGATGCGCGCTTCATTAGCAGCGATGCTGCCACGCGCACGCTCGCCGGCCCACTCGACCTTTTCTCCCGAAGGCGCATCAAGCGCCGTCATGAATGCGACGCGATGCGCTTCAATATCGCCAGACGGCCATCCGGCGGCTATCCCGGAATCGAGAAATGGATTGTAAACCGCAGGCGCTTGGGACAGTGAGATCGTACTGCACGCGGCGAGCAGTCCAATAGCGGCCCCACTTCCCGCTCGAAGAATCCAGCGCATCATTTCCCCCAGACACCACAACGCAACTGGCTGGGGAATTGAAAGGAATTGTTCCTCAGCCTACCGAAACAAGGAATAGTCGACGGGCAGCGCGCGATCAATAAACTTCGAGACGGGCGGCATCTCGTATTTTAACCCTGTCGCGCAGTTGAAGAGAACGATACGGTCCCGTCGCGAAACAAGGCCTTCCGCCAATGATCGTCTGTAAGCGGCGTAAGTCGCCGCGCCTTCCGGACACAGCAGCAGTCCCTCTTCCCGCGCCATTTCCTGTTGCGCATCGAGAATATCGTCGTCTTCGACGGCTATGGCGAAGCCCTGAGATTCGCGCACTGCGCGAATTATTAGGAAATCGCCGACAGCGACAGGCACGCGGATGCCGGCGGCGATCGTCGCCGCATTCTCCCAGAGCGGGGCGTGTTCCTCGCCTTTTTCCCATGCGCGCACGATCGGGGCGCAGCCCGCCGCCTGCACGGCGACCATGCGCGGACGCTCGGCGCCGATCCAGCCGATCTTCTCAAGCTCGTCGAACGCCTTCCACATGCCGATGAGCCCGGTGCCTCCCCCGGTCGGATAGAAGATGACGTCGGGCAGCGTCCAGTCGAGCTGTTCGGCAAGCTCGAGACCCATCGTCTTCTTGCCTTCGATACGGTACGGCTCCTTGAGGGTCGAAACATCGAACCAGCCGACTTTGTCTTTTCCCGCTCCTACAATCTTGCCGCAATCGTTGATGAGCCCGTTGACGCGCCAGACATCGCCGCCCTGCAACGCAATCTCTTCTACGTTCACAGCAGGCGTGTCGTCGGGGCAAAAGATCGTCGAACGCATGCCTGCGCGCGAGGCGTAGGCTGCGAGCGCGGCGCCGGCGTTGCCGTTAGTCGGCATGGCGAGATGGTCGAGCCCGAACTCTTTGGCCATGGCGACGGCGAGCGCGAGCCCGCGCGCCTTGAAAGAACCGGTCGGCAACCGTCCCTCGTCCTTGATCAGAAGCTCGCCGCCGCCGAGTCTTTTTTCTATCTTCTTTGTACGGATCAGCGGTGTCACCACTTCGCCGAGCGAAACGCGGTTTTCCTCTTTCTTGACAGGGAGAAACTCGCGGTAGCGCCAGAACCCCTCAGTCCGTTTCGCGAGCGCCTCCTTCGTCACGCCTGCGGCGAGCTTGTCCAGATCGTAGCGCACCAGTAACGGCCGTCCGGCCTCGGACAGCCCATGAATGCGGCCCGCCTCATAACGCTTGCCGGTGATTGAACATTCGAGATGAGAGACGAAGGACATGAACGGCCGCGCTTTCTGAGTGAAACAATTCCCGTCAGCTAGCCGAAACGCGCCGCCCTTGGAATAGCCGCAGCTCTAACTGCCCATTTCGGCCAGTTTTTGCTGCGCCAGCGCAAACTCCGGACTGGCCTCAAGCGCCTTTTCAAAAGCCTCGCGCGCTTTCGCCGTGTCTTTCTTCTTCTCGTAAACGAGGCCGATATTGTACCAGGCGACGTGCTTCTTGCTGATGCCGTAATCGAGCGCGGCTTGATAATTTTCCAGCGCCTCATCGGCGCGGCCTGTCAACAGCAGCGAATTGCCGCGGTTCAGCCATGCTTCCGCAAGGTCCGGATCGTCGTCCAGCGCTGCGTCGAAATCAGCGATGGCGTCGGCGTAGCGGCCCGCCCTGTTGTACACGATCCCGCGATTGACCCGGGTCGCCTGGCGGTCCCTGCTGGTCATCGCCTGCGTGCGAAGCGCTTTGTCGCAGTTTTCGGCGTCAGCGGTGAACCCGTCATTGGCGTCATCGTAACAGGCCTTGGCGTCCGTCGAACCGAACGTCGTGATAGCGAGTTGCGCGGCGGCGGGCGCGGCGGCGCCGGCGAATACGCTTGCTAGAAACGCGAGCGAGAAAACGCGCATTCCGACCTCCCTTTTGATAGTTACAGCATAGGCCGCGCGCGTCCCTTGCGCCACGTCAGGCGGTTTGCAGATCGCCGCTTCGAGGCTTATGTTGCGCCTGCGAAAAGCGTCCTCGACAAGAGAAAGGTTCCCCATGTCCAAACGCCTCAACGCGGTCGTCACCGGATCGACCAGCGGCATCGGTCTCGGCATCGCCGACGCTTTCGCCGCCGAAGGCATGAACGTCATGCTCAACGGCTTCGGCGACAAGAGCGAGATCGAAAAGACGCGCGCGCGCCTGGAAGAAAAATACGGCGTTACGGTCCGCTATAACGGCGCGGACATGACCAGGCCGGAAGAAATTCGCGCGCTGATCGAAGAGGCCGCAGGAGCGTTCGGACAGGTTGACGTGCTCGTTAACAACGCCGGCATCCAGCATGTCTCGCCGATCGAGGATTTTCCTGAAACCAAATGGGATGCGATCATCGCCATCAACCTCACGTCCGCGTTCCATACGACGAAAGCGGTTTTCAAAGGCATGAAGGACCGAAAGTTCGGACGCATCATCAACATCGCGTCGGCGCACGGGCTCGTCGCTTCGCCGTTCAAGTCTGCCTATGTCGCCGCGAAGCACGCCATCGTCGGTTTCACGAAGACTATCGCTCTCGAAGGCGCCGAGTTCGGCGTCACCTGCAACGCCATCTGCCCGGGTTATGTGAAAACCCCGCTGGTCGAAGCGCAGATACCGGATACCGCGAAAGCGCGCGGCATGACCGAAGAGGAAGTCATCCAAAAAGTCATTCTCGAAGCTCAGCCGACAAAACAGTTCGTCACCGTTGAGCAGGTCGGCGCGCTTGCCTGCTTCCTCGCGTCAAAACAGGCCGCATCAATGACCGGCGCCGCGTATCAGATCGACGGCGGCTGGGTCGCGAAATAAGGGCGTGACGAAACCCGCCGCAAAACCCATCAATCTCGCCCTTCAAGGGGGCGGCGCGCACGGCGCCATCACCTGGGGCGTCATCGACCGGCTGCTCGAGGACGACCGCATCGAGGTCGATTCGATTTCGGGCGCCAGCGCAGGATCGGTCAACGCCGTCGCCCTCGCCTACGGCATTCACAAGGGCGGCTGCGAAGGCGGCCGCCAGATGCTCGATACTCTTTGGCGCAAAATCAGCGATGCCGGCGCGCTCTACAGCCCGGTGCGCCGCACGACATTCGATATCGCGCTCGGCGCGTTCAATCTCGATAATTCTCTTTCCTATCTCGCCTTCGACGCCTTCACGCGCACACTGTCGCCGTACCAGTTTAACCCGTTCGGATTTAATCCGCTCAAGGATATTCTTGACGACCTGATCGATTTCGACAGTCTCAACGCTTGCAACGCGGCGCAGCTTTATCTCTCGGCCACGAATGTGCGCACCGGCAAGGTTCACGTTTTCCGCACGGCGGAAATATCGCTCGATGTGGTGATGGCCTCGACCTGCCTACCCTTCCTGTTCAAGGCGGTCGAAATCGACGGCGAGCATTACTGGGACGGCGGGTATATGGGAAATCCCGTGCTCTTTCCCTTTTTCTACGAAGCCGAATCGAACGACGTGGTCATCATTCATGTGAATCCGCTGGAGCGCCCTGACGTGCCGCTCACCTCGCCGGAGATCATGAACCGGATCAATGAAATCAGCTTCAACTCTTCGTTGCTGCGCGAGCTAAGGGCGATCGGGTTCGTCCAAAAGCTTCTCGACGACGGGTGGATCAAGGACGAATATCGCGACCGGCTCCGCAATGTCCGCATTCATTCGATCCGCAGCGACAAGGCGCTGACCGATCTTTCAATCGCAAGCAAATTCAATGTCGACTGGGCGTTTCTTACTGAACTGAAAGAGCGCGGACGCGCGATCGCGGAAGAGTGGCTCGAAGAAAATTTCGCTCATATCGGCCTGCGTTCTTCGGTCGATATTCGAACGATCTATGACGGAGGCGTCGCCAGGGCTTAAAGCGTCTGCTTCAATTAACATTTGCTCATTATTCGCCCGAAAGACGCGGCGGAAATGACAGGCCGGTAATGACGAATGCTTAACTACAATCCGTGTCCCAACCTTCCTTAACTGAGGTCCTGCCGGAATCGTCTGTTTGAGACGGTTCGCAACGGGCTAATGGAGGAGAAAGACTATGAAACGTTTGATGATCGTGACCGCTTCCGCGACAGTGCTGGCCAGCGCCGCCTTCGCCCAGTCGACCGATGACATGGCGACGGCCCCGCAATACACGCCGCAAGCCATGGCCGAGGAAAATGTCGCCCTTGACGCGCTTTCTGTGACCACCAAGGAAGAAGCCAAAGCCTTCGCCAAAGCCGAGTTCGCCATGATTGACGTCAACGGTGACGCGAAAATCGAGAAAAGCGAATTCCTCGCTGCGGCCGCTGCCGCGCACGCCACGGCCGAGTCCGCGCTGAACGACACTGTCGGCGCGGCGCAAGATACGGTTGCAGATGCGGAGAATGCGATTGAAAGCGCGACGGACTTGCCGGCGACGATGACTGCAGAGGCGTCCGTTGACGCCGAAGGCCAGATCGCCGAAGGCGACATCGATGTGGAAACCGCCGAGCAGCAGTTCATCGGTCTTGCGCAGAACAAGGAAACGGTGAGCGAGAAGCAGTTCATCGAAGCGCGCGTCGCCGATTTCAAGGCCGCTGATGTCAACAGTGACGGCAAACTTGAAGCCGCCGAACAAGAGAGCTTCGCAAAATCCGTGAAGTTCGGCGCAGTTCTCTAACCATTCCGACTCTATGCTTTAAAGGCCCGCCTCGCGCCAGGCGGGCCTTTTATACGTTCAGGATTGATCGCTACCTTCCGGCGGGGCGCCGCAATCATCGCGCGCGCATGTTCCGAACGCTTCGATAAAGATTGAATCGACGCTGATGGCGTCATTGGCGAGCAGCGGCGCAAGCGCTTCGCGCGACACTGGCTTTTCGATTGCGCGACCGCAGCGCCGGCAGATAATATACGCGCCGATCTCGCCTTCGCTGTCGAATCGTCGCGCCGCATAAGCACTGATGCTTGCGATCTTTCGCACCCGACCGAGCGCGATGAGCTGACGCAGCGCGCGATAAACGCTGTTCGGCGCCGCTATCCCCTCCGACATCACCTGAGTGAGAATCTCATAGGCGCCGAGCGGCCTGTCCGACTGCTCAAGCCGGCTCAGCACCAACTGTTCGTTGCGGGTAAGCGCGCGCGTTTTCGCCATCACGCATCCGCACGCGCAACAGAACGCGACTGCACAACCCTTGATAACATCTCGCTCCCCTCCGGAATGAGATGTTATCACATCTATTTTCAAGATCAACGGCGCTAACCAGGGCTAGTCCTCGGTTTCCAGATCAGCCTCTTCATCTGTCTCTACTGCTGGGATCGCATACCCGCCCGACAGCCAGCGGTGCAGATCGACGTCGGCGCAGCGTTTTGAGCAGAAGGGCGCGTACTCTTCAGCAACCGGCTTGCGACAAATCGGGCAAAGCGGCCCTGCGACAGAATTATTCGGCGAGGTCAAAACTTCGCTCCTCAAGTTTGTCGTCGGGCGCGATGGTGAAGCGCGCGCCATATCGCGCAGTGAGACGATCGGCCCATTGCGGGCGCTTCGTTCTCAGATAGGCCTCAATGCCTGCTCCGACAATAAGCCGCGGCCGCCCGGAAGGGCGCGTCGCGAGCGCTCCTTCAAGCGCGCCTATGGCGCGTTTCGCCGCCCAGTCGAGCGTAAAACGGCGGCCCGGAACCGGCCAGCCGTCGCCCGCCTGTTCAGTCGCCCGCTCCAGCAGCGATAACTGCGTTCGCGGCGCCGTGATATCATACACTCCGTCTGCGGATAGCTTTCCAAGCCTCATCTCAAAAACGCCGCGGCTCGCCTGTATCAAAATCTCGGTTAGTTTTTTCCGCGCCTCCGCGCCGGATGGAGGAAGAAAGTCGACGACAATCCGCCCGCCAATACTCCGCCGCAAAAATTCCGCAGGCAGCATTTTCGCGGCCGCGACATTGACCTTGTCGTTGAGGCGGCCCGATGCGCCGTCCCCCGCGGCGCCGGAATCAATGTCGACGACGGTCATGGCTTCGGCCTGATCGAAAGTGAGGCGCGCGCCGCCTGAGAGGCCAATCGTGCGCTCCAGCGAACGCTCCAACGCTTCGGCGGCGCCATAGGTTTCAAATGGATTGTCTTCGATACTGACCTGATTGACGGCGTAATCCTGCACCAGTTTCGCGGCGGCGACATCGTTGACGACAATCTCTTCCGCCTCTTCGAGAGCGGCTTCAGGAGCCGCAAAGACGAAAGCATGTATCGCAGCGTCGACCCACTCGCCCAGCGGCGCCGGCGCTGACGCCCGCGCCGCCTGCGCCTCATGAAACGCGACGCCTTCTTTTTTGAGGCCCGCCTTCCAATCGACCGAGAGGACTGCGCCTTTGGCGCCGCTCGCAGGACGTCGCACTCGCACGATCAGCGCCGCTCCTTCCGCGGGAAGTTGGCCGCTTCCCCCAACCGGCAAGAACCCGTCCCGATCTCCGCCGAGATCGATAAAAGCGCCGCCGAGCGATTTTGAAACGCTTCGCACCCGCCCCAAATAGATGGCGTCTGTCTGTGGCAGCCGCGGCAAAGCCTCATCGCCGCGCGCAGGGTTGAACCAGAAACGGATTGTTTTATCGCCAAGAAGAAAGGCCGCGCGCGTCTCGGCGACGCCGCATTCGATAAGGACGCGCCGTTTCACGCCCGCCATCCGGCGCCTTTAAGCAAGTTCGCCGTTTCATAGAGCGGGAGGCCGACGACATTCGGGTGAGACCCGATGATCTCAATGATATGCGCCGCGAACAGCCCCTGAATAGCGTAGCCGCCGGCCTTGCCGTTCCATTCGCCGCTGGCGATGTAGGCGTCGAGATCAGCTGCTTCGAGCCGGCGAACTTTCACACGCGTTTCAACGATCCTGATGCGTCTCTCGTCGCCTGGCCCCGCCAGCGCGACGCCGGAGTAGACGCGGTGCGCGCGGCCCGAGAGAAGTTTCAGGCATTCGCGCGCCGTCGCCTCGTCCTCCGCCTTGGGAAGAATCCGCCGTCCGACGGCGACTACCGTATCAGCGGCGAGGATCAAGGCGCCTTTCTCGCATGCCGCAACAGCTTCCGCCTTTTCCCGCGCCAGCCTTCCCGCAAGATCGCAGGCGAGCTCCCCTGTGCGGGGCGTCTCATCAATATCGGCCGGAACTACGCTGTCTGGGCGTATGCCGATCAGTTCAAGCAAGGCGAGCCTTCGGGGGCTCGAACTGGCGAGGATCAGCTTCGGGCGCACGGCGCCCCGTTACTTGAAACGGTAGGTGACGCGACCTTTGGTCAGGTCGTAGGGCGACATTTCGATCAGCACCTTGTCGCCCGCCAGCACCCGGATGCGGTTCTTGCGCATCTTTCCGGCAGTGTGCGCAATGATTTCGTGTCCGTTCTCAAGCTTCACGCGGAAAGTCGCGTTCGGCAGAAGCTCCTCCACCGTGCCTTCAAACTCCAATAGTTCTTCTTTCGCCATTCGCTCCTCAATTCAGGCGGCCCCTCCCCGGCGTCGATATTTCAGTCCGTCAGCGGCTGATGCGGCTGACCCTTTCTGAAAGGTCGATGCTATGGGGTACGCCCGCAATGAGGCAGGCGGCTCCGAGAGGCCGGAAAATGGTCGCGCTCCCGGCCAAAATCAAGGCTTTTGATGGAATTGCGGAAACCGCTCCCTGAGCCGCTGGCGCAGATCGTCCCGTACGGCCCGATAAGCGTTCAGGATATCCTCCGTGCCGCCGCGGACATCGGAGGGGTTTTCTATCGGCCAGAACTCAATCTGCTCACGGGGAAGGTACTTACGGGCCTCCGCCGCCGCCTCCGGGGTCAGGACGATGGCGAGGTCGATTTTGGAAAGATCGAGCGAGCCGACGGGTTTGGGCTCATGGCCGACAAGCGAGACCCCGATCTCGGCCATCACTTTTTCGACAAAGGGATCGAGCCCGCCTTCATAGACCCCCGCCGAATCGACTCTGAGGGCGCCGTCCGCCTCTGCGCGCAGGAGCGCAGCCGCCATCGGCGAGCGCACGGAGTTCATGTTGCAGATGAAGAGGATGGACTTGCCCATGGGATCCTAGCGCATGTGGAAACTGCAAATCAGGGTGAAAAGGCGC
>JAVJPA010000290.1:0-5614 GCA_040216495.1 Amphiplicatus sp. | reverse complement strand
CGCCTGGCGAACGGTCCGCGCGCGCGTCCTCGTCGCGGAAGCACGGCGCGATCTGGAAGTAGCGGTCGAAGCCGGCGACCATCAAGAGCTGCTTGAACTGCTGCGGCGCTTGCGGCAGCGCGTAGAACTTGCCGGGGTGCATCCGCGACGGCACGAGGAAGTCGCGCGCCCCTTCCGGCGACGACGCGGTCAGGATCGGCGTCTGGAACTCGATGAAATCCTGCTCGATCATCCGTCTACGGAGCGACGAGATGACTTTCGAGCGAAGCTCGATCTTGCGGTGAAGCGTTTCGCGCCGGAGATCGAGGAAGCGGTATTTGAGGCGGATGTCTTCCGGGTAGTCGGGCTCGCCGAACACCGGGAGCGGCAGGTCTTCCGCCGCCGACTGCAGCTCATAGGCTTCAATCCTGACCTCGACCTCGCCGGTCGCGATCGCCGGGTTCACCGTTTCTTTGGCGCGGGCGACGACGCGGCCCGTCACCGAGATGACGCTCTCCTGCCTCACCCGTTCCACCTCGGCGAAGAACGGCGCTTCCGGCTCCACGACAAGCTGGGTGACGCCGTAATGATCGCGCAAGTCGATGAAAAGAAGGCCGCCAAGGTCGCGCTTCCTGTGCACCCAGCCCGAAAGGCGGACGGTCTGGCCGACGGCGTCAGGCCGGAGGGCGCCGCAGGTATGGGTGCGATAGGCGTGCATGTGAACTCCCGCTAAATTGGGCTTTTGGCTGGCGGAGCCGGAGTGGCGAAGCGGCCCCTTAATGTCAAGGCGAGCCGGGGACCGAAAAACCAAAACGTCCTCGTGACGCCGACCCCGACTGCTGCTAAAGGGCCGAAGTTCGCCCTTCCCCGCGAGTCGCTCCGGCCCCGGCTTCTTCGTCCCGGCCGGCGGGCGGTTCCCGGCGGAGGGCGCGCAACGACCCCCATGAACGGCCCGGAAAGGCCGAGCGCCCGGACCCGCATGCACATCATCACTACGACAGACGAGCTTTATTCCTTCTCGAAATCCCTGCGCGAACGGCCCTTCGTCGCCGTCGACACGGAATTTATGCGCGAGAAGACCTACTGGCCGATCCTCTGCCTCATCCAGGCGGCGGCCGAAGGGCTTGAAGCGGTGATCGATCCGATGGCGGAAGGCCTCGACCTCGCTCCTTTCCTCGACCTCCTCGCGGACCGCGCCACCGTCAAAGTGTTCCACGCCGCTCGGCAGGACGTCGAAATCTTCCACCAGAAGATGGGCGAAGTCCCTGCCCCGATGTTCGACACCCAGATCGCCGCCATGGCCTGCGGCTTCGGCGATCAGATCGGCTACGAGCCGCTGATGCGCGGGCTTTTGAACGTCAACATCGACAAGGGATCGCGCTTCACCGACTGGGCGCGACGGCCCCTGTCGCAGAACCAGCTCGCCTATGCGCTCTCCGACGTGACGCATTTGCGCGACGCCTATCCGCTGCTCATGGCGCGCCTCAAGAAAGACAATCGCGCCGTGTGGGTCGAAGAAGAAATGACCGCGCTCGCCGATCCGAAGCTCTACCGGGTCGAACCGGAAGAAGCATGGATGCGCCTCAAACTGCGCGGCGTGCGGCCGAACGAGCTTGGCGCCGTGATCAAGCTCGCCGAATGGCGCGAAGCCGAAGCGCAGACGCGCGACATCCCGCGCGGGCGCGTGCTGAAAGACGAGGCGATTTTCGAACTGGCGCGGCTCAGGCCGAAATCCGTCGAGGACCTGTCGCGCGCGCGTTCGATCCCGGCGGGGTATGAGCGTTCGCGCGCCGGCGCCGCGATCCTAGAGGCGATTGCGACGGGCGCGGCGATCGACCGCAAGACGCTTCCCGACATCGAACGCAACGAACGCCGCGCGCCGGCGCCGCCCGACGTGATCGACCTCCTCAAGGTTTTGTTGAAGCGGCAGTGCGAACGCTTCCACGTGGCGCCGAAGCTCATCGCCTCGACCGCCGATCTCGAATCGATCGCCCTCGATGACGACGCCGACGTGCCGGCGCTTCATGGCTGGCGCCGCGAAGTGTTCGGCGAGCCTGCGCTGCGCCTGAAGCGCGGAGAAATCGCGCTGCGTCTTAAAGGCGCCGGCGTCGACATTGTGGAGATGTAGTCCGCGCGCGACACGTGCAAATGCGCATTGAAGGGACGTGGAGAAACGTCGGAACGCGAACCTCAAGCGGCCGACGGGGCAGCCGGTCCCTCCGGAGAGCGCCGCGCAACAATTGTCCGCGGCGAAAGAATGGCGGCGTACGAAGTCCTAGCGGCTATCGAACGAAGGTGTAGAACTATCGCAGCGTCATCACCATGAAAGCGGGCCGGATCGAAAAGCTGGCGCTCCACCCGAAGGTGAAGCCGGCGCCGATGATCGCTTTGCGATCACGGCGCTTTGGCAGAAGATAAGATATCAACGGAAGCTGCGGCGCGCATTCGCAATCAATCTTCTAAAGGACTGCAAAGGGGTTCGCGCTAACGACTGATCTAGCGCTCTTCACGCAGCATCAGCGAACTAACAAGGCGTTTGGCTGACGCATAAATTTCCTCGATAGTGCGTCGAGGCTTGTATAGCTCGGCGCCGGCGCCAACGCCCGCGAACCCTTCCGCTAGGCATTCGCCCGCATTTTCAAAAGTAACACCGCCTACTGCGATCACACGCGTTCCGGGAGGCAGCACCGCTTTCATGTTGCGAAAAACATCGCGGCCGGCGGAACTGGCGGGAAAAAGTTTCAGAAGATCGGCGCCGGCGGCGAGCGCGGCAAAAGCTTCGGTCGGAGAAAAGACGCCTGGAATCGATACCAAATTGAGAGAACGCGTAGCCTTAATGACGGCAGGATCGGTGTTGGGCGAAACACATAGGCGACCGCCAGCGCTGGCGACCGCCTCTGCTTCCTCGACTGTCAAAACCGTGCCGGCGCCGATCACCGCTTTCTCTCCTAAAGCCGAGCTCAATACTTCAATGCTTTTCAGCGGTTCCGGCGAATTCATCGGCACTTCAATGATGCGAATGCCCGCATCGTAAAGAGCGCGCCCGACGGACGCCGCCTCACCGGGGGTTACGCCGCGGATGATCGCCACGATTGGACAGGCGTCAAAGGCCGTATCAAACAGGCCGCTCGAATTAGGCATCAAGCCATCTCCAGAATTTGCTCCATCAGCTCGCAGTAACCCGCAGCGGCGGCGTGCGACTTGTTGGCGATCTCCGTTCGCACCCCCTGCCGCTCCATGGCGCGCGCATACAAAGCGCAGAGAGCGCTGTTGCCTACGATGATCGTGCGCGATTGCGTCTTGATCGTCGGATAAATCGAAACGGCGTCAGCAATCTCCGCGCCTATCAGAACGCCCCGCGCATAAGAAGCGGCGTCGCTCGCGGGCATCCATTCGCGAACCACCTTCGCGCGCACGCCGAACAGAAGGCGTCCAAGCCCGCGGCCCGTTGCTGCGCCTTGATCCGCTGCGCGGTCGAATACGTCGCCGGCCGCCGCCTCGCCAGTAATCATTGACGAAAGCAGACCGCTTTCGCTCAGGCGATCGAATACCTCGCCTGACATGGAGGTGAAAAACGATTGCACGACCCCGTCGACGAGCTTCACCCATTTTGTATGCGTGCCAGGCAATCCAATGACGGCTTCGCCGCGCCGCAAGTGCGGATAGAGGGACGACAAGCCGGCTATTTCAACTTCCTCGCCGCGCATCACGTCCGGCTCGCCGTCAGCGCCCCGGCACGCCAGGCCCGGCACGATCCGGCACGAAACGCCGCCAATGCTCGTATCGATAAGCTCGCCGCCGAGCGTCTCCAGTTTCGCCGGGCACTCTATGTACGGGGCGTTGAGCCAGCCGACGTTCGACCCGATCATCCCCGAACAAAGAATGAAGGACGGTTCCGGCCATCGCCGCCGCAACCGCGCCATGACGTCAATCATCCCAGCGCGATCAATCCGCGTAATCCCGGCTGGCTCGCTATACTCGTCAACCACGACGCCGTTCTCGCCCACCAATTGCGCGCGAAAGTTCGTGCTGCCCCAGTCGACGGCGATGAATTGAGTCGCACCCATTTCCGATCGCTCCATATCAATTATTCCCCGACATCATGTCAGAGTCCTCAAGGCGCCTTATCGCCGACATGCCCGACAGTTTCCTCCTCTGCAGAAGGGACCCATGAACTCAACTCTTTCACGATCGGCGCGTATCGATCGTTGCCTGAAAGATTGCTCCATTCCCACGGATCTTTCTGCATGTCGTAAAGCTCAGTCGTCCCGTCTGGATAGCGAATGAACCTGTACTGATCGTTTCGGACGGAGTGAAACCCGCGATACAGCGTAGAGACGACCGGGCGACCGCGGTCGCGCCTCTCGCCAGACAGAACCGGAGCGAGATCGACGCCGTTTAGGTCATGCTTCGGCGCATTTATTCCCGTCATATCCACGAGCGTTGGAAAAACATCGAGCAGGCTGACCGGCGTGTTTATTCGAACATTCCTTCGACCCGGCCTCACATCGCGAATCATGAACGGCACCCGCATAGAACGCTCCCACATTGTGGACTTATGCCAGTGCTCTTTCTCGCCGAGATGGTAGCCATGATCGCTGACGACGACGACGATAGTGTTGTCTGCATAACCGCTCGCCTCCAGCGCCGCCATCACCCGCCCGAACATGTCGTCAGCGTAAGCGACAGACGCCAGATAGGCGCGCTGCGCGTCCTTATAGAGATCGTGATCGACGAGGTAATCCTGCCGCAAGTTTCTCATGAACGGCGCGCGCTCGGCGAATTCTGGCATCGCTTTCAGGTCGGCATAATCTTCTGGCGACCTTTTATCGCCCGCATCCGCATAGGCGAGGAGGCGACCGTAGGGAGGAACGTCATCGAGATCTCCCTCTTTGACGCCTTCTGCAAGAGCGATCTTTTCGCGCGGAAATTTATCCCAGTAGCGTCTCGCGGCGTACCAGTGCGTATGCGGCCGGTAGATTCCCAGAGCCAGAAAGAAAGGCTTGTCGTGCGCGCCGTTGAGGAAATTCACCGCGGACAGCGTGTTCAGCGTATCCTGCTGCATCTTACTCGGATCGTCGCGATCCCAGTCATCGGGCAGCCGGCCGAAATGGCGCTTTAAGCCGGGAATCTCGATGCGCATCTCCGCCGCTTCGGGAAGCGCTTCCTCTTTCTCAAGATTCCACGGCGCATAGTAACCCGGAGTCCAGATATCGGCGTTTTCATAGGCTTCGACATGACGGTGATGAAAAATTTTCCCATACCCGGCGGCAATATATCCGTTATCGCGAAAATGCTGGGGAAGATTCCTCGCGTCTTTTATCCAGTGATCGACGCGAGGATAAACCTGAGCGTTGTTATATATGCCCGAAACAGTCGGATGCACGCCGGTCAACAGAGCCACGCGCGACGGATTGCAGACTGGAGACGCGGTTGAGGCCTGAGTGAAAACTGCGCTCTCTCTTGCGAAGGCGCTAAGGTTGGGCGTAGCGCTTGGCGCGTCTGACAGAGGTTTAACCCAGTCGTTAAGATCGTCAAAAACAACAAGAAGAACGTTTGGGCGAGACTGTTCGCTTTTATCCGACGCGAACGCGGCGCCCTGGGCGCATAGAACTGTCCCCGCCGCAAACGTCAG
>JAVJPA010000289.1:0-9020 GCA_040216495.1 Amphiplicatus sp. | reverse complement strand
TTGTCGCCAAGCCGGGCGTCGCAATGCGCTTGATGATCGCCCACGCCGTCGCCGGATCGGCGCTTTGGCAGGTGTGCGCGCACCAGCCCCGCGCAAGGGAAGCGACCCGAGAAAGCGTCGAAGCGAGCGCGGCGGCGGGCGTCTTCGCGGAGCGCCGCGTCGCCGTCGCAGAATTGTTCTCCGCCCATGGCGTCAGTTTTGAAGGCGTCGATCAGAATGGCGACGACTGGCGCGTCTGCGAAATATTCGCGGCGCTGTTGAAGATGACTGACGACCAAGTCATGGGCGTCGCCGCCTTTGTCATGGGCGAAACGCTGGAAGCCGGTTCCGCGACTGTCGAGGCGGCGCTCCATGTGACCGGCGCAAAGCTCGGGGCGTGGTGGACGCCGGACGAAGCCTTCTTCGAGCTCTTGCGCGACAAGCGCGCGATCAACGCCATGGTCGCCCACATCGCGGGTGAGACAGCCGCGAAATCCGTCCTCACCGACACGGCGAAAGCGCAAATAGCCGTGATCCGGGACCGGCTCGATCTCGGCGGCGAAGACGCCCGTGAGTGTTGGCTTCCGGCATGGATGGCGACGCCGCCCCGCCGCCTTGTGGACGGCGCAGCATGTCCGCCCGCCGATCAATGGGCCCGGATCGCGAGGCTGTTCGAGGCGAGCGAGGCGCCCGCGCCCGCCAAAGAAGCCGCCTGATAAGGGACCAGCGCCGCCGGACGTTTCGCCTCCGGCCAGCGGCGTTGAGACCGCCCGGCAGGTCGACTGCCGGGCGGTTTTTTCGGGTCGCAAATTCACGGGGACGCGCCGTCGCCCCGCGAGCCTCATCATGTGCACGCTTTGGCGCCTTTCGCCTGTTCACGGGAGCATCCGAACGCGTCCGGCCATTCATCTCCTGTTCGTTTGGCCTTGCTCCGGCGCCCATGCCCCGCTCGCGCCTTTCACGGACCTGGACGAGGCGCGCCGCCGCTGAAACCGGCGCCCGCAAAAAAATTTCCCCGGCGTCTTCGCCGCCTTCCTCGCGACGCAAATTTTTTGGCGGGCGCCGGTGCTCCGCTGTCGCTTCGCCCCGCTAGAGTCTTTCATTGATTTTTCGATTGGGTTCAGCAGCGGCGCGCATCCCGTCCTTCGGTCCGGCGTCGGCGGGGCATGGGGCCCCGGCGACGAAACCAAATGGAGATGAAGAGATGGCCAACGCACTTGGATATGTGAACGAAACCGAAGCGGGCTTTGAAGGCACGCTCGCGATGATGAACCTCTCGGCGCCGATCCGCATCGTGAAGAATGCGGAGAAGGAAACCGACGCGCAGCCCGACTACCGGGTCTACGCCGGACGCCGGGGCGCCGATATCGGCGGCGGCTGGATCAGGACCGCGAAGTCTTCGGGGCGCGACTATGTCTCGCTCACCCTCGCGGACCCGGCTTTCGGCCGCAAAATCTACGCGAATCTCGCGCCCGTCAAAGACGGCGAGGGCCGCCACGTCATCCTCTGGAACGCCAGAGACTGACGGTTAATTCGGCCGCTGACGAGATCGCCCGGATCCAACGATCCGGGCGATTTTTTGCGCCCTCGCGCGTCCGGTTGGCCCGGATTTTGAAACCCATTTGACCGTTTTCGGGCGATGTCGGCGGATCGCCGACATCGCGAACCGCTGTCCTCTCGTCTGTCTTCAAGGGTGGGAGAGGCAAGCCATGCGGGGGCCCTGGCGCGTCAATTTCGAAGAATATGACCGGCTCCTGTCGCTGCCGGGCTCGGGCTGGGCCTGGGAGTTCCAGCGCCGCGATCCGGCCCTTAAAGCCGCGCGCCGACGCACGGGCGCCGTCCGTCCGGCGGTGGTGAAACGCGCGGACGGATCGACCATCTGTCGGCTAAATCAACGCTGCCACGTAGCAGAAGGGTTCGGGCTCCACTTTATTCCGGACCCGGCGCTTTCTGCATTCGAAGCGGCGCTATTCTGGCTGCCGGATGTCATGCGAGCGAGCTTCGATGCGGTGGCGGAGCCATGGGCGGCCCTACCGAAACGCGAACGGTATCTCAGCTGGACCGAACTCCCGGGAGAAAAGTTCTTCCTGATCTCGCCCGGGCGGCGCGACAAGCTCATGATCCGTTTCCCTTTTTACGCAGCACAGTTTGCGCTCGACGCAAACGGCGCGCCGGTCCCGCAGTCGTCGTGTTTTTCGTTAATGTTGCGTGCAAATCATCTCGCGGCGGAAAACCTGCGCCATCTGGAGGAATTCGGGCGGTTTTGCGGAGGTTTGCCCGCACGCCGAAAACCGCCGCGCGGGGCCGCTCCCGAAAGGCTGCGTGACGCGCTGATCGCGCTCGACGGCGAGCTCGCAGGCGTTCCGCGAAGACGCATCGCCGAAGCGATTTTCGGCGCGGAGCAGGTTTGCGGGGGCTGGGACGACGGCGATGAAAGCTACAAGAAGCGCGCCAAACGCCTCGTCGAAAAGGGGTTTGAATTGATGCGCGGCGGCTACAGGCGCCTGCTTTAGGAAAGGACGCTTTCAGACAATTCAGATCGTCCCTGCCGCGATCGCCGCTTTCCCTGCAAGAATTTCAGCATCGATATGCGCTGACGCAAGGAGAGTGATGATGACGCAGGATGACCGCAAGGATGATGAAGCCGATAATGCACGGTGCAAATTTTTGAGCGTCGCCGAGGCGGCGGATTATCTCGGGCTTAAACGCTCGACCCTCGATCACTATCGCTGGGTCGGCGGCGGGCCGCGCTATCGCAAACATGGCGGGCGAGTCAAATATCTGGAGCGCGACCTCGAAGCCTGGTCCGAAAGCCGTCAGTTTCAGGACACCGCGACGAGGGTGCGGTGAAGGGGACGGCCCTTGCAATCGCGATCGCCGCCGCCGCCGGGATGGCGGCGGTTGCGGCCTTCCCCCCAGGCGCGACTGTGATCTGGAACCGCACCGAAAGCGCACCGAAAGGCATCTATCTCATTACGAACTCCGAAGTGAAAACCGGAGATTGGACCGCGCTTTCGGGAGAGTCAGAGACCGCAAAGTGGATCGCCAAGAACGGCTATCTCGGGGAAGGCTGGCCGATCATCAAACGCGTCGCCGCGTCGGAAGGCGATGAAATCTGCCGCACCGAAGAAGAAGTTTTCATCAACAAAACCCTAACTGCGATTGCACTTGACGCTGACAGCGCACGCGAAAAACTTCCGCGATTGAAGGGGTGCATTACCCTTCAGGCGGATCAGGTTTTTCTGCTCAACAATCATCCGCGCTCGCTGGATGGACGCTATTTCGGCGCGGAAAACCGGAAAGATTTGTTAGGCCGCGCGCGCCTCCTCTTCCGTGCAGAATAAAGCTCCGCATAGAGAGCGCTCCAAAGGAATTGAAAGCGATGCAAAGGGACCGATAAGCGCCCCCGGAGGGCAAGATGAAAGCACCGGCGCCAAGAGGCGCCTAAGCAGTTGTCTGCACATCCGGAATTCGGCGCCATGCTGAAAACCTTGTGGCGCCGCGTTTTGAGGAAACTTTTGATTCCGGGAGGGAATTGATGGCGTCATCATTTCTCGTGAAATCTTAGATGAGCGACGAGTTCAAGCCCCGGCTCGGCAGTCCCGGCGATCGCGGCGGTTCCGCTGCGAAACGCTACGGCGCCCGCGTCAAGCGCGCCGCCAAGCGTCTCGCAACACCAAAACGCAGGACGCGCTTTACCGGCGAGCGCATCGGGCGCGGCAGCGCCGCCGCGCGCATGGCCGGGATGCGCGGCTCCCCTTTCGCGAAATTCCGGATGCGGCGTGTCATCGTCAAGACGCATATCGCGCGGGCAGGGAAAGGCATCGGGCGTGCGGCCTTCCGCGCCCATGTGAAATACATCCAGCGCGACGGCGTGGATCGCACCAATGACAAAGGCGAAAGGGAAGGCGGCGAACTCTATAGCCGCGACCGGGAAAAGCTCGACGACAAAGATTTTCTCGCGCGGTCGGAACATGACCCGCATCAGTTCCGCATTATCTTCTCGCCCGAAGACGGCGAGCAGATCGGCGATCTCAAACCCTATACGCGCGAGGTGATGGCGCGCGCCGAGAAGGATCTTGAAACAAAGCTCGATTGGGTCGCCGTCGATCACTGGAACACCGGCCATCCTCATACCCATATCGTCATCCGCGGCAGGGACGCGCACGGTCGCGATCTCGTCATCGCACGGGACTATCTGACCCGTGGGCTTCGGATGAGGGCGCAGGAGATCGCGCAGGAGCGCCTTGGGCCGCGCCGCGATCTCGAAATCGCGAGCGCCCGGGCGCGCGAGGTTGACGCCGAGCGCTTCACGGGGATCGACCGGGAACTTGCCGCGCTATCACGCGGCGACGCTCTCGAAATCGTGGGCTCGTCCAGCGCGGCAGGACAGTTCGAGCGAACCTTGCGCCTGCGGCGATTGAAATTCCTCGAAAGCCTCGGACTCGCGGCGAAGGAAGGCGCTTCGAAATGGCGTCTCGCCAAAAGCTGGGAAGAAATCTTGCGCAATAAGGCGATAGAACGGGACATCATTCGCTCCATCGCGGCGGCGGCCGGCAAAGAGATCGCGGCGCGGGAATTCGCCATCCATGACGGCGGCGCGCCGGCGAAACTCATCGGCCGCGTCGCCGCCAGCGCCCCTAACGATGAAATGCGCGACACGCGTTACTTGATCGTTGAAGACGGCAACGGAAAATTCTGGCGCGTTGCGGCTGGCGTAACGCCGCCCGGCGCGCTCCCAGCGCAAGGCGCCATCGTCGAGCTGCGAAAGCGCGAGGCGAGACCGCTTGCATCGGATCGCGCCATTGCGCACATCGCCCAACTTAATCGCGGTGTCTATTCTGACGCTCTACACGAAGCGGACGATTCCTCAGCGAGCAAAGCGTTTATCGAAGCGCATAAGCGGCGGCTCGAAGCATTGCGGCGGGCAGGTCTTGTCATGCGCGATGAGGATGGGACATGGCGCATCGGCGAAGGCTATCTTGAACGCGCGGCGCATTACGAAGCGGCGCGCGGTGGCGGCGCGCATGTTGACGTCAAATCCTGGATCGATCTCGACGCGCAGATCGGGGCCCGCGCGCCGGTCTGGCTTGATGACGCAGATGAAACGGATTTCGGAGAGAGGGGATTGGGCGCTGACATTGCTGCGGCGCGTACAAGACGCGCGGCGTTTCTGAAACGGGAAGGCTTGTGGTCCGAGGAAGCTGGCGGGATCGCGCCAGAAGCAAGAGAAAAGCTCGCGGCTGAAGAGCTGGAGAGCGCCGCGGCCAAGGAAGCGCGCCGGACAGGCAAGACTTATCTCGCCATGACGGCGAATGTCCCGTTCGAGGGCGTTTATGAAAGGCCCGTCGATCTCGGTCAGGGACGCTTCGCGCTGATCGTCCGGGCGAAGGAGTTCACGCTCGTTCCCTGGCGGCCGGGCTTAGAGCGGATTCGCGGGCGTCAGGCCCTCTTGAGGCGGAAGCCCAACAGTATAAGCTGGACCTTTGATTCTACTCGTGGAATCGGCAGATAATATAGTGTAGTTCTTAATTTTGCGCGGCAGTCTTCTACCCATTCATTCGGGCCTTTCGCGCGGCGTTGGCGCTGTCATGTTTCCAAAGGATCGCTAGGGATGATCATTCCCGACAATGAGACCGAGATCGATCTCCTCTATTACGAAGCGATCTCGAAGACGGTCATCGACCTGTTGAATTCGGCGGGCGAAACACCGCTGACGATTGGCGTCCATGGAGACTGGGGCGCCGGCAAGTCCAGCATACTCAAGATGTTGGCGGCCGAATTCGAAGATTCTGATGATACCTTGTGTATCGTTTTTAACGGCTGGCTGTTCCAGGGCTTCGAAGACACGAAAGCCGTCCTCATCGAAACGATCATCGAGGAGTTGGGACGCAATCGAACCCTGACTGCTGCTGCGAAGAAGAAGGCCGGCGATCTTCTTAAACGCGTAAACTGGATGAAGGTCGCCAAGAAGATGGGTGGTTTGGCGTTCACTGCGGCCACCGGCATTCCGACGGCGGTTCAGCTGAAAAGCCTGATAAGCGCGGCTAAGGGGCTTCTGGGCGGGGAGGGCGACTTTGCGGCCGAAGATGTTGAGGCCTTCATCACGGAGGGTGAGTCATATCTGAATGAGGCTGAACCCGAGACCGTGCCGGATCATATCCATGCATTCAGGGAAGAGTTCTCCGATCTGCTCCGCGAAGCCAAGATCGAACGGCTAATCGTCGTCGTCGACGATCTGGATAGATGTTTGCCCGAAACGTCCATCGAAACTTTAGAGGCGATCAGGTTGTTCTTGTTCGTGCCAGGGGCCGCCTTCGTGATCGCCGCAGACGAGGCGATGATCGAATATGCCGTGAAGAAACATTTTCCCGATCTGCCGCTGACACAAGGGCCCGCATCTTACGCGCAGAACTATCTTGAAAAACTCATCCAAGTGCCATTCCGGTTGCCGCCGCTCGGATATGTCGAGACGCGAACGTATATTACGCTGCTCATGACTGAGCTGGAACTAGGTTCCGATGACGACGCGTTCCTTAGGCTTGTGGAATTGACGAAAGACGTTTTGCGCAGGCCGTGGGACGGGGGCGGGTTCGAACGGGATGCGATCGCCGCTGCTCTCGGCGCCGTGCCGCCGGCCGTCGAAAACGCGATTCAATTGGCGGATCAGATCGCTCCGATCTTGACGGACGGCGCGCGTGGCAATCCGCGTCAAGTAAAGCGGTTCTTGAATACGATGGCTCTACGCCTCGCGATCGCGGAACGCCGGGGGATCGCCGACGATATCGCCATTCCGGTTCTCTCGAAACTGATGCTCGCGGAACGATTTGACACTGATCTATATGATAGGATCGCGCGCGAGACGAACGTCGACGGTACGTCTGACACACTCAAGACGTTGGAAGCCGCGGTCGACAAGGATGACGATGCCGTCGTCGGTAAGGCGTCTGAAGAGGATAATCCATTGAGCGAGTGGTCGCGGCGTTGGCTGGCGTTAGAGCCGCGCCTCGCAGATATCGATTTGCGCCCTTATCTGTTCATCTCCCGCGACCGGAAAGCGCCATTATTCGGCGGCGGCGGTCTGCCTCAGTTAGAGGCTTTCATCGAAAAACTCTGTGGCGGACGGCTTGAGGCGAAAGCGGTGGCGGCCGAAGTCGGCAAGCTGCCCCCGGGTGAGGCGGAACGATATTTCAACGCATTGCTCTCTCGCGTTCGCGGGGCCAGCGATCTCAAGACTCGTCCGCCGGGAGTGTACGGGTTGATGGAATTATGCAAGGTCCATCCGACCTTCCAGAATGCGGTAGTCTCTATGCTGAATGACTTCACCATCGCCCGCCTTGGCGTCTGGGCAGCGGCGGGATGGGCGGATGTATTCTCTACCGAAGAATCGAAAAAAGGTTATCGCTCACTGCGTGAGAAATGGGCGGCGCAGGAGGAGAACAATGGATTGAAGGTCGCGGCCGCGACCAGCCTGAAAAAGGGCGCGAAGTAGATGGGCACTTCGAGTTCGTATGGCGGGCCGAAAGGCGCATTAGAGCCGGACTGGCTGGATGACGATGAGGATGCCGCCGGGGCTAACAGCAGCGGCGATGATGGAGCGAAGACTGACGACACTGACGCCGCCGAAGGCGCAAATGATGACAAAGACGCGCCGCGAGTAGTCGCGCCCCCGGTCCTGCCGCCGCTAGGCGGTCCGCGAGGGAGCTTCACCCGCTTTACGAATTCCGGCGCGAGGGGCGCCCTCTCAAAGGCGATATCCGGCTATGCCGCGAGCGCCGGCGGCGCGCGCGGCGTGGTCCGGCGCATGCCGAATTCGGTTCGAACCGCGTCAGGCGTTGCATCATTTGCGTCGGCCTTCGCCCGTGAAGGGCCGTCCGAAGCGTTGCGTCGGTTCGATCTCCAGAATCTTGCAGGTCGTCCTGCTCTCGAAGTCTTTGAAGCTCTCGTAGACGAGCTCTGTCCCGAAGGCGGAACGCTTGACGAAGCGGTCGCGCGGGACGCTTTCATCGAGGCCATCGCGATATTCGCAGAACAGGATCTCGGAAATTTCGACGAATTGACCGTCGACCAACTCGATGAGTTCCTCGCTGAGGTTATTACAGGGTGCATCATCGGCAAGGTGATAAACGAGATCGGCGGCAACAGCCTGCACGGTTCAGTCGATGACAACCGATATCGCGACGCCGAGACGACGTTACGAGATTATGCGTCTGGCGCGGTAAGGGACGAACTGACGCGGTCTTTCGACGCGAACCGATCGATGGCATCGACACAGATGCATGCCCTAATCGCAGAGATATTCGAGGATTCCATAGCTGTCCTCCAAGCTACGCTGGAGGCCGACGCATGAGATGTGAACTATATATCCAGTTCGGCGACGAAGACGTCCCCCGCGCCGGAACACTCGAAGATCCGGCTGGGGCCAAACTGTTGGACTTTATCGACGCATTCGACGAGCTCGATTTCGGAGTCGGTCAGTTCTTGCAGTCCTTAGAAGGGCTCGATGTATCTCCCTCTGAGAAGGCTGTCGATCTGATGGTGATTGCTACCGCAGTGTTCCTGGCGGATACGAGTTACTCGCGGAACGACTATTCGCTGGACGGGTGGACGCGCAGATTCCTGATTCATGCGCCTGTAAGCGATCCCAAGGTTTGGGCGGCGGTGCGTGATGATTTAGGCTCCATGCTGCGATTCCTCACCGGCGACTATTGGAAATTCCAATTCAGGCCGCGCCCCAAGGCACACAAGAAGATCGCTGGAACCTCTGGCAAACTCGATTTTTCGGATTTTGCGCCGGTCACGCTGTTCTCGGGCGGGCTCGATAGTCTTATAGGGGCGATCGACCTGTTGGCGAGCGGACGAAAGCCGTTGTTGATCAGCCATTATTGGGATGGCGAAGCGGCTTCGGCGCAACGTGAACTCAGAGAACAGCTCGAAGAGCGCTTCGGTGAAGACGCTTTCGCAAATATCCGAGGCCGCATCGGCGCGGCGAAAGCAGACCTGGATGAAGCCGGAAGCGAAAACAGTCAGCGCTCCCGTAG
>JAVJPA010000288.1:0-7380 GCA_040216495.1 Amphiplicatus sp. | reverse complement strand
GCCGCCTTGGCGATGTCGAGGTCCTGCGTGACCGCTCCGCCCGAGACGCCTACGGCGCCGATCAGCGCGCCATCGGAGTCGAAGAGCGGAATGCCGCCGGCGAAAACGACGAGGCCGCCATTGGTGTTTTCAAGGCCAGGCGATGTCGCGCCGGGTTTTGCGTATTCCCAGATGGCCTCGCTCGGAGCGGCGAACAGCGCGGCGGTTTTCGCCTTGCCGATCGCAATATCGATCGACCCCAGCAACGCCCTATCCATGCGGCTGAAAGCCTTGAGATGAGCGGCGTTGTCGAGCACGGCGATGTTGACCGGAACGCCGATTTCTTTCGCCCGCGCCTCGCCGGCGGCGATAACTGACCGGGCCTGTTCGTTGTTGATCATGATGATGCTCCTGCCTTCTTTTGATCGGAGCGATGTCTGATCCCGTTCCGATGAGGCAGGTGTACGTCCGCGAGCAATCGCTGGTATTTTCGGGTCTTGCTGACCCTTTTACAGATCTTGCTGTTCTGGTTTTCGAACCGGCGGGGCGCCCTAACGCGCTTCGAGCGCCCGGTATTGTCCGGGCGTCAGGCCGGTAGCCTTGCGGAAGACGCGATTGAAATTCGCCTGCGAGCCGAAGCCGGTATCGAGCGCTATGTCGACAAGGGATAGATGGCTGCGGGCCAGCCTCTCCTTGGCGGCCTGTATGCGCCTTTCCGTGACGTAGCGGTGAGGCGTCAGCCCCGTGGCCAGCTTGAAAAGGCGCGCGAAATGGAACGGGCTCAAAAAGGCTTCCGCTGCAAGGTCATCGAGAGAGATGTCGGCCGAAAGGTTCGCTTCGACGAAATCCAGCACGCGTTTGAGGCGCTTGTGGTCGAACGACGCAGCGCCAGCCGAAGGTTTCCACCGGTCAGTGGCGTAGTTGTTGAGCAGGTGCGCGGCGAGCGCGGTGCGCATGCCGTCGGCGAACAGTCGGTTCGCCGACAGCCTTTCCTGACCGAGAAGCGCACGGAAGGCTGCGCCAATTTGGTGGATCATCGGATCCGTCATGCCGCCAGCGTAAGCGAGTTGGGCTTTCGACGGATCGATGTCGTAGTCCTGCAACGCGGCCTGCTCGATCAATGTCGACGGCAGGAATACGTGGAGGCACTCGTTCATGGTGGAGGATATTTCGATATCCGTCTCGCGGATGCCGGTCGGGCATATCCAGACGGTCCCCGGGCGCGCGACCCCCTCCTGCCGGTAACCGTCGCCGGTGCGAGCGATCTTGGACTGCCCGGAAAGCATCACGGCGATTTCGGTGCATTCTGGCGTTACTTCCGGCAGGACGCCGGGTTCGTGACGCCAAAGCTCAATGCGTAAGGAGGGATACTCGGCGGCGTCTTGCAGACGCCGTCCGGTCAGGTATTTCCGATCCCCGTGGGCCTTCACCGTCATGGCTTACCCGGAAAAGGGCCTCGTAATAAGGCCACTTCTCCTGAAGTCGCGCAAGCGGAGAGCGCCCTACTTTGTCGACGCTATCGCCGCCTTCGTCGCCTCGGCGAAAATTGCGAGGCCTTCATCCAGCAGGGCGTCGGTGATCGTCAGCGGCGTCAGGCAGCGCAGGCACTGCGCATAGGCGCCGGCGGTCGTCATGATGAGGCCGCGGTCGCGGGCTTCGAGCTGGATCTTCGAGGCCATGTCGCCGTTCGGCTTGGTCGCGTCGCCGTCCTTGACGCATTCGACCGCGATCATGCCGCCGACCTGACGGACATCGCCGAAGACGCCCTTCGCTTCGCCTTCCTGCAAGGCGCGCCAGCTTGCGGCGACCTTGCGGCCGATTTCATTGGCCCGCGCGAGCAGGCCTTCTTCCTCGAAGACATCGAGCACGGCGAGCGCCGCCGCGCAGGCGACAGGGTTCCCGCCATAGGTCGAGCCCATGCCGCCGGCGGCGATCTTGTCCATCAGCTCCGCCTTGCCGACGAGCGCCGAGAGCGGAAGGCCCGCCGCGATGGACTTCGCGACGCACATCAGGTCCGGCTCGACGCCCGCATGTTCGAACGCGAACATTTTGCCGGTGCGGCCCATGCCCGACTGGATTTCGTCGGCGATGAGGATGATGCCGTTGTCGTCGCAGATCTTGCGCAACGCCTTCAGGAACTCGGCGGGCGCGGCGTTGAAACCGCCCTCGCCCTGCACCGGCTCGACGATGATCGCAGCGACTTCGTCGGCCGGGATCGCCGTCTTGAAGAGGTGTTCGAGCGCGACGAGGCAGTCGGCGGTCTTCACGCCGTGATACTCGTCCGGGTACGGCGCATGAAACACCGCCGGCACCAGCGGGCCGAAGCCGACCTTGTAGGGCTTCGACTTGCCGGTCATGGTCGTCGCGAAGAGCGTGCGGCCGTGGAAGGCGCCTTCGAAGGCGACGATGCCGGGGCGGCCGGTGATGCGGCGCGCGAACTTGCCGGCGTTTTCGACCGCTTCCGCGCCGGAGTTGAACAGCGCGGTTTTCTTCTTCGTCGTTCCCGGCGCGAGCTTGTTCAGCCGCTCGGCGAGATCGACATAGACCTCGTACTGGGCGATGCCGAAGCTCGTGTGAATGAACGAGTCCACCTGCTTCTTGATCGCGGCGACGACTTTCGGGTGGCGGTGGCCGACGTTGAGGACGCCGATGCCGCCGATGAAGTCGATATATCGCTTGCCCTCAACGTCCCAAAGCTCGGCGTTCTCCGCGCGCGCGGCATAGACGCCGGACTTCGACGGCAGGCCCACAGGCAGCGCCGCATCGCGCCGCGCCTTCAGGGTTTCGTTGGTGACGAACTCATTCTTTCCGTGATCCATGGAGACATTCCCGGGGATAATCGGTGAGTGGCGGAGCTTAAGGCGGGCCGCCGGTCCCGCATTTTCGAGGCCTCTAGCATGTTCGAAGGGCCGCTTCGACCCCTGTCATTCGGGGCGCCCCGCCCGTCGGCGGGTAATCGCAAAGCGAATGACAGTCATCAGCCTGCTTGGTCGTCAAGGACGACTAGGATCCCGTGGCTGTCCGGCAGGACCGAATGGGGAACACCCTGCGGCACGACATACAGTTCGCCCGAACTGACCGCGACTGCTTCGCCCGCGACCGAGAGGTTCATCTGGCCGTCAATCACGAGAAGTCCTTCTGCGAATTGATGGGTCTCTTCGGGATAGGCGTCGGCGCTCATCCTCATGACCTTGAAATTCGCTGTGCCAAATGTTGACAGGATACGCGACCGCCATGGCTCGGAGAGATTGGCTTGGGCGCTGAGATTGAATTTGGGCACAGCTTGTCCTTTCAAAGCGCTTGGCGACTGTCAGCCTCGCCGCAACCCTTCAATCGTCCGCCCCGGCGCGATTTCGTTGGCAGCCGTCTTCAACTCGATCAGCGCGGGCTTGCCGCTGGCTTTCGCTTCTGCGAACGCCGCAGGGAAATCCTCCGTTTTCGTCACCGTGACGCCGAACGCGCCGAAGGACTTCGCGAAGGCCGCGAAGTCCGGGTTGACGAGGTTAGTGCCGGAGATGCGCGCGGGATAGTCGCGCTCCTGATGCATGCGGATGGTGCCGTAGGTTCCGTTGTTGGCGACGAGCACGATCACCGGGAGATTATACTGCACGCAAGTAGCGAACTCCGGCGCGGCCATCATGAAGCAGCCGTCGCCGGCGGCGCAGATCACGTCGCGCTTCGGATAGACCGCCTTCGCCGCAATCGCCGCCGGGAAGCCGTAGCCCATGGCGCCGGAGGTCGGCGCGAGCTGGGTCTTGAACGATTTGTGGCGGTAAAAGCGGTGCAGCCACGCGGCGTAGTTGCCGGCGCCGTTGGTCATGATGGCGTCGGGCGCAAGGTTCCTGTCGAGCCATGAGAAGACTTCGGAGAGGTTGACGCCCTCTTTCACCTCGACCGGTTTCGAGAACGCTTCGAATTCCGTATGCGCCTCGTAGGCCTGTTGCAGCCAGCCCTCGTCCTGCGTCCATTCCTCGGCGGCGAGCGCGCGCGCCATCGTTTCCGGCGCGGCGATGATCGCCAGCATCGGCGTGTAGACGCGGCCAAGTTCCTCCGCGCCCGCATGAATGTGAATGAGCGGCTGTTTCGCCAGCGGGGCGTCGAGGAGCGTGTAGCCCGATGTGGTCATTTCGCCGAGGCGCGGGCCGAAGGCGATGACGAGATCGCTGTTCTTGATGCGCGCGGCGAGTTTCGGGTTCGGTCCAATCCCGACGTCGCCCGCATATTGCGGATGGAGATTGTCGAAGAGATCCTTCGAGCGGAACGAAGCGCCGACCGGGAGGCCGGTCGCTTCAACGAAGATTTGCAGGTCCGCGACGGCCTGCGGCGTCCATCCGCCGCCGCCGACCAGCAGAAACGGCCGCTCAGCGCCGCCGAGCATTTCGCGGAGCGTCTCAAGCGCACGCTCGTCCGGCGCGGCTTTCGCGACCGGCGCAGGGGGCAGGCTTTCCGCCTCCGTCTCTTCGGTCAGCATGTCTTCGGGGAGCGCGAGCACGACAGGCCCGGGCCGACCGTTCATCGCCGTGGCGAAGGCGCGGTTCACATACTCGCCGGCGCGCGACGCGACATCGATCTGGCCCGCCCACTTCACGACGGATGAAAACATCCGCCGATAGTCGATTTCCTGAAACGCCTCGCGGTCGAGCTGGTCGCGGGCGACCTGTCCGATGAACATGATCATCGGCGTCGAATCCTGAAAGGCGGTATGCAGACCGACCGCGCCTTGCGTCGCGCCCGGCCCCCTCGTCACCATGACGACGCCGGGGCGCCCGGTGAGCTTGCCGAAGGCTTCCGCCATGTTCGAGGCGGCGGCTTCATGCCGGCAGGCGATCAGTTTGATGCGGTCGCGAACGTCGTAAAGCGCGTCGAGAACGGCGAGATAGCTCTCCCCGGGCACGCAGAAAACATGCGTGACCCCGTTCATCAGGAGGGCGTCGACAAGATGGCGGGCGGCGGTCTGTTTCATGGGCGCGAGGCTTAGCCCAGCCCGCCCCCTTTCTCAATCGGGACGCCTAGGCCTCGCTGTCCACCACCAGCCCGGCCAGCGCCTCGGCTTCCGGCCCGCCAAGCGACTTCATTAAAGCCGCAAACTGCTCCGGCGGCCATTGCAGAACGACCTCGCCGGTTTTCGTGTCGATCGCCTTAAAGACGAAAACGCCCGCCTCCTCGCTTTTGGAGATGGAAAGGCGCGTGTTGGCCCCGGTCGCCCGGGCGATGACGTCGCGGCTGACGGCGAGGAGCTCGTCCTGCCGGGCCGAGGCCTTGGCCGCGTTATGGCGGACTTCCGCCGACGACCGTCGGCGCGCCTCTGCGAGCGCGGCGGCGCGCTCCTGCCCCTGCTCCGCATGGCGGGCCGCGGCGGCGTTGTTATTGATCTGTGTAATGTCCATTGCCGTCTCCTCTCCGCCCCGCGGCCTTCACGACCGCGAGGCGGATATGAGAACCATTACGCGAACAGCGCCAGGATAGAATTCGGCGCCGCGTTGGCGATCGAGAGAACCTGGATCGCCAGTTGCTGCTGCACCTGCAAAGCCTGCAGGCGCGAGGATTCTTTCGGCAGGTCCGCATCGACGAGGTTGCCGATGGAGATTTCGAGCGCGTCGGCGACCCGCGACAGGATCTTGTTCTGAAGGCCGAGCGCATCGCCGCCCGCGCCGAGCTTGGCGAGCGCATTGGTGACGTTGCCGATCGACGCGTCGATGGCCGCGATTTCGGCTGCAGCGGCCTCGTCGCCGGTGAGCCCGCCGCCGCCGCTGAGATCAGCGAACGGGGTTGCGGACGCCGAAACGGTGACATTGCCGCCGCCGACCGAAAGGTCCTGCGCTCCGACCGTGATCGTGGAGGCGCCGTCGTCGCTCGCGACGACGACAAGATCCGCCGCGCCGTTGGCGATGAGGTTGCGCCCGCCGATCCTGGCGGTGTCGACAAGGCGCTCAAGCTGTTCGCGCAGCGCCACATACTGTTCGCCGAGCGCGTCGCGGTCGGTCTGGGTGAGAGAAGGGTCCGCCGCCTGCGAGGCGATGGAGCGCATCTCGACGAGCACGTCGGAAATCGATTCCCCGGCGGCGAGCGCGACGTCCACGGCGGAAACGCCGACGCGCAGGCCCTGGCGCACGGATTCGAGCGAACCGAACTGGGCGCGCTGCTGCTGCGCCAGCGTATAAAGGGTCGGGTTGTCCTTGGCGGAGGAGACTTCCAGCCCGGTCGAAACGCGGCGCTGCGTTTCTTCAAGACGGGCGGTGATGGAGGTGAGGTTCTGGAGGGCGATCAGCGCGCCCGGATTCGTATTGATGCTGGTCATGTCGCGTATCCCTGTTCTGGGGTCTCGGGCGAGTTATTCGCCCGTCCGGACGCAAGCCCGGCGAAAGATTGCAAGCAAGTCCTGCGCCTTGCGCTATGCGGTCCGGCGCAGTTAACGGGCGAGCCGCAGCGGCGCGGAAATCAAGGCAGCGTCAGGTAAGGATAACGGTCCGTAAACGGAAATTTTGGCGCGCCCGGCAGATTTTGCCGGGCTTATCTTGCCGAGCCGGCAGAAATTGCCGCTTGTCACGCCGCCGGCGCGCGCGCCGCGAGGCCTTCCATGATGAGGCGGTTGATCTCGATCAACGGGTCGAGGCTCTCGCCCTTGCGCATCACGTCGCTCGAATAGCTCGACACGAAGCGCGCCAGCGCGATGATCTGGGCGCGGGTCTGCTGCGGCAGGGCGTTGCGCGCGTCGGCGCAGTCGCCCGCGAGCGCGCCCCAGAGCTGGCGGTTGAGATGGACGGCGTCGATGAGCGATTTGAGATCGTTGCGCCCCGCCTCGCCGGCCTTCAGCAGCAATCCCGTCGCTTCGGCGAAGGCGCGGTATTCGGCGTCGCGCGGATTGACCGATGCGGCGCGGCGATAGGCGTCATGCGACATCGGCCAGCCTCGTCTTCTCGAAGTCGATCAGTGCGCGGCACGTGGCCAGCGCTTTGTAGTAATCGTTGTTCGCCACCTGCGCGGCGAGCTTGGCGCAGGTCCGCAGCGCGCCCGCATCGCTGACCGCGCCCGCGAACTGCGTCAGGCGCAACTCGAACTCGGCGAAGAAGCGCGCCCGGTCCTCGGGGTCGAGATACATCAGCATGATCGGCAGGTAGACGCGCTTGGCCGGCGTGTCGGCGTTTTCCGGCTTGAGGATGTCGCGCTCGCGCAGGACGCGCGCCTGGTTCTCGATGACGAGGGTTGAGCGCCGGTCGCCATTGACGATCACCGCGCCATTGACCGCGACCCGTTCGCCGGGCTTGAGGGTGAGCTTCAGAGCCATCACCGGAGTAAAGCCCGGCTTGGTTAAGGAAGGCTTCATTAACGCGCGCACGGCCCCGCCCCTCTGCGTCATCCCGGATGCAATGCAGCGTGAAACGCTGCTTTGCTGACCCGGGA
>JAVJPA010000287.1:0-2256 GCA_040216495.1 Amphiplicatus sp. | reverse complement strand
CTCAAGTTCATCGCGCGCCTGTTCGATCACGTCCGGCAGCCTCTGGAACCATTCAGCGCCCGGCTGGATGACAAGATAAAGCGCGTATATGAAGAGCGCGGATGTGACGCTGACGACCAGCAGCGGGCGGAGCGCCTGGGGAACGCTTCGGCGCTTAAGCCATTGCGTCGCGGGGACAAGCAGAATGCTGATGATAAACGCCGTTGTAATCGGCACGAGGATCGGCTGCATCATGTATAGCGCCGCGCCAAGGGCGACCACGGCGACAATCCAGGCTGCAATCGCCATTAGATGCAGGGTTCGCTTGACGCCAAGTTCCGCGAAAAGCCGTTGCGGAGGCTCGTTGGGATGCGCGCCTTTCGCGCTCCCTTCTTCTCCGGACGCAACAGGCCGCGGTTTTTTTTGCAAGCCGATCAAGGCGCTCTCCCTTTGCGCCTAGCTAACAGTCCTCGGCAGATGAGGTTCCGGATGTTAAAAGCCAGCCTAAAGAGCCTAGCTGGCGCCGACCGTGACCAGAATAAGGCAGAGATAGGCGATGAATGTAAGAGTCGCCGTCGTCAGCGCCGTTGCAGCCCGCCAGCGCGCACGACGAAGGCTTGTCGTTCTGGCGACGTCCGCCACCGCTTCGGCGACTTCAACTGAGATGGCGTGCGCGGAATAATTGGAAAGCGCGATCCAGTACCTATTGGGTCCGGTCTGCGCAGCGAGGAGCGCCCTTGCATAAGCCCGCTCGAATGCGACGCCGGCCACAAGCTCTTTTAACGCCTGCTTGGGATTCCACCCGTTGCGGCGGATATGGCTGATCGTGGGCGCGATATAAGGAATCGTGCGCAGGCAGTCGCGAACCACAAAGCCGGCGAGCATTGCAGAAACGGCGATCTTGAGCCCTGCCGATGTAAGCTGGCCGTAGGCGAATAAGGCGTAGAGAGCCCCTACAAGCCCGGCCTTGATGCTAATCGACACGAGAAACGAGACAAGCCGTTCGCGAATGAACTCGCCGATCTGCTTGTCGAGTTCGGCATTGGCGACAGCTTTCGCCGCTTCGATTTCGGCCGGCAGGCGCTTTTCGACAAGCCTGCTGACAGTCCTGCGTCCAAGCGCTAGCCCGCCCCCAAGGGCGACAGCAGCAACGAGAAGCGCCCGGATCACCATGGTTCGATTGCGCACCATCCCGCCATTATAGGGGCGTTTATAAACAATCAATCAATTTGCCCGTCCGGACATATCCAATACAGCGAAAACAGGATCGTTCCTTGCCCAGCGGAACTCCGGTCGCTTTCGCGTGTTTCCCCCTCTGTAGTCATTCAGCGCGCACCATCGCGATTGCGCGTTATACGTAAAATGGAGAGCAGCATGGCGTTTTCACAGCAGTCCGCAGACAAAAACGGGGAGAAGGACGTTCTTTCTCCGGATACGAAAGAGGCCTACAATGAGCTCAAGGCCGATTTCGCGCAGCTTCGCGAAGACTTGGGACTTTTGCGCAAAGATATTGCGAGCGTCAGCGCCAGCGGCGCTTCTGAGTTCAAGTCCGCTTTCAAGGCGGGCGTGTCGAAGGCCGAAGAGAAGGCGCACGAAGTAGCGGACCTGGCGACTTCCGAGCTTTATGAAATACAAAAACAAGCGCAGCGCGCGGTTCGCAAGAATCCTCTCTCGGCGGTCGCCGCCGCCTTGGCGGTCGGATATTTCCTCAGCGGCATCACCCGCCGATAGATCATTCAGGGGCACCAAATGTTCGCCTCCGTATTCAACAAGGCGGAAAATGCCGCGCATGAGCTTGCGCGCGACGCAGGCATTACGCTGCTCGTCGTCGTGCTCCAATGCGGCGCGGTTCTGTTTGTATTTGGAGGGATCGCCTGGGGGCTGACGTACCTCGTCGCGCCGCCCATCGCGCTTATCCTCACAGGCGCTGCGCTTGGCGTCACCGCGGCGATCACACTCGCTGTCAAGCGCAACGACAGGCAGTCTGACGACAACCTGCCAGTGGCGTCCCCCAGGGAAGAAAAATCTGGCGTCGCCTCGACTGCTTCATCTCTTCTTGACTCTCTAACGTCAGTCGCGGGGACATTCGACGTGGTCGCGGCCGGCATGTTCACACGCCAGCTTCAACGCCGCCCGGTTTCAACTATCGCCGCGACAGTCGCCGTCGGTATGTTGCTCGGCATGCTCGCCGACGCGGGCGACGATGGGGACTAAGGCTGCGGCGTCCATCCGCCTTCGTTAGCGTAGCCGACCGTTCCGTCGCGGCGCGGATCCGCG
>JAVJPA010000286.1:0-1682 GCA_040216495.1 Amphiplicatus sp. | reverse complement strand
GGCTTTGTCGGCGCCGCGCTGATACGGCGCCTCCTCGCGTGCGGCGAGCAGGTGAAGGCTCTCGCCCGCGATCCGAAAAAACTTCCCCGCACGGATAATCTCATCGCGGTCGAAGGCGCGCTTGAAAGCGAGGCGGCGCTGGCGCGGCTTGCGGGCGGCGCTGACGCATTCATTCATTGCGCCGGCCTGACCCATGCGAGGCGCGACGCCGACTATCGAACCGTAAATGTCGACGGTGCGGCCCGCGCCGCCCGCGCCGCCGCAGCCGCAGGCGCGCGTTTTCTGCACGTCTCCTCGATGTCGGCGCGACTCCCCGCCGCCTCGCCCTACGCCGCGAGCAAGCTCGACAGCGAACGCGCGGTGGCGGAGGCGTCCGGCGGGAACGCCTGGATCGCCTTGCGCGCGCCGGCGATCTACGGTCCGGGCGACATGGTGACGCTGCCCTATTTCAAGCTCGTCAAAGCGGGGATCGCCGCCGAGCCGCTGACGCGCGAGGAAGCCCGGGCCTCGATCCTCTATGTGGACGATGTCGCCGAGGCGATCCTCGCCGCGCTCGATAAAGCCCCGGCTGGCGCCGTCTACGAGGTCGGCGACGACAGCCTGGAGGGCCATAGCTGGCGGGAGATAGGGCGCATTCTCGGCGAAGTTCTCGATACGAAAGCCCGGCCGGTGCGCGTTCCCCGGCCGGTGATCACGGTGTGGCATGGCGCCGCCCGCGCCGCCGCTGCGCTGCAGGCGCGCGCCGCGAGCGTCCGGACCGGCCAGATCAACGAATTCTTCCACCCGGACTGGGTCGCACGCGAGAACCTGCTCTCAGCGGCGACGGACTGGCGGCCTGGCACCCCGCTCAAAGAAGGATTTGCAAAAACCGTCCGCTGGTATCAAGAAAACGGGCTACTCTGAGCTGCGCGCCGCCGCGCGCGAAGAAATCTGACGGACGCCCGCCTATATGAGCAGGCGCGCTGAAATAAGGACTGGCCCATGCCGGAGATTCAGGAAGACGACGATCTCGTATTCCACAAGATCTGCACGCTGCTCGACCCGCTCAACCATAAGGGGGTGAAGCTGACGCGCGATACCGACCTGATCGCCGATCTCGAGGTCGACAGCGTGTCGGTGCTCGATATCGTGATGGACATCGAGGACAATTACGACATTTCGATCCCGGTCAACACGATCTCGGAAATCCGCACCATCGGCGAGCTTGTCGACGCCATCCACGCCATCAAGAAGCAGCAGGCCTGACGCATGAGCTTGTTCGATAAATTCGAAAAGACCGCCGCGCTTTACAACCAGCTCTCCGACGCCGGCCAAAATCCGTTCACAGTGCAGATGGACGAGATGCTCGGGCCGACGCGCGCCATGGTGAAAGGCAAGGAGATCGTCCTTGCGGGAACCAACAATTACCTCGGCCTGACCTTCCGCCCGGAAACGGTCGACGCGGCCAAAGCCGCCGTCGCCGAACAGGGCACCGGCACCACAGGCTCGCGCTTCGCCAACGGCACCTACGCCGGGCACAGAGAGCTTGAACGCGAGCTCGCCGGCTTTCTAGGACTCGACCACTGTGTCGTTTTCTCGACCGGCTACCAGGCCAATCTCGGCGCCATCGCGGCGCTCGCCGCGCCCGGCAAGGACGTGATCCTGATCGACGCCGACTGTCACGCCTGCATCTATGACGGCTG
>JAVJPA010000285.1:0-13277 GCA_040216495.1 Amphiplicatus sp. | reverse complement strand
CGCTTTCGCCGACCGCCGCGAGCGCGGTCGCCAGATTGATGGCTGTGGTCGTCTTGCCGACCCCGCCCTTCTGGTTGGCGATGGCCAGCACCCGTGTCGACGTAGAGGGTTTGCGGCTCGTTTCGGTCACGGATGAGCTCTCGACGGGGTGAGGCGGCGGATCGCCACTATAGCTGAGTCGGCGCTGGTGACGCTGGCCGTGCGTTCCGCCTCCATATGCCAAGATTTAGCGGCTTCGGTCAATTCGCCCCCAACATCTTGTCCCTTCAGGAAAAGGCAAAGCGTGTTTTTCCCCGCCAATCCATGGGCGTAGCCGAGGAGCTTCGCCAAAGGCGCCAAGGCGCGGGCGGTGATGACATCCGGCCCTACCGAAAAGGTAGTGCTTTCAATGCGTTGCGGTATTACCGAGACATTGCCGAGACGCATCGCTTTTGCCGCCTCGCTAAGAAACGCGGCTTTTTTGCCGGTCGATTCGATCAGCGTGACTTTAAGCCCCCGCTCCGCCCCCATCGCCGCGAGAACCAAGCCGGGAAATCCGGCGCCGGAGCCCAAGTCCGCAAGGGTTTTCGCCTCCTCCGGGATCAGCGGAAAAAGCTGCGCCGAGTCGAGAAAATGCCGCCGCCAGCGGTCTTCGAGCGTCGAACGCGCGACGAGATTATGCCGCGACGCCCAGTCGAGAAATACGGCGTCATAGGCCTCGAGGCGGGCCATTGTTTCACGTGAAACAGCGGTCGCGGCGGCGAAATCGGCGGGAGTGAGGGGCGCGTCTGTCATCGAGAGCGCTGTTTCACGTGAAACAGCGTCGCCGGCAAGAAAAGAAGACCTACCCAACCGCCCGCGCCCCGTTCTTTTTCACCCAGGCGAGCAGCACCGCGAGCGAGGCGGGCGTCACGCCCTCGATGCGGCCGGCCTGGCCGAGGGTCAGCGGCCTTGCCGCTTCGAGCTTGCCGCGCACTTCGTTGGAAAGCCCTTTAATCTCCCCATACGGAAGATCGGTCGGCAAGCGAAGCTGCTCGTCCTTGCGGAAGGCGAGTATGTCCGCCTCCTGACGATGCAGGTAGCCGGCGTAGAGCGCTTCGGTTTCCAGCTGCTCGGCGACCGGTTTCGACAGCGCGCCGAGCCGCGGCCAGATGCGCGCGAGGTCGGCGAAGGCGATCTCCGGCATGGCGAGGAGATCGAGCGCGGAGCGGCGGCGGCCGTCCTGATTGAGAATAATCCCGTGTTTTGCGGCTTCGCTGGGCGTCAGCGAGGTCGCTTCCGCCCACTCCCGCGCCTCGGCGAGCGCCTTTTGTTTCACGTGAAACACGCCGGCGCGTTCAGCGCCGACAAGCCCGAGCCCTGCGCCGCGCGCCGTCAGCCGCTGGTCGGCATTGTCGGCGCGCAGGGAAAGCCGGTACTCGGCGCGGCTCGTGAACATGCGGTACGGCTCTGTAACCCCTTTGGTTACAAGGTCGTCGATCATCACGCCGATATAGGCTTCCGCCCGGTCGATAAGGATTTCCGCCGAGCCTGAGGCGCGCGCCGCCGCATTGGCGCCGGCGAGAAGCCCTTGCGCCGCCGCTTCCTCGTAGCCGGTCGTGCCGTTGATCTGGCCGGCGAGGAAAAGGCCGGGCAGGCGTTTGGTCTCCAGCGTCGGCAGCAGTTCGCGCGGGTCCACATAGTCATACTCGATGGCATAGCCGTGCCGGATCACCCGCGCCTTTTCGAGGCCGGGGATGGTGGCGAGGAAAGCGTCCTGCACCTCCTCGGGGAGCGAGGTCGAAATCCCGTTCGGATAGACGGTGGGGTCGTCGAGCCCTTCCGGTTCGAGGAAGATCTGGTGGCGGTCCTTTTCGGCGAACCGGACCACCTTGTCCTCGACGGACGGGCAGTAGCGCGGCCCCCGGCCCGAAATGGACCCGGAATAGACCGCCGACTTGCCGATATTCTCCTCGATGATCCGGTGCGTTTCACGTGAAGTGTAGGTGATCCCGCATTCGATCTGCGGGACCGTGATTTTCTCGGTCAGGAACGAAAACGGGACCGGCTCAGCGTCCGCCGGCTGCATTTCGAGACGCGTCCAGTCGATGGTGCGCCCGTCGAGACGGGCGGGCGTTCCGGTTTTGAGACGGCCGAGCTTCAGTCCGAGCCCGTAGAGCCGGTCGGACAGACCGATGGCCGGCGCTTCGCCCACTCTTCCAGCCGGAATGCGCTTCGTCCCGATATGGATGACGCCCTTGAGGAACGTGCCGGTCGTCAGCACCACCGCTCCGGCGCGGATTTCGGTTCCGTCGGCGAGAACGATCCCGGCGACTGTTTCACGTGAAACAGAAACCCCCTCCGTCCGCTTCGCGGACACCTCCCCCGTAAACGGGGGAGGAAAGGCGCGCCCCGAGCCCTCTTCCCCCGCTTGCGGGGGAAGTGCCGCCGAAGGCGACGAAGGGGGTGTTCCACGTGAAACAATCAAATCCTCCACCGCCCCTTCGAGCACGTCGAGGTTCGGCGTCGCCGCGATGGCCGCCTGCATTTCCTGCCTGTAGAGCTTGCGGTCCGCTTGCGAACGCGGCCCGCGCACGGCTGGTCCCCGCGACCGGTTGAGCATGCGGAACTGGATGCCGGCCTTGTCGATCACCCGGCCCATCAGGCCGTCCAGGGCGTCGACCTCGCGCACCAGATGGCCCTTGCCGAGCCCGCCGATGGCCGGATTGCACGACATCTCGCCGATCGTCGCCGCCTTGTGGGTGGCGAGGAGGGTTTTCGCGCCCATGCGCGCGGCCGCGGCGGCTGCTTCACAACCCGCGTGACCTCCTCCGATGACGATGACGTCGTAGGTTTTCAATGCTTCCATCCTCTGCGGCGCGCCCATATAGAGCGCCTGCCTACAAAATAATACCGGCCGGGTAGGGGCGGAAAGTTATCCCCATCACGAATTGTTTCACGTGAAATGGACGGACTCAGAAGCTTTCAGCGTTATTACGCCGCCAGCCGCGCCGGAACGGAATCGGCGCCGCAAGAACCATAACGGAGGGGGAGATCCCAATGAACCGCGCCGCCGCTTTCGTCATCGCCGCAGCCCTCGCCGCTCCAGCTTTCCCCTCGCAAGCCCTCGCCAAGAAGCCCGCCCTGACCATCTCCATCGCCCAGGAACGAAAGCTGGAAGAAGAAAAGCTGGCCAGAAAGGAGCTGGAGGCGCTGCTCGCCAAATACGATGTCGAGCGCTGGCTGTTTACCCGCGATGTGGTCGTCGAATCCGGCGCCCTCCCGCACAGCCACCCTGTACTGACGGTCAACACGGCCAGTCTCGGCGACGAGGTGACGACCCTCGGCGAATTCCTGCACGAGCAGATGCACTGGTACGGAACCGAGAACCGGGAGGCGTTCACCGCCGCCATCGAGGATCTGAAGGCCGCATACCCCGACGCCCCGCTCGCGCCGCCGGAGGGCGCGCGCGACGCCTATTCGACCTACTTGCACCTGATCGTCTGCACGCTCGAGTTCGATATCCTGACGGCGCTTTTCGGCGAGGACAAAGCCCGCGAGAACATGGCCGGCCGGCGCTATTACCGCTGGATTTACCGTCAGATCCTCGAGGACGACGCCCCGATCCGCACGGTCATGGAAAAACACGGCATCGCCCTGCCCTGAACCGTTTCACGTGAAACAAAAGGGCTAGGGCCGGGCGGGCGGCGTGCGCTGCCCCTGCATCAGGAGCCAGGCGAGGCCTGCAAGAACCAGCGCGCCAACGCCCCCCACCGCCCCGACCACCGACATGAGCATGGGAATGACCCCGAGCTGTGCGCCAAGGAATTCCAGCGCAAGCCCGCACGCAAAGAGGCCCGCGCAGACCGCCGCTCCGATGAGGCCGAACCGGATGCGCCCCGGATAGAAGTCCTTTTTGACGAGGGTCTTGCGCGCAAGAACATTGTTGAAGTGTTCGAAGACGCGGCGCGTCTGGTCCCCGGCGGTCTTAGAGAGCGGCGCGCGCAACACATGCGCGACATTGGAGGCCCGGTAGCGCGTCGCGCCCTTCACCACCCTGAACTCCGACAGCAGGAACTCGATGCAGAGCGGGTTCCCGGCCCGGGCGGTCACTGACTTGAAACTGACGACGCCGGTTACGGAAAGGCCGAAAAAGTCGTCCCCGATCATCACCGCATCCTCGGAGAAAATGACTTCCATCCCTTCGGGCGGGAGAGACTTCGGGACGCGGTAGAGATTGTGAGAGTCGCCCTTGCGCCCGGCCTCTGCGGTCCTGAAGGCCTCGACCTCGCTCGGCAGGATGGTCCAGCGCGCGATGATCCCCTCGCCGCGCTTCATCCGGGCCATGATCCTCGCCGCCCACCGGAAATTCAGGGCCATCGCGAAGCCGATGACCAGAACCGGGATCGACAGGCCGATGGCGGCGGCGGTCAGCGTGGATTCGCGCCCCAGCGCGCTTATTTCGAGAACGCCCCAGCCTATGGCGCCGGCGGCGGCGACCGTTGCGGCGGCGCAAAGGCGGAAACTCATTATCGGATTGCGGATGCCGATCCCGGACATGGGCTCCCCCTGTTTCACGTGAAACAATCGCCCGAGCCGCAAAGGCCCGCCAGCACAAAGAATGCTGCGCCGCTTTCTTTACAATTCCGAAAGGCTGACGAAATCGGCCCGCCAAGGCACGGGCGCTGCATGGCCATACCGAACTGCCGGGGGGATGTTTAACCTTGTGGGGATTGGGGTCACCAATGAGAAACACGCCGCTGACGAGCCTCCGCCGCGCCCATTCGTTCGGCCAATCGAGCGCCGCCGACGCCCATGAAGCCGCCGCGGCAGCCGCCCTACTGCGCCGCCGGCTTCAGGAAAAGATCGAGTCCTACGAGCGCGAGGCGCGCCGCCTGACCCTTCGCGGCCAGCACGACGCCGCGACCGTGCTGGAGCGGGCCGCGACGCGGCTCAAAGCGATCCGGCGGGACGAGCCGGAAAGCATTGCGGTGTGAAAAGCCGAAATCTTCTCCAGAACACCAGAGTGCAGCGGCATTTAGCTAATCCGCATTTTACTATGTGCATGCTATGCACATTTTGACTTGCAGGAAGTAGCGGCGCGCTTCAAAAGACATTTTGTCCACCTGTTTCACGTGAAACACCGGATAAGGACAAAGAAAAAGGCCGGGTGTGGACCCCGGCCTAAGTCAGCAAGCTAAAAACCAGTCGTTGGACGGCCTTGTGGAAGGGCTATCCCGGCTGGTTTTTGACGTTTATGGCTGTTCGGTTGCCAATGCCAAGTGATTCTTTTTGGCGGGTTTTCCCGTTTTTAAGCCCTACTTCCCGATGCAAAAACTCGAAAAAATCTCGCCGAGCACGTCCTCGACATCCACCGCGCCGGTGATTTCGCCCAGCGCGCGGGCGGCGAGGCGGGCGTCTTCGGCTGCGAGCTCGGCGTCGGTCTCGACCCGCGCGCGGGCGCGTTCGAGCGCGGCGATGGCCTTCTCCACCGCCTGTACGTGCCGAAGGCGGGTAAGGCCGGCTTCTCCCGAGGGCTGGAAACGATCCCTGACAGCGTCCGTCAACGCGGCGATGAAGGCGTCGACCCCCTTGCCGGTTTTGGCGGACAGAGCGCAAACGCGAACGCCCGGCGGCGATTCCTTCGGCGGCGAGGCGAGATCGGTCTTGTTCCAGACGAGGAAATCGCCGGGCTGAAGCAGCGGCGGCGTTTCACGTGAAACAGAATCGCCGACAATGACCCGTATGGCCGCGTCTTCGGCGCGTTTCAGCGCCCTTCGCATGCCTTCGCTCTCGATGGCGTCTTCGGTCGCCTCCCTCAAGCCCGCCGTGTCGGCCAGCACTACCGGCAGGCCTCCAAGGTCGAGCCGGACCTCGATCACGTCGCGGGTCGTTCCCGGCGTTTCGGAGACGATGGCGACGTCCGACCCGGCGAGACGGTTGAGGAGCGACGACTTGCCCGCGTTGGGCGCCCCGACGATGGCGATATTGATCCCTGCACGGATTGTCCGTAAGCGGATGGATGATGCGCGGTATGACCGCAGCTCTTCCATGAGCGCGTCGATGGCCGGACCGGCCCGCGCCGCGACGGCGGCCGGCACCCCCTCCTCGTCGGGAAAGTCGATGTCCGCTTCGAGGGGCGCCAGCACCTCGATGAGACGCCTGCGCCAGCCTTCGGCGAGCGCCGAGAGCCGCCCGTCGAGCTGGCCCCAAGCCTGTCGCCGCTGCTCGCTCGTTTCGGAATCGATAAGGTCGGAAAGGGCCTCGACCTGGGCGAGATCGAGCTTGCCGTTCTCCAGGGCGCGGCGGGTGAACTCGCCGGCTTCCGCGGGCCGCGCCCCGGCCTCGGCGAGCGCCTCGATCAGCGCCGCCTCGACGGCGCGCGAGCCGTGAACATGGAATTCGGCGACGTCTTCGCCGGTGAAACTCGCCGGACCTTTGAAAAGTAGGGCCAGCCCGCGGTCGATAATTTCGCCGGACGCATCCCTCAGCGCCCGGACGGAAGCGCGGCGCGGCGCCGGGAGCTTGCCGCAGAGCCTCAACGCGACCACGAACGCTTCAGGCCCCGAAACCCGGAACACGGCGACGCCCGCCTTCCCGGCCCCGGAGGCGCGCGCGAAGATCGTGTCGTTAAGGGCGGATCGTCGGTCCATGACGGCGGAAAGTCGCCATCCGGGCGGCGGAGTCAATGGAGAGAAAGATGCGGCGCTACTTCTTCTTAGGCGCGCCGCCGCCAGCCATGGCCGCGCCCATCAGGTTCTGGAATTGCTCCATCCCCTTGCCGCTCATGGTCATCATCTGGGTGAAGAAGCGCTCCGGATCGGCGAGCGTGTCGATATTGTCCTTGGCCCGCCGCGTCATCTCATCGACGATCATCCCGTTCAGGGGCTCGACATTCGGCATCCCGAAAAACGCGCGGGCTTCTTCCGGCGTGCAGTCGATATTGATGGTGAGGCGCATGGGGGCTTCTCCTTTGCGAAAGGTATAGGCGAGGCGGGCGCCCGCCGGCAACGCATGGGCCGTGAACAACGGTCAGATCGCCGCCGCCAGCGCTTTCTTGAAGGCTTTGATCGCCGCCTCGTTCCGCTTGTAAAAAGTCCAGCCCTTCTGGCGCTTGGCCGCGACGAGACCGGCTTCGACCAGCACCCGCATATGCTCGCTCGCGGTCGGCGCGCTGACGCCGAGCTTTTCGGCGATGGAAATCCCGCACACGCCGTCTTTCACGAGATCGCCGTCAACCTGCGGCGGAAAGTTTTTCACCGGCTCTTTCAGCCAGTCGAGAAGCTGCACCCGCCGGTCGTTGGCGAGAGCCTTGAAGGCGCGATTGAGGGCGGGCTCATTCCATGGTGTTGACATTTAGCTAATTAGCCATTTTACTAAGCGAGTGTCAAGAGCCGAATGGGGGCCGCCCCGCCGGTCCCATAAGCGAAAGGTCGGGAAAGGCGCACTCTCGCCGCCCCGGCTCCGAAGACAAAACAACAAGGAGAAAGCAGCCATGTCCCATCCCAAAAACACGCGCCAGGCCATAACCGCCGAAGGCTTCGCGCCGAAGGGCCTGCCCTTTTCGCCCGCCGTCAAGGCAGGCGACCTTCTCTATCTCAGCGGTCAGGTCGGGCTCGAGCCGGCGACCGGCAAGCTGGTCGAGGGCGGCGTCGGCGCGCAGACGGCGCAGATTTTCAAAAACATCGCCGCCGTGCTCGCCGCCGCCGGCAAGACGCTCGGCGATGTGGTGAAAGCCAATGTCTATCTCGCCGACATCGGCGACTACGCCGAGATGAACGAGAATTACGCGAAGGCGTTCGACGCGCCCTACCCCGCCCGCACCGCCTTCGCCGTCGCGGCCCTGCCGCTCGGCGCGCGGGTCGAGGTCGAGGTCATCGCGCGCTAGAAGGAAACAGCCATGAAAGCGATCGTTCTGAAAGAGCATGGCGGGTCTGACGGTCTCGCGCTCGAAACAAGAGAAGGCCTGAAACCCGGCGCCGGCGAGATCGTCGTCGCCAACGTCTTCGCCGGGCTCAACTTCATCGACATCTACCAGCGCCGCGGGCTTTATCCCGTCGCGTTGCCCGCCGTGCTCGGCGGCGAGGGCGCGGGCGTCGTCAAATCGGTCGGCGCCGACGTGACGGGCTTACGGCAAGGCGACCGCGTCGCCTGGTACGGCGGCGGCGGAGGTTATGCGGAGGAAACGCTCGTTCCCGCCGGCATGGCCGCGAAAATTCCGGGCGGCGTTCCCGACGAGACCGCCGCAGCGACCTTCCTCAAAGGGCTCACCGCCGAAATGCTGGCGCGGCAGGTGTATCCGCTGAAGAAAGGCGACACGGCGCTCATTCACGCGGCGGCCGGCGGCGTCGGCACGCTGCTTGTTCAGTGGGCGAAGCATTTGGGCGCCGAAGTAATCGCGGTGGTCGGCTCGAAAGCCAAGGAGGCGACCGCGCGCGGCGCCGGCGCCGATCACGTCATCGTCCGCGACGAGACCGGCGACATCGCCGGCGCGGCGCGCGACCTGACCGGCGGCAAGGGCGTCGATGTCGTCTATGACAGCGTCGGCGCGGCGACATACGCGGCCTCTCTCGACGCGCTCGCCCTGCGCGGGATGTTTGTCTCTTACGGCAACGCTTCCGGCCCGGTCCCGGCTTTCGCCCCTCTGGAGCTCGCCCGCCGCGGCTCGCTCTTTCTCACGCGCCCGACGCTTTTCCATTATGCGACGCCCGACCGCTTGCAGGCGATGGCGGCGGACCTGTTCGCCATGCTGGAGAAAGGCGCCCTGAAACCCGCCTCGCCGACCGTCTTTCCGCTCGAAAAAGCCGGCGAGGCGCAGGCGCTCCTGGAGACGGGAACGACGACCGGGTCGATCGTTCTGAGGGTTTAGCCTGCGTTATCCTCCCCCGCTTTGCGGGGGAAGGAAGCTTGCGCATATGAGCCAGTCCCGGCACAGTCCGTCCGTCGCCGCGATCGGATCGCCCGTGTTTATCCGTACCCTGACTGTATGCGCTCTCGCCCTCGCCGCCTGCTCGAACCCGCCGCCGAAAACCGAGGCGCCCACGGGCCCCGCCTCCGGCTGGTCGCTCGATCCCGGCGGGGATCTCAACGCATTCTTCGACTGCCTTGAAACGGAAGGGATCTCCCTCGTCTCCGCCCATCGCGGCGGGCCGGCGCCGGGGTTTCCCGAGAACGCCGTCGAGACGTTCGCGCGCACGCTCTCCCTTGCTCCGGCGCTGATCGAGATCGACGTGGCGCAATCGGCGGATGGCGTGCTCTTCCTCATGCATGACGACCGGCTTGAGCGCACGACGACGGGCGGCGGCGAGGCGGCGGCGCAGAAATGGGCGTCTATCGCCGCGCTCCGTCTTGAAGACGGGCGCGGGGCGGCGACGCGGTTTCATCCGCCGACATTCGCGGATGCGCTCGCTTTCGCAAAGGACCGCACCGTCGCGCAGATCGATTTCAAACAGTCGGCGCGCTACGAAGACGCGATCGCGGAAATCCGCGCGGCGGGCGCCGGGACCCGGGTCATCCTGATCGCCTATACGCTGGGGTCCGCGAAAAAACTCCACCGCCTCGCGCCTGAGATGATGATCTCGCTCAACCTCGCCTCGATGTCGGACCTCAACGCCGCGGTAGCGGCGGGCATTCCCGCCGACAGGCTCCTCGGCTTCACCGGCGTCGAGGCGCCGAATGCGCAAACCTTCCGCGTCCTCAACGGCCGCGATGTCGAAGTGATTTTCGGCACGCTCGGCGGCGGCGATTCCATCGACCGCCGCCTGGAGGCGTCAGGCGACGACGGGCTTTACGCCGAGCTTTCCGAGGACGGCGTCGACATCATCGCCACGGACCGGCCGCTTGAGGCGCAAGCCGCCCTCGACGCGGCGGGACGCGGCGCGAGAGACGGCGTCTGCGGCGTGCGGCGCCTGTAACGGGCGAGGACCGCTTTTCTCCGGCGCCGCTTGCGGTAAGCTCCGCCCATGACGCGCACCATTCTTCTGTACGGTCTCGCCCTCGCGCTGGGGGCGACGGTCCTGCAATGGATCGAATACCAGTATGTGACGCGCGTCTTTTCCGGCGAATTCTACACGGTGCTCGTCGCACTCGCCTTCACGGCGCTCGGGGCGTGGGCGGGATCGAAGCTCACGACGCGCGCCAAACCCGCCGCGTTCGAGAAAAATGAAAAAGCGCTCGCCGCGCTCGGCGTCACTGCGCGCGAATATGAGGTGCTCGCCCTCCTCGCCGCCGGGCGCTCAAATAAGGAGATCGCGCGGGATCTTTCCGTATCGCCGAACACGGTGAAGACCCATATCGGCAAGCTCTACGAGAAACTCGAAGCGAGCCGGCGCACCGAAGCGGTCGACAAGGCGCGGACGCTGGCGCTGATCCCGTAGACGCGCCAATTCCTCGGAAAATGGGCGATTCCGCCGAAATCACCCGTTTAGGCGATAGGCCGTGACGGCGTCCGGGCGCTATCCTGCACGTCGTTGAAGCCGAGGGAGAAACGCAAAAAATGGCCAAGTCCGTCACCCCGTTCCTGATGTTCGCGCGCGGCGCGGAAGAGGCGATGAAATTTTACTGCGCCCAGTTCGAGGACGCCGAAATCGTCTCCATCGAACGCTACGGCAAGGATGGTCCCGGCGCGGAAGGCTCGGTGTTCAAGGCGAGGCTCCGCCTCCTTGTGCAAGAAGTGATGTGCTTCGACACGCCGGTCACGCACGGGTTCGACTTCACCCCGTCTTTCTCGTTCTTCATCGAGTGCGAGAGCGAAGCCGAACTCGACCGCCTGTTCGCGTCGTTCTCCGAAGGCGGCAAGGTTATGATGCCGCCGGACAGTTACGGCTTCAGCCCGAAATTCGCCTGGATCGCCGACCGCTGGGGCGTGTCGTGGCAATTCAATCTCGCCGCATAACAACAGGGAGAGACCCATGCTTCGCTACGCAGCCGTCTATGGAGGCATTTCCGGCGGGATCATCATCGGCGTGATGACGGTCTGTTTCTACCTGTCCGGCAACAAGGGCATGGCCACTTCCATGTGGCTCGGCTACCTCGTCATGATCCTGACGCTGTCGCTGATCTTCATCGGCATGAAGCGCTACCGCGACAAGGAGAAGGGCGGCGTCATCAGCTTCTGGCCCGCGCTCAGTGGCGCTTCAGGCGGAGATCGAAAACATGGCGGCGTTCGCCAAAAGCTACGCCAACCCGTTTTTCCGCATTCCCGTCTCGTTCCTTGAACTTTTCCCTGTCGGGCTCTTTGTCGCGCTGATCTCGGCGGCGATCCTGCGAAACCCGAAAGCGTTTCCGGCGCGCGCATAACGCGCGCCGCTTCGCCGCCACATTTAATGTTTCCGGCGCGGAACCGGCGCGCCGATGCGTTGTCCCCTAACCAGCTGCACGCCATCCGGGCGAGCGGCCGAGTGAAAGGACGCACGATCATGCCAAATCAGGAGTATGGGAGGCAACGCCGAAACGGGGAACAAGAGCGCCGCCGCTACGAAGCGCGCGAGCGCGGCTGGGAAGATTCCGGCGAAGGCTGGGAAGACGATGACACGCTCGAAGAGCGCGCGTTCGGCGGTTATCCGGATTACCGCCGCGACCGCTATGAGCGCCAGCAGCGCGGCGAAGCGCCGTTCCGCGAAGGCCGGTCCTATCGCCGCGGAGCCGGCTACGCCGACCCGACGCGCACCTATCCCGGCGGCGACTATCCCCATGAACAGCGCGGCGACGAATTCGGCCGGCGCGAAGAACCGTATGCGCCGTCGCGCTATGGCGAAGCGGGTACGCGCGAGCGCTATGGGCGGCCTGGCTATTACGATGCGCAACATCATGGCGGGCTGCGCCAGAATTATCAGCGCGAGGAAGCGCGCCGCTATGGCGCCGACTGGGGACAGGGCCGGGGCTACACGGCCGGCGGCTACGGTTACGGCGAAGGCGAATATGCGCCCGGCTTTCATGGCCAGCCGGGCCGGGCGCTGGGTCAGGGTTTCGACCAGGATAATGACAATGAGTTCGAGCCCGATTACCGCGAATGGCGCCGCCAGCAGATCAGCGCGCTCGATGACGACTACCGCGCCTACAGAAGCGAGCGTCAGCAGAAGTTTTCGGACGATTTCGAAACCTACAGGAAGAACAAGACGAAAAGCGCCGGTTCGACGGGTTCTTCCTCCGCTTCGTCGAACTCTGCCAAATCGTCTTCCTGATTCTGCACGGCGCGCGTAACGCGCCTTGGGAAAAAGTCGGGCCGGCCCCTCCCTCAGGCCGGCCCGTCCGTATGCGGAGCGGAAGGCGTTCAGCCGCCGACGATTTCCCCGCCGTTCGGATGCAGCGTCTGCCCGGTCATGTACGAGGAATCCTCGCAGGCGAGAAACAGGTGGCAGGACGCCACTTCGTTCGGCTCGCCCGCGCGTCCCAGCGGCTGATCGGCGCCGAACTTCGCGACTTCATCCGCGTCGAACGACGCCGGAATGAGCGGCGTCCAGATCGGCCCCGGCGCCACCGCGTTGACGCGGATTTTCTTGGGCGCGCAATATTGCGACATCGAGCGCGTGAACGCGACGATCGCGCCGCGCGTCGCGCTGTAATCGACAAGATGCTTGCTGCCTCGATAGGCGGTGATCGAGGCCGTATTGACGATGGCGGAGCCCTCGCCGAGATGGGGGAGCGCAGCCTGCGTCATGTAGAAATAACCGAAAACGTTGGTCTGGAACGTCCGCCTTATCTGCGCCGGCGGGATCGTCTCGAAAGTCTCGGACACATGCTGCTCGGCGGCGTTGTTGACGAGCACGTCGAGCGACCCGAACGCGATCAGCGTTTCGCTCACGGCCTGCTTGCAGAATTCCGGGTCGCCGATATCGCCGGCGATCAGCACGGCGGCGCGGCCTTCCTTCTCCACCAGCGCCTTCGTTTCCTCCGCATCGTCTTTCTCGTTGAGGTAAACGATGGCGATGTCGGCGCCTTCGCGGGCGAACAGAACCGAACAGGCGCGCCCGATGCCGCTGTCGCCGCCGGTAATAAGCGCCACCTTGTTCTTCAGGCGGCCTGCGCCCGGAAAACGCGGGGCGAAATCCGGCCGCGGGCGCATCTTGCTTTCGACGCCTGGCTGGCGCGCCTGCTGCTGCGGCGGCTTGCCTTGTCCTTTATCATCCGTGTCTTTCGACATTTCGCTGGTTCCGTTACGGCTACGTGGGAGCAACACCGCCGACCGGCGTTTTGTTTCCGAAAAGCCCCGTAAGACGGGACGCAATCCGCCGTTAACTTCGCATTTGCAAAAAAGTCCTTGCAAATCCCCCGGTTAGGGTCCACATGCGCGTCCAAGCGGTTGCGGCGGGATAAAAGCA
>JAVJPA010000284.1:0-3121 GCA_040216495.1 Amphiplicatus sp. | reverse complement strand
TGCAACTCGATCAATCGCTTCAAACGGTTGTTCCGGTTGATCACGCGGCGGTACAGATCGTTGAGGTCCGAGGTCGCGAAGCGGCCGCCGTCGAGCGGCACCAGCGGGCGCAGTTCGGGCGGAATCACCGGCACGACTTCGAGGATCATCCATTCCGGGCGCGCGCCCGAGCTGATGAAGCTCTCGATCAGCTTCAGACGCTTCACGAACTTCTTGCGCTTGGCCTCGGAGTTGGTCTCCTTCAGCTCGACCCGGAGATGCTCGCGCTCTTCCTCAAGATCGATCGCGGAGAGCATGGAGCGGATCGCCTCCGCGCCGATGCCGACGGTGAACGAATCCTCGCCGTATTCGTCGAGCGCGTTCTGGTACTGATCCTCGCTCAGCAATTCATGCAGGTTGAGCGGGGTCAGGCCCGGCTCCATGATGACGTAGTTCTCGAAATAGAGAACCCGCTCGAGGTCCTTCAGGGTCATGTCCAGAAGCAGGCCGACCCGCGAAGGCAGCGACTTCAGGAACCAAATGTGGGCGACCGGCGACGCCAGTTCGATATGGCCCATCCGCTCGCGGCGAACCTTCTGCAGCGTCACTTCGACGCCGCACTTTTCGCACACGATGCCCTTGTACTTCATCCGCTTGTACTTGCCGCACAAGCATTCGTAGTCCTTGATCGGGCCGAATATCCGCGCACAGAACAAGCCGTCGCGTTCGGGCTTGAAGGTCCGGTAGTTGATCGTCTCCGGCTTCTTGATTTCACCCCACGACCAAGAGCGGATGCGCTCGGGACTGGCGATCGCGATATGGATTTCGTCGAAACGCTGTGTCCCGGTCGGCTGTCCAAAAACTCGCATCAAATCGTTCATAAGAACTCTCCTCGACTGCGGCTATTCGCTCGCTCTCTAGTGCAACTCGACGTTCAGGCCCAAGGACTGCAGTTCCTTGACCAAAACATTGAAGGATTCCGGCACGCCGGCCTCGAAGGTGTCATCGCCGCGAACGATGGCTTCGTACACCTTGGTCCGGCCGGAGACGTCGTCCGATTTCACGGTCAGCATTTCCTGCAAGGTGTACGCCGAACCGTACGCTTCGAGCGCCCACACCTCCATTTCGCCGAACCGCTGGCCGCCGAACTGGGCCTTGCCGCCGAGCGGCTGCTGGGTAACCAGACTGTAAGGACCGATCGAACGGGCGTGGATCTTGTCGTCGACCATGTGGTGCAGCTTCAGCATATAGATAAAGCCGACCGTCACCTTGCGCTCGAACGTTTCGCCGGTACGGCCGTCGATCAGCGTCACCTGCCCCGAGGAATGCAGACCGGCTTTGGTCAGCATATCGGAAATTTCGCTTTCCTTGGCGCCGTCGAAGACCGGCGTCGCGATCGGCACGCCGTTCGACAGGTTGCCGCTCATCTCGAGCAGTTCCCCGTCGTCCATCGACGCGATGTGCTTGTCGTAATTGCTGTCGCCGTAAACGTCCTTCAGCTTCGTCTTCAGCGCCCCGGTATCCATGCCGTTGGCTCTCGCGGCATCGACCAGTTGGCCGATCTGGCGGCCCAGGGAATGGCAGGCCCATCCCAAATGGGTTTCCAGAATCTGCCCCACGTTCATGCGCGACGGCACGCCGAGCGGGTTCAACACGATATCGACGTGGGTCCCGTCCTCGAGATACGGCATGTCCTCGATCGGCAGGATCTTGGAAATAACGCCCTTGTTGCCGTGACGGCCGGCCATCTTGTCGCCCGGTTGCAGCTTGCGCTTCACCGCGACGAACACCTTGACCATCTTCATCACGCCCGGCGAGAGATCGTCGCCGCGCTGGACCTTATCGACCTTGTTGTCGAAGCGTTCCTGCAGACGGGCGATGTTTTCCTCGAACTGCTTCTTGAGGCCCTCGACGTCCTGCATGACCTTGTCGTTGGCGACCACGATCTGGGCGCATTGTCCCGGGGTGAACTGCGCCAGCAGCTCGTCGGTAACCTTGGCGCCTTCCTCGAGGTCTTTCGGGCCGCTGACGACCCTCTTGCCGAGCAGCAGGTCCTTGAGGCGCTGCATGAAGTTGCGCTCCAGGATCGCCCGTTCGTCGTTGCGGTCCTTGGCCAGGCGTTCGATTTCAGAACGTTCGATCGCGAGCGCGCGCTCGTCCTTGTCGACGCCGCGGCGCGAGAACACCCGCACCTCGACGACCGTGCCGGTCACGCCCGGCGGCACGCGCAATGACGTATCACGCACGTCGGAGGCCTTTTCGCCGAAGATCGCGCGCAGCAGTTTTTCTTCCGGAGTCATCGGCGATTCGCCTTTCGGCGTCACCTTGCCGACCAGGATGTCGCTGGCTTCCACTTCGGCACCGATGTAAACGATGCCGGCTTCATCGAGATCCTTCAGCGCCTCTTCGCCGACGTTCGGGATATCCCGAGTGATTTCTTCCGGCCCCAGCTTGGTGTCGCGGGCCATCACCTCGAATTCCTCGATGTGGATCGAGGTGAAGATGTCCTCGCGCACGATGCGCTCGGAAATCAGGATCGAGTCCTCGAAGTTGTAGCCGTTCCAGGGCATGAACGCGACCAGCACGTTGCGGCCCAGGGCCAGTTCGCCGAGATCGGTCGACGGGCCGTCGGCGATGGTGTCGCCGGCCTCGACCCTGTCGCCGACCTTCACCAGCGGGCGCTGGTGAATGCAGGTGTTCTGGTTCGAGCGCTGGAACTTGAGCAGGTTGTAGATGTCGACGCCCTGACCGGCGGCCGAGGTGTCCTCGGTCGCGCGGATGACAATACGGGTCGCGTCGATCTGATCGACGATACCGGTCCGCCGGGCGACAATGGTCGAGCCCGAGTCGCGCGCGACCGTCTCTTCCATGCCGGTACCGACGAGCGGCGCTTCGGCGCGCAGCAGCGGCACGGCTTGGCGCTGCATGTTCGAGCCCATCAGCGCGCGGTTGGCGTCATCGTTTTCCAGGAACGGAATCAACGCGGCGGCCACCGACACGAGCTGCTTCGGCGACACTTCGATGTAGTTGATATCTTCGGCACGCGACATCACGAAGTCGCCCTTGGCGCGGCAGCTGACCAGATCGGCGGTGAAGCGCCCTTTGTCATCGAGCTCGGCATCGGCCTGGGCGATGGTATAGC
>JAVJPA010000283.1:0-10152 GCA_040216495.1 Amphiplicatus sp. | reverse complement strand
GCGCTTCAGCGCCGGCGCGTGGACTGTGAGCGGGCCGTCGAGCCGCCCGTAAGCCTTGTGCAGCGCCGGCTGCAACACCGCGCCGAGCGCCATGGCGGCGAGAAGCGGCGCGTCGCCGCCTTCGATCTCGCCGCGCGTCATCGCCGCGGCGACGATCTCTTCCGCCGCCGCCACCGGATTGTCCGCCCCCGGAGGGGTCGGGAGGAAATGCGCGGTGGAGAGAAGGTGATAGGCGAACAGCGTCCAGTCCTCGTCCGCCGTCCGGCAATAGGCGTCGACGACCGCGTCCGCCTGCGCGCCGAGCGTCGCCCCGGCGCGCGCCGCCCCGCGCACGAGGCGCGCCAGCCGCTCATGGATGGCGACGAACAAGGTCTCGGCGATCGCCTCCTTGGAGGGGAAGTGCCGGTAAAGCGCCCCTTCCGAGAGCCCGGCGGCGGCGGCGATCTCCCGCGTCGTCGCCGCGTCGATCCCTTGCGCAACGAAAAGAGCGAGCGCCGCCCGCTCGATCCGCGCAGCGGTGGAGCCTTCCGGGGCGGCGACGCCGCGGGAGAGGTCGCCCGGGGCGGGGTCATCGGGGCCGCTGCCGGGCGGCGCCATGCGCGCCTCTGAGGAGCCAGCGCCCTTCGCCGCCTGCGCGCCCGTCTTTTCCTTGCCTGCCGCCGCTGGAGTCATGGTTTTGTGCCCTTTTCGCGTCGCGCCAATGAGCTATGATTAGTGCATCATAGTGAGCGTTCACTTGCATATAGAAAGGAATGGGCGCTGTCAAGTGAGCGCTTACTTGCCAGAGTGTTGCAAAGTGCTTATCGGCGGTCTGGTAAAGCCAGAAAAGGGAGTCGGATCAGTGGGTTATAGTAACATATTGATTCTAAAGCATGATTCTTGATTTTTGAGAGAACAAGGCTTATACATTGTAATTGGTGGTGACGCCGGATGATCGAGTTGTGGGTAGCCACTTATTCCCGCGGCTTCTGAGCGGCACGCTTGGCATGATGACGCTGGGCTTAAGGCCATTAGGAAAACGATGCCGGGTCCCACCACTGTTTCGGGTACCCGTAGTGGTGGAAAATTTCTGCTTGTTCATGCGTTAGTTTTGCGTCCGAAAGCTTGGGGAGGAGTTTCAATCCGAATCCTGCAATTTTTTGCTTCACATGCGCCATGCGTGGTCTCAATAATTTGGCGAATTGAGGATCGACGCCGCCGGTATCATATATGTCGCATGCTTTAAAAAATGCGCCGGCGACAATATCAGCCATTTGAAGGCCCGCTCGTTCAGTATGCGGATAGACTTTCAGTAGGTCCGGAGAGAGCACGTCAAAATATACATTTCCCCATGGCAAGAATTGGTGACGTTTTAAACGCATCCATTCGTAATACGCAGTCATTTGCGAATAGCTGAGGCCCCCGCGTGCGCTGTACTCAAGTTTAAGAAACCGCGGACACCCAAAATCACGCAGCGCTCTGCTCATTGCAAAATAGGTTACGCGCTCCAAAAGAACTCGCGTAAGCCAGCAGTAAAACCAATTACTTGAAGGTATTTTTCCGGCAGCCGGATTATCGTAACCTTGCATATTTTTTTTATTAGAGGCTACGACAAAGAAGCGTGCGTCTTTCTCGGCAATTAAAGAGCATGCACGTCGGCGCTTCGCCGGGTTTAAATCTGCAAAATGGACCCCTGATTTTTGATGATTTTTGAACCCGCTCGTAAGTTCATTTATCCATCCCGGAATCAACCGCTCATTTGCCCGTCTAACAACGACGGCTGATAAGATCAGCCATTCGCTCGACCCCGGATTGGAAATAGGTTTAACTGCTGACAACCCATCGTCACCAGACTCATCAATATAGGCTACGTATTCATAATCGAGCTTCACGGACAGACTGCTCCTAGGGATGTAGAAAACTCAGTCAAAAATCCGAACGAATCTACTAACAACAAGAAGAAGAGGAGTTGACGAAATTTTAGCGAAAAACACTAGACCAGAGCAAAGAGAGCCGCGCATCTGTCCTGAATGTGGCCACGTATTTAAAGGCAATGGTTGGGACGGGATTGATGCTCATTGGCGGTCAAAGCATAAAAATGTAATGCCTTATGAAGAGGCTTGGCCGCTCTTAAAGGCAGAAACCTACAAGCCCCGCTAGCTGCAAATAGTGAGTTGCAGAACTAGCGAGAGCGCCGAAAGGTGAATTCGCTATGGCGCTAGTTGTAAAAGCGCAAACTTATCCCCGCCCTTTCCAGCCGCCGTATCCTCCCCGCGTGGGCCGCATTGCGCCCGGAAGCGAGGTTGGAGATGGAGAGAAAGGCCGACGGCTGCGGGGCGGACGCCCATGAAAAGGCGTCGGCGCTTGCCGGACGGTTCCGGAAAATTCGGCCCTTTTCGCGAGGGCCGGTTCCGGAATATCGGGCTGGAGGCCGCGTAAACGGCGGGGCGGGAAATTCTCTCGCGTGCGCCGGTTCCGGATTTCGCCTGCCGTGCGAAACCGCGTCAACGCGGCGGAGAAGTTTCGTGCGAAAACGCGCTGCGCGCCCCGCCCTGTCTCAGAAAGCCGATGCGCCGGGCGCGGCGTTTCGCGCGGAACGCCTGCGCCGCATCAGCCCGAGCCCCGCAACGCCGAGCCCGAAAAGGCCGAGGGCGGCGGGAACCGGAATCGGCGTCATGGTCAGGCTGAAATCGTCGACGAACGCGCTTTGCGGATTGTTCTGCGCGAGCGAGCCGCCGGTCATGATGGCGCGCACGGTCGCGAACGCCGTTCCGGTCGGCGCGACGGCGGAGAAGGCGTATTCGGCCCAGGAGGAATCCTTCGGATGAGCCGAGAGAACATCGAACGACGACGCGCCAAGCAGGGTCATGCCGGCGTCGAGGAACAGGAGTTCCAGGTCGAGGCCGATAGCGGTGAAGTAGGGCTCGACCTTGAAAAAGGCCGAGAGCTCATACTCGGCGCCTTCGACGGCGGCGACGGTCTGCTCGACGGAGCCGGTGACTTCAGGATTTGGGCAGCCCGCCTCCGCTACGAAGAACGGCCAGAACCAGACTCCCGAATCCGTGCCCGCGTCGCCGCCCGGATTGTTGGCGAAGCCGGAATTCTGGATCACCGCCGAGCGGAAGGGAGAGCACCCGGGCGCGCCGGCGAGCGCGTCGTAGAGCGGATCGACAACAGTCCATGCCGCGCTGACATTCGGGTTCGTCGAAGCCGAAAAGCTCGGATCGAGCAGCAGTTCGGCGCCGGCCGCCGTTTGAGAAAGGGCGAGCGGCGCGGCCAGCATCGCCGCGATAAAAGCCGGTTTTGCGCGGGAAATCGCGCCTGAGATGCGTCGCATAAGGTCCCCCAATGGTTCAGCCTGTCGATCCGAACACAGATGGTGCGCGGGGACAAGAATGATGAGCAGTAGCCGGATGAGGCGCGTGCGCCGGGGCGCTGCAACGATGCGTGCGCGGATGCTGCGCCGGCGCCGCCCCGCCTACAGGTGCGGCGCGACCTGCTCGAGAATCCCGACCCTGATCCCGTCGAACACATACTGCGTCGACAGCGCCATCAGCAGCATGCCGAGGATGCGGGTGATGGCGTTCATGCCGGTGCGGCCGAGCGCGTCGCCGATCCGGCTCGCGAACGCCATCATCAGCACGCCGATCATCAGGACGACGATCATCGCGGCGATCGCCGCGCCCTTGTCGATGGCGGGCGAGGCGGGCCCCATCAGCAGCATGATCGTGGCGATGGCGCCGGGTCCGGCGAGCATCGGGATGGCGAGAGGGAAGAAGGCGATGTTCTCGCGGGCCGAGGCCTTCGGGCCGGGGGTTTTGGCCTGCGCTTCGCTGTCCGGGTCGAAGAACATGCGGAAGCCCATGATGAAGAGGATGATCCCCATCGCGGCGCGGAAGGCGGCGAGGGAGACGCCCATGTGATGCAGGAGCGCGTTCCCGGCGAACCCGAAGAACAAGAGGATCGCCACCGAATAAAGCGCCGCCATGAAGGCGATGCGGAGCCGCGCGCGCGGCGTCTCCTCCTTGGTCAGCGCCGCGAAGATCGGCGTGACGAGGATCGGATCGATGACGATGAACAGCGTCACGAACGAGGCGACGAAAGCGGAAAGAAGGTCGGCGGTCATGGCGTCGGAAGGCCCTGTTTTGCAGACCTACCTGCCCGGTTGCGCGCGCCTGTGCAAGCCACGGGCAATCCATGGGGCAAGCCATGAGGCGAGCGCGGACGAACGGCGCGTTTCTCATGAAAAACCGGCGCGGGAAGCTCCCGCGCCGGCTCCTGCCTGACGGGTCCAGTGGGGGGCTAGAGTCCGACGGCGGATTTGAGGGCGCGCTTTTCGTCGGCGTCGAGCCCGCCCATCTCGTCGATGAAGTCTGCGACCGCCTCGCCGTCGGCGCCGGCGATCTTGAGAAAACGGCTTTCGCCGTCCTTGGCGTCGTCGAGTTCGATGACCATCTTTTCGAGGCCGTCCCTATCGGTCGTCGCCTCGTCGTCGCCTTCGAGGAGGATTACTTTCTTCTTCGACTTCTTCATCGAGCGCTCGGCGTGACCGGCGTGACCGGCGTGGTCATCGCCCGCGGCGCGCTTTTCGATGCGCACGATCTCGACGCGCCGGCCGTCCTGGATGTCGATCTCCGCATCCTCGATCTCGATGTCGTCGCCTTCGATCTCGACGCCCTCGCCGGCTTTGACGATGACGATGCGCTTTTCCCCGTCGCCGCCGGCGACGGTCTCTTTCTTTTTGATCACGACGCGCGGCGCGTCCTCGCCGGCCTTCGCCTCTTTCTTCTCTACCCAGACGATCTGCTTTTCGTTGTCGGCGCCGCTGTCCGAAATGACGATGCGGCCGTCGGCGGAGACGGAATCGGATCTGGCGCGGAGGGCTTTCATGGCCTTTTCGGCGTCCTTGCCGGCGAGCACGTCGAGCGCCCCGGTCTCGCCCGCGGCGACGGCGTAGGCGCCGCCCTTGCGCGCCTCGGCCACGGCGATGACGGTCCGGCCGTTTTCGACAGAGCGCCAGAGTTCGTACCCGGCCTCGTTATCGGAGGCGAAAGTGGGGGCCGCGGCGAGGGCGGCGAGCCCCGCAGCGCCGTAAAACAGCATTTTCACGATCAAGTCTCCCAGTATGACGCGCCCGGCCGGATCAACCCACGGGGCCGGCCCGCCCGCAACTTACATGCGGTTAATCGTTTCTCCGGCGCGACAGGCCGTTGGGCGGGATTCCCGCGCGCATTTTGGGCGGGACTGCGGCGGCGAAACTGTGTTAACCTTTACGCCGAACCGGCTTCGGGCGGCGGTCGCGGTCCCGGCCGGCGCCCGGCGGGGGGAATTCTGTGAGGGGAATCAGGGGAGTTTCGGACATGATCGGGAAAGCGAAAATCGGCGCGGTCGCAAGCCTTCTGGCGCTCGCCGCGGCAGGCTGCGCCAGCGCCCCGTCGGGCGGCTCGCAAACCTCCTATAACAACCCGTCCTATCCGGACGCGGACCGGATCTTCCGCAACGGCTATGTGGACGCGACGCGCCCGCTCTCCGCGGCGCACGCCGCCATGGCGGTCGACGCCCGCACGCTCGCCGCCTACGAAGGCATCGAAGGCGCGCGCCTCGCCCATCAGGTCTACGCCGAAGCCCAGGCCGAAAAGCTCGACGGCGCCTGCGAGCGCTATGTGAAGATAATGCGCGGCGAGACGCTGTACGACATCGCCAGCCTCTGCGATGTGCCGGTCTACATGCTGATGGACTACAATCCGTCCGTCGACAGCCCGCGCCACGTGTTCGACGGCCAGACCGTCGAAGTGCCTTATCTCGTCAATGGCGACCGGCTCGCCTATGCGCAGGAAGCCGGCCTCATCAACGCCGCGGCGAGCTATGTGGTGCAGCCCGGCGATACGCTCTCCTCGATCGCGGCCGCGCATCTTGCGCCGGCCTATTCGATCGCCGACCTCAACCCGGAAGTCGACTGGCGCGTTCTGCCCATCGGCGCGCAAATTCTCATCCCCGCCGAACCCGCCGCGCTCGGCGTTCCGGGGACGCCGCGCGCCAAGCCCATCTCCAGCTATCTCGGCGACGGCGACTTCAGCGGCCGGCGCGGTTGGCGCCGCGGCGAAAGCCATACGAGCGAAATCGAAAAGCTGATGCCCTACAAGCTGAAGCCGGTCGGCGCGGAAGATCCGACCGCCAACGATTTCGGCGGTATGCTGACGGTCGACAAGTCCATCGTCAGCCCCGGCCAGCGCGTTTACGTCTCAGCGTCGGGGCTTCCCGCGAACTCGAACGTCACGATCTCGCGCGGCGCCAACCGCGCCGAGCTGCGCACGGTCGAAACCGTGCGCACCGGGCCGGACGGCACGCTCAACGCCGCGGTGCGGGTGCCGCGCCGGGCCGATATGGGCGGCGTCGTCATCACCGCCACAGTGGATCGCACGGGAGAAACTCTGTACTCGGAGCGTGTCGGCGTGCTCGGCGTCAGTGACGACGAGGCGCTCGACGAAGAGCTCGACGAGGCGCTGGAGGATTAGGCGGGTTACGCCTTCTTCTTCAACTGGTGCAGCATCAGCGAGTTGCCTTCGGTGTCGAGGCACACCGCCATCCGACACACAGGGCTGTGAATCATGTCGCTTGAGAAGGCGACGCCTTTCCCTTTGAGATCGGCCATGAGCGCATCGAGGTCTTCGACCTCGAACGCGATGGTGCCGCCCGCCGCGGCGCTCGGCGCGTCGGAGATGAAGTTGGTGATGGCGAAACAGCCGCCGCCCGGCAGGTCGTACTCGATCCACCAATTGTCGCCCTGATTGCCGTTAGAGCCGACTTTCAGGCCGAGCGTTTCCTCGTAGAATTTCCGCGCCCGCGCGACGTCTTTCACGGGATACATGGTGAAGGCGACTTTCTGGAACATGGCGAGCCTTCCTTGCAGTTGCGACGGTCGATTGATCCTTATACGGCCTTTACGCGAGCGTGCAGCGCGCCCCCGATCCAGGCGCACGGCAGGGCCGAGGCGACAAGCGCGGCCGGATACCAGAGCGGTCCCATGCCTTCGACCTGCGTCGTGGCGACAAGGCCGATAAGCGCAAGAACGAAACCGATAGCGCCGAGGATGAGGGCGTGGCGCATCGGCCGCGACGGGGCGAGGCGCGCCGTCAGCCAGCAGCCGAGCACGACGATGGCGCTGCGATAAAGCGCAGCAAGCAGCCAGTGCGCCGCCGCGTAGGCGCCGGGCTCATTGAGCGGCGGCAGGACCCCCGCCGCGCTCAACGCGACATCAGCCGCTGACGATAGAAGAATGACGCAGACAAGCCCTGCCATCACGGCGAGCGCGCTTCTGACGATCGGCGGCATGTCATTTCTCCTTTTGGCTGAAGGCGTTTTACGCGGGCGATACGGCGGCGCAGCGTGCGTCGCCGCTTTTTTACGCCTGCTCCGAGAGCAGTTTATCAAGCGACTGGTAGCTCATCTCCATGCCGTCGGTCATGCCGGTCGAGATGGCGGCGTCGCGCGCTTCTTTGGAGCCGAAATCCATCAGTGTGGTGACGGTCGTCACGCCGTCTTTTTCGGAGAACTCGACGGCGATGATCGCTTCGTCGCCCATGTCGCCGCCGACATCGCCCGGATCGTAAACCTGCGTATGCGCAAGCCGCGCGGGAGGGGCCACGTCGCGGAAAACGCCGGTAAAGCCGAACTCCCCGCCGTCCTCGTTGCGCCAGCGCCAGCGATACGCGCCGCCGACCCGCACGTCCATTTCGCACACCGGCATCGACCAGCCCGGCATGGCCGTCAGCCAGCGCTTCATGAGCTTCGGTTCCGTGTAAGCCTGATACACCAGCGCGCGCGGCGCATTAAAGCGGCGCACGACTTTCACTTCGCGGTCGCTCGGCAGGCTGACTTGAGCTGTATTCGTCGTCGTCATGCTTCTACTCCGTAGTTGGTGGCGTTTTACGCCGCGGCGGCCTTGTGTAGGTCCTCGATGATGATTTTCTTCATTTGCAACATCGCCTGCATGACGCGCTGGGCCTTGGCTTGGTCATTGCCGGAGAGATAGGCGCCGAGCGCGTTCGGGATCACCTGCCACGACAGGCCGAATCTGTCCTTGACCCAGCCGCAAGGCTGTTCTGCGCCGCCGTTCGCGGTGAGCTTCTCCCAGTAGTAATCGACCTCGTCCTGGGTTTCGCATTTGATGAAGAACGAAACCGCTTCGGTGAACTTGTACCGGGGGCCGCCATTAAGGGCGTAGAATTCCTGGCCCATCAGCTCGAATGTCGCCGTCATTGGGGTCATGGAAACGATGCGGGCATCTTTGAACACCGAGACGTAAAAGGTCACGGCTTCTTCGACATTTCCGTCGAACCATAGAAACGGAGTGATTTTTTGCATTTACCTTTTCCTTGCGCTAAAACATTTGGCTACGGAGTGTTTTTCTTTTTCAGTTCTTCCAGCAGGACGTCGAGGCGGCTGAAATTCGCCTCCCAGATCCGGCGGTAGTTTTCGAGCCACTCATTGGCTTCGCCGAGCGCCTTCGCCTCGATGCGGCAGGGGCGGCGCTGGCCGTCGCGCCCCCGGCTGACGAGGCCGGCGCGCTCGAGCACTTTCAGATGCTTCGAGATCGCCGGCTGGCTCATTTCGAACGGTTCGGCGAGCTCCATCACCGTCGTTTCCCCGAGGGCGAGGCGGGCGAGGATCGCCCGCCTCGTGGGGTCGGCGAGGGCGGCGAAGGTGGCGTCGAGGGCGGCTGGCTGCATTTTATGGATAGCCTTTTAGTTATATAACCAAGTAGGTATATAAAAGGCGCAAAGCCGTCAAGCGGAAAAATGCTGTGTGAATTTCTAGATGAAAATCAGAGAGTTAGCGTTTTCCATCGGCGATGACCCGGGCGTAGATCGCCGTCATCGCCCGCGCCTTGGCGCTCCAGGAATAGTCCGCCTCGACCTTGGCTCTTGCGGCGCGGCCCATGGCGGCGGCTTTCGCCGGATCGGCGGCGAGGCTTTCCATCGCCGCCGTCAGCCCCGCGACGAAGGGCGCGCGCCCGGTCGGCGGAACCAGCACGCCGAAGTCCGGCGTTACATAGTCTTTCGGCCCGCCCCAGTCGGTGACGATGGCGGGCGTTCTGCAGGCGAAGCCTTCGAGAATCACCGCGCCGCCGGATTCGCGCAACGATGGTAGAACCAGAGCGGTCGCGCGAGCGAGCGCGTCGCGAATTTCCGCATGCGGACGAAAGCCGGCGAAATCGATAGGCCGGTCCGGGTGAGCAGAGCGGTTGGCGGCTTCCTCCAGTTTCGTCCGGTCCGGCCCGTCGCCGATAATGAGAAGCCGCGCCGGGCGCTGCATTTTCGAAAACGCTTCGATAAGAAGATCGACCGCCTTCAGCCAGATCAGCCGGCCGACGAAAACGAAAGTCGGCGGCTCGTCGCGTTTGGCTTCCGGCGGCGACCACAGGTCGAGATCGACCCCGTTATCGAGAAGAATTTCGACCCGCGCTGGATCGACCGCTTTCGGCAGCCCGGCGCGCGTGCGGTCGTTGGCGGCGAGGAGCAACGCCGCATCTCGTTTGCCCGGCCAGACCTTGTTGGCGACGCCGGAGACCGCGCGCGCGACGCGCACGACGGCCTGCGAGCCTTGGGAGTATTCCTTGGCGAAGGCGGGCGGATAATCCATGGCGCCGTTCATCGGGCCGATGATGACGGGCGCGTTCATGCCGGTGACGGCGGACGGAAACTGCGGCGACACCGGCCCCGGTTGATGCACGACATCGGGCTTGATCTCGCGAGCCAGCTTGCGCGCCGCGCCGCCGAGCCGCGCCATGGTGACGGCGCCGATGGCGCTGTTGAAGATAATGTCTTCGAGCGCTCGCGGAGCCAGCCGGCCGGCTTGGTAGATGGCTTTTTCGACGAACGAGTCTTCGATGAAGAAGAAATCGCCTTCCGACCAGACCGGATGCGTCTTCAATTCTTCGCGCACGCGCGCGTGCGTGAGCGCCTTTACGTCGACGCCGAGTTTTTTCAACTCGCGGATATAGTTGAGCGGCAGCACCGCTTCCCCGCCCATGCGAGCGGAAATATTGGGAGCGACGATCAGGACGCGCATCAGACTTGCCGCTTCCTGCGAGGCCTCACTCGGGAACGTAGGTCGGCAGGAACGCGTCCATCTTCGCTTGCATGTCCTGCAAAAGCGAGTCGGCTTCGGCGA
>JAVJPA010000282.1:0-8481 GCA_040216495.1 Amphiplicatus sp. | reverse complement strand
CGTCGCGGCGGAAGCCGTTGTAGAAATTCTTGAGTTGCTCATGCACCATCGTGTGCATGGTGATCGAATGGCTGAACTTGTCCTGCTGCTCGCGCGTCGGCAGTTCGCCGTGCAGGAGCAGGTAAGCGACTTCGAGGAAGTCGGAATTCTCGGCGAGCTCGTCGATCGGATAGCCGCGATACAGGAGAACGCCTTCGTCGCCGTCGATAAAGGTGATCTGCGACTCGCAGCTCGCTGTGGACGTGAAGCCGGGGTCGAACGTGAAGGCGCCGGTCGCCTTGTAGAATTCGCGGATGTCGACGACGTGCGGCCCGTGGGCGCCCTCATACATTTTCAGATCGGTGGATTTGCCGTCGAGGGTCACGGTGAGCTTGCCGGCTTCTTTCATCTTGCTTTCCATCGATCGGCTCCTTTGTGCGGCGCGTCATTTTATGTTGCGGCGCGATCATATTCACTTGCGCGCCCGTTTCCACCCTTAAACTCAGCCCCTCTCAGGGGCTTGATCGGTGAGGCGGGCCAGCGATTCTTCTGGGCCCAAAGAGTAAAGAACCTCCCCAAGGGAGGGCGAGGGCAGCCCCCCCGTGAGCGCCGCCCGGAGCGCCGGGCCGACCTCGCCGAAGCCGATCCCCCCGTCTTCGGCGTAGGTTTTCAGCGCGGCGTCGAGGGCTGTGGGATCATTCCATAGCGCCTTGACCGCCAGCATATCCGCAATGCTTTTGACGTGGCCGCGCGCTCCTTCCTTTTCGAGGGGCTTGGCGGCCTTGCCGGCGAGGGGCAGCGGACGGCGGGCGAGGAGAAAACCAGCCGCTTCAGGCGCTTCCTTAAGAACAGCGCAGCGGCTCTTGAGAAACGGCGCAGCGCGGGTGAGGCGCTCAAGCGTCACATCATCGAGCGTGTGACCGGCCGCCTCGAAGAACGGCGCAGCGCGGGCGACGAAGTCGGCGTCGGAAAGCGTTTTCAAATAATGCGCGTTGACGTGCCGCAGCTTTTCGAGATCGAGCCGCGCCGGCGCCTTGTTGATGCCGGTAATGTCGAACACTTCGAGCGCGCGTTCGCGCGGAATGATTTCTTCATCCCCATGCGACCAGCCGAGACGAAGCAGATAATTAGCAAGACCGTCGGGCAGAAAGCCGTCGTCGCGATAGGCTTCGACGCCGAGCGCGCCGTGGCGTTTTGACAATTTTGCGCCGTCCTGTCCGTGGATGAGCGGCACATGCGCGAACACGGGAACCGGCCAGCCCATCGCTTCGTAAATCTGTTGCTGGCGCGCGGCGTTGTTGAGGTGATCGTCGCCCCGGATGACATGCGTGACGCCCATGTCGTGATCGTCGACGACGACGGCGAGATTGTAGGTCGGGGCGCCCTCGTTCCCATCATTGGCGCTTCTCAAAACGATGAGATCGTCGAGCGCGTCGTTCGGGAACGTGACATCGCCCTGCACGGCGTCGCGCACACGAGTCTGCCCCGTCTGCGGCGCGCGGAAGCGGATCGCGAAGGGCTTGTCTTTCGGCGCCGTCGCAGGATCGGCGTCGCGCCACGGGCTTTCGAAGCGGGTCTTCTCCTCGCGCGCCTTTTCCCGCGCCGCATTGGTTTCTTCGGGCGTCATGTAGCAGCGGTACGCCGCGCCTTTCGCCAGCAATTCGTTCGCGACTTCAGCATGCCGCGATTGACGCGAGAATTGCGACACTGGCTCGCCGTCCCAGTCGAGGCCCAGCAAGGTGAGCCCGTCCACGATCACCTGAACCGCCGCTTCATTGTGCCGGGCGCGGTCCGTGTCCTCGATCCGGAGCAGGAATTTCCCGCCGCGTCCGCGCGCATAGAGCCAGGAGAACAATGCGGTGCGCGCCCCGCCAATATGGAGGTAGCCGGTCGGCGAGGGCGCGAAACGGGTGACGACCTTGTTCGTCATGATTGCAGGACTTTGCTCTTTCGGGTTTGCTGGCGCGTCAGGGCGTGCGCGTTGCGTTTAGCACAGGGCAGGGAGCGCTTCGCCGGAAAATCGCGTCAGGTCAATCCGGCAGGCCTCTTCCTCGAAGGGCGGCGATGGCGACGGGCATCGAATCGGGCGCGCGAAGCGCGCCGCCGGCGTGGGCTGCCGCGCTGGCGGCGGCGCTGAGCCATTTCGCCAGCTGCCTGAAATTGCGCCTCGCCGAATGGTCAGAGGCGGAAGCGGGAAGGCTGATGCTGTGGGCGCCCGTGGCGCTAGGAGCCGGCGCTGTCTTCTATTTCAGCCTGAAAGTCGAGCCGCCTCTCTGGCTGGGCATGTTGCTGCTGGCCGCCAGCGCCGCCGGGTTCGCCGCCAGCGAACGGCTGCGCGCCATATCCGGGGCGACCTTCCTCCTTGCATTCGGTTTTGCGGTCGCCGATTTGCGTGCGCTTGCTGTCGACGCGCCAATCCTGGAGCGGGAGCTGTCGATGCGCTCGATTACGGGGCGGCTCGTCTCTGTTGAGGAAGCGCCAAAGCTGCGGCGGCTCATCATCGATGTCGCTTCGATTGACGGGATCGAGGCGCAGGGGCTGCCGGAACGGGCGCGCGTAAGCTGGCGCGGCGCAGCGTTCGACGTTCTGCCAGGCGACACCGTCACCCTCCGCGCAAGGCTGGCGCCGCCGCCATCTCCCGAGGCGCCCGGCGCCTTCGATGTCGGGCGGCAGCTTTACTTCCTGCGCATTGGCGCGGTCGGATACGCTCTCAGCGCGCCGGAACGGCTGGAGGCAGGCGAGCGCGGGCTCCATGCGCGATGGCTTGTCTTCATTGAGCGCGCGCGCCTCGCCATTGCGCGGCGGATCACCGACGTTGCGCCGGGGGCGTCCGGCGCCATCGTCGCCGCGGTCGTCACCGGCAAGCGCGAGGCGATACCGCTTGAAGCCGAACGCGTCCTTCAGGATTCAGGACTCGCGCACCTGCTCGCCATTTCGGGTCTGCATATGGGGCTGGCGACAGGCCTGATCTTTTTCGCCGTGCGCTTGGGACTTGCCGCCATTGAGCCGGTGGCGCTGCGCTACCCGATCAAGAAGTGGGCGGCAGGGGCCGCGCTCCTCGCCGGCTTTCTCTATCTTCTATTGTCCGGAGGCGGATGGTCGGCCCGCCGCGCCTTCATCATGACGAGCATCGTCTTTATCGCCATCCTGTTCGACCGGCGCGCGCTGTCGCTCCGCAACGTCGCCATCGCCGCGACAATCATCCTCCTGATGACCCCGGAGGCGGTGATGCATCCCGGCTTTCAGATGTCGTTCGCTGCGGTGACGGCGCTGATCGCCTCCTACGAATGGGCCTCGAAATGCGCCGACCCGAACCGCAGCTTCTCCGCGCCTGCGCGCTTCAAGCGCTATCTGGTCGGCATCGCCGTGACCGATACGGTGTCGGCGGTCGCGACCGCGCCTTACGGCGCCTATCATTTCAACCAGTCGGCCAATCTAGGTCTCGCGGCGAATATCGTCTCGATTCCGGTGATGGCGTTTTGGGTGATGCCGGCGGCGATCGTCGGTCTCGCGCTGATGCCGTTCGGGCTTGACGCATGGGCGTGGAAAGCCTCCGCCGCCGGGGTCGATCTGTTCCTGTCGGTCGGGCGATCGGTCGCCGACCTCCCCGGCGCAGTCATCGCCGTGGCGCAATGGCCGGCTGGGGCGCTCGGCGTCCTGACCATCGGCGGGCTCTGGCTCTGCCTGCAATCGGCGCCGTGGCGTCTTGCGGGAATTGCTGCTGTTCCTGTCGCTGCGATGATGATCGCGGCGTCGCCGCCGCCTGACATTCTCGTGTCTGGACGCGGAGAAAACGCTGCGGTTTATTTGCGCGGGGAAGGGCGGCGCGATCTCGCCATGTTTGACCTAAGGCGCAACAAATTCTCAGCGCGCGTCTGGATGGAGCATGTGGGGCTCGATCCCTATCGCGACGCGCCGACATCGATGGCGAATGAAGGGCGCTGCGATGCGTCGGGCTGCGTAGTCGAGACGAGGGGCGTTCCCATCTCGTTTCTGAAAGACCCGTTGGCGCTGGCTGAGGATTGCGCACGAGCGCGCGTCGTTGTCGCGTTCTTTGCAGTCAGCGCGAGAGCGCGCGAGCGATGCGCTGCAACGCTGATCGATCGCCGCGCCATATGGGACGAAGGCGCGCAAGCGGTCCAGGTAAGCAAAGGCGGGAAGATTCAGACGCGGACCGTCGCAGACTTTCGCGGGCGCCGGCCATGGACGTCGGAAGAGAGGCGCTAATACCGCCGTATCAATCCCACCAAGCGTCCCTGCACCGTCACCCGGTCCGGCCCGTAAATGCGGGTTTCGAAGGCCGGGTTCGCCGCCTCGAGCGCAATCGAGCCGCCCTTGCGGCGGATGCGCTTCAGGGTCGCTTCCTCGCCGTCGACGAGGGCGACGACGATTTCGCCGTTGTCGGCGTTATCCGTGCGTTGGATGACCGCCATGTCGCCGTCATGGATGCCGGCCTCGATCATCGACTCGCCCTGCACTTCGAGAATGTAGTGCTCGCCCGAGCGCAGCATCGCCTTCGGTGCGGAGAAACGATCGACTTCGTGCTGGATCGCTTCGATGGGCGTGCCGGCGGCGATGCGCCCGAGCACGGAGAGTTCGGTTGAGCCGGCATCTTCAAGCGGCGCCTCGCGGCGCGGAAGCGGTTTCCGTCCCGGCTTGCCGAAACGACCCTGCACGACGGAGGGCGAGAAAGCCCTGTCGGCGCCGCCGCGCGCGCTCGCCGTGTCAGGCATGCGCAGCACTTCGAGCGCGCGCGCCCGGTGCGGCAGACGGCGCAGGAACCCGCGCTCTTCAAGAGCCGTGATGAGCCGGTGAATACCGGACTTCGATTTGAGATCGAGCGCGTCTTTCATCTCGTCGAAGGAGGGGGAGACTCCCGTCTCCTTGATCCTGTTCGAAATGAACATCAGCAGCTCGCGCTGTTTGCTTGTGAGCATCGGTCGCCTTCCCGGTATGTCTGTTCGCAACGCGAGCAGACAACCTCCCTAATCCATTGATCCCGTTCGGCGTTTTATGCGCGAGGGTCTTCCTTGCGCGACCGAAACGACGACGGAACAAAACAACAACGTTCTATGGTTGTTCCGGGGAGCCGTCAACACCTGTTTGTGGAAAACTTGAGGGGCTACCCGAGCCGGGATGGCGCAAGGAGTGCGCGGGTTGCGGCGGCCATGTCGGGCTCCCGCATCAGGCTTTCGCCCACGAGGAAAGCCCCGGCCCCGGCGGCGGCGAGGGTGACGAGGTCCGCATGGCGGTTGATGCCGCTTTCGGCCACGAGAAGGCGGCCCCGGGGGATCAGCCGGGACAGCCGGGCGGTAGTGTCCAGGGAGGTTACGAAGGTTTTGAGGTCGCGATTGTTGACCCCGATCAAGGGCGAGGAAAGCCGCAGCGCCCGCTCGATTTCGGCTTCGTCATGAGTCTCGACCAGCACGTTCATGCCGAAATCCATCGCTGCGGCTTCCAGCTCGGCGGCGAGGGCGTCCTCAAGGCAAGCCATGATAAGAAGGATGCAGTCTGCGCCCCATGCCCTTGCTTCTGCGACCTGATAGGGGTCGATCATGAAGTCTTTCCTGAGGACCGGGAGCGCGCAGGCGGCGCGGGCTGCGCGCAAATGGTCGGGCGATCCCTGAAAGCTCGGCCCGTCGGTCAGGATTGAAAGGCACGCCGCGCCGCCCTGTTCATAGGCGCGCGCATGGGCGGGCGGGTCGAAGTCGGCGCGAATGAGGCCCTTTGACGGGCTCGCCTTCTTGATCTCGGCGATGAGCGCGAAGCCGCTTGCGGCTTTTCGCTCGAGGGCCGCCTTGAAGCCGCGCGGGGCGCCCGCCTCACGCGCCAGCGTCTCAATGGCCGAGAGCGGCGCGTTGGCGCGCGCGAGGCGCACCTCGTCTTTCTTGTAGGCGACGATGTCGTCGAGAATGGTCATGCGCTTCCATTCGAAATGGCGACAAGCTTTGCAAGCGCTGTTTGCGCGCGCCCGTCGTCGATGGATTGCGCGGCGAGCGCGGCGCCTTGCTTCAGGTCATCCGCAAGCCCCGCGACGACGAGCGCCGCGGCGGCGTTGAGAATGACGATGTCGCGAAAGGCGGACTTCTGGCCGGCAAGCAGGTCGCGGATCGCTTCCGCGTTGTCTGAGGGGTCGCCGCCTTTCAGCGCGTCGCGCGTAGAAAGGGGCACGCCGGCGTCGGAAGGTTGAATAGTGAAAGCGCGCACGGCGCCGTTCTTCACTTCCGCGACGAAACTCGGCCCTGTCGTCGTCAACTCGTCGAGCCCGTCGGCGCCGTGCACGACCCAGGCGCGCTCGGCGCCGAGCATCAGCAGCGCGCCGGCGATGGGTTCGATGAGGTCGCGCGAAAACACGCCCATCACCTGCCGCTTCGCGCCGGCGGGATTGGAGAGCGGGCCGAGCAGGTTGAACAAGGTCCTGACGCCGAGCGCCTTCCTCACTCCCGCGACGTTCGCCACGGCGCGGTGATGATACGCGGCGAACATGAAGCCGACGCCGGCCTCCTCGATCTCCCGCGCAATAACGGAAGGATCGGCGGCGAGATTGACGCCGAGCGCTTCGAGCACTTCCGACGAGCCGGACTTCGAGCTTGCGGACCTGTTGCCATGCTTGGCGACTTTCGCGCCCGCGCCGGCCGCGACAAGCGCGACGGCGGTGGAGATGTTGAACGTGTCGGCGCCGTCGCCGCCGGTGCCGCAGGTGTCGATAGCGCCGGCGGGCGCCGCGACTTTAACGGCCTTGTCGCGCATCGCTTCTGCGGCGGCCGCGATCTCCTCGATGGTTTCGCCGCGCGCGCGCAGCGCCATCAGGAAGCCGGCGGTCTCAATCTCGCTCGCCGCGCCGTCGAGCAACAGTCCGATCGCTGCGCGCATTTCATCGCGCGCCAGCGTCTCGCCGCTCGCTGCCTTGTTGAGATAGGGCCGGAACGCGCTCACGCCCGCCGCTCTTTGGCGAAAGCGAGAAAGTTCCTGAAAATCTCCGCGCCATATTCCGAGGCGATGCTTTCCGGGTGGAACTGCACGCCTGCGACCGGCGCGGCCGCATGAACGAGGGCCATGATCTCGCCGTCGTCGTCGGCATGGGCGATGGCCGCCAGCGAGTTGGGCAAGGTTTGCGGATCCGCGATCAGGGAGTGATACCGGGTCGCGGTGAACGGATCGGGCAGGCCGGCGAAGAGGCCCGTTCCCTGATGACGGATTCGGCTGGTCTTGCCATGCATCAGTTTCGAGGCGCGCACGACCTTGCCGCCGAGCCCCTGCGCGATGGATTGCAGCCCGAGACAGACGCCGAACAGCGGCGTGCCGGTCTCGACCGCCGCGGTCACGAGGCTGAGGCAGACCCCGGCCTCGGTCGGCGTGCACGGGCCGGGCGAGAGGACGATGGCCTCCGGCTTGCGGGCGATGGCGTCGGGGGCCGTCAGCGCGTCGTTGCGGACGACATCGACCTCAAACCCCAGCGCGCCAATAAGGTGCACGAGGTTCCAGGTGAAACTGTCATAGTTGTCGATCAGAAGGATCATCGTCCGCAGAATCATGAAAGCGTGGGCGCGTGACAATAGCGGCGCGCCGGCCCCGCGCAACCGGCGCGCCGGCTGATTCGGCGCCGCCAGGCGAGCAGGCGTTGCGGCGGATGATTGATTGAATGGCTTCCAGACGAAGATTTAGGCAGCGCGGGCGAAGAGGCCCCCGCATCGGCGACGCCGGACTGTTCGCCTCCATCGTGATGGCGGCGGCGGGAGTCGTGCTCGGCGCCAGCGGCGCTTACATGGCCGGCAAGGGCGCGGCGGCGGAAGCCGCGCGCGGCTTCGTCGGCCCTATCGCGCTGCGCGAGGCTCCCTTGCCGCCCGGGGCCGACGTCTTCGCGGCGCGCGCCCGTCTGGTCGAGCAGATGATCTCGGGCGGCGCGCCTGAACGGTTCGAGCCCCCGGCGCCGACAAAGGGCAAGCCCAAGATCATCATCGTCTTCGACGATATGGGAATCGACAAGGCTGCCTATGAGCAGGTGATGAAGCTGCCCGGCCCGCTGACTCTCTCCTTTCTTCCTTATGCGGACGGCTTGCAGCCGCTGGTCGACCGCGCTTCGGCGTCGGGGCACGAGATCATGCTGCACCTTCCCATGCAGCCGAACGGGGCCGCCGATCCGGGCCCGCATGCGCTCGCGGTCGATATGACCGGTTCGAAGCTTCTCTCCGAACTCGACTGGAACATGAAGCGCATCGAGGGCTATGTCGGCGTCAACAACCACATGGGTTCGCGCTTCACCCGGAACGAAGCGTCGATGAAGACCGTGCTGTCGGTGCTGGCGGAGAAGGGACTGTTCTTTCTCGACTCGGTGACGACCGGCGAAACGGTGGCCACCGTTGCGGGCCATTCGGTCGGCGCGACCGTTTTTGCGCGCGATGTGTTTCTCGACCCGGAAGCCGGCTCCGAAACGGTGATGCGCCAGCTTGCGCTGGTCGAACGCATTGCGGAGGAGACAGGCTTTGCAGTCGCCATCTGCCA
>JAVJPA010000281.1:0-20984 GCA_040216495.1 Amphiplicatus sp. | reverse complement strand
GCTCTCGGGCGAGACCGCCGACTAGGCCGAACCGGGAGCTTCCCCTCGTGTCTTCGCCTCCCCCAGAGACAAGGGCCGTCACCGTAACCATCGTCAACCGGCGCGGGCTTCATGCGCGCGCCTCGGCGAAATTCTGCGCCGTCGCCGGCTCGTTCGACGCCAGGGTGACGGTCACGCGCGGCGAAGACACGGTCAATGGCTGCTCGATCATGGGCCTCCTGACGCTCGCCGCCTCGCAAGGCGCGGAAATCGAAATCCGCGCCAAAGGTCCGCAGGCGGAGGAAGCGCTCGACACGCTGGTGAAGCTGATCGCCGATCTGTTCGGCGAGGGCGAGTAACGCGAAACAAAGTTTTTCGTTCGCGGTCTGTCCGGCTCGATTCCCCTTATTGGGGTGAGGCTTATCTATTTGAAATGCCTATAAAATCCCCAGATTTCGGGGATAACTTTGCCCAACTTATCCACCCCCTTTTCCGCCCGCTTATTCTGCCCGGGCATCAGGCGAAAGCGGCGCAAGGCGTCGCGGCGGCCTGGCGCCGGGCCGGAAGGTCCGCGCTCTTTGACATTGTGAAAAGAAACAACGCCGCCTTGCGATGATTCCGGGCTGCGGGCGGGGAAACCCGTCCGCAGCCGGATCATCCGGGCGGGGCGGCTTTAATAAATGTTCGCCGTCGCGCTCGCCTGTGCGCCGCCGGCGGCTTCCTGTATCGTAACGGCCTGTCCGTCGCGCAGCCGCTCGCCGCCGCGGATGACGAGGCGGTCGCCGACCTTGATCTCGCCGACAAGCTCCATGAGGTCGCCATCGGCGGCGCCGAGCTCCACGTCGACCTGCCGCGCTTTCATGTCGTCGCCGATGACGAACACGCTGACGCGGTTGGCGCGAAGGACGATCGCGTCGCGGTCGGCGGCGACGACATCGCGCGCCGCGCTCATCGGCAGCGCGACGCGCACCGCCGAGCCGATATGCCAGGCGGCTTCGGGCAGCGACAGGCGCAATTCGAGAAGGCGGCTCACCGCGTCGCCGACCGGCACCACGGCGCGCACCGGCGCTTTCATTTCCCTGTCGCCGTTCCTGACCGTGACCATGTCGCCGGGCTTGATCGAGGCGAGGAGCGCCGCCGGCGCCTGCGCCGTGACTTCGAGATGGCCGGTGTCGACAAGGCGGGCGATCGCGGTGCCGGCGTTGGCGAATTCGCCGATCTGCGCCTGCTGGCTGACGATACGGCCGGCGAACGGGGCCTTCACCTCCGTGCGCGCCAGATTGGTTTCCGCCCGTTCAAGCGCCACGCGGGCGCTGGCGAGCGTCTGGCGCGCATCGTCGCGGTCGGCGCGCATCTGGTCGAGGGAGGTTTCGGATTCGCCGAACTCCCCGCCGAGATCGTTCCAGCGCTCGTACTGGCGGTCGAGATAGGTGGAGCGCGCCTCGAGCCGGCGCACGTCGGCGACCGCCTCGTTCCGCGCGAAGGTCGCGTCGGCGGGATCGATGCGGGCGATGACGCCCCCTTCCTCGATTTCGGCGCCGACATCGGCGACCCAGACGATCTTGCCGGCGGTCGCCGCGGCGATGAGGCTGTCGCGCAGCGAGACGACCGAACCCGGCGCCTCGGAAAGGGGCGCGAGCCGGGCGTTCACCGCCTCGGCCACCTCGACCGGCGCCGGCGGCGGGCCTTCTGGCGCGGCCTCGGCGGTCTCGGCGCTTTCGGCTTTGGCGCCGCCGGTGAGCGCGCCCGTCAGATACGCCGCGCCGCCCGCAATCGCGAGAACGCCGGCGGCGGCGCCGATCATCACGAAACGTTTGTTCAGCATCCGAGAGGTCCCTTTTTATTCCGCAGGCTGAAGGACAGGGCTCCCCATGCCGGCTTCGCGCTTGCGCGCGGCGCCGATCTGGAGAAGCGAGGGGAGGAGAATGAGCGTGAACAGGGTCGACACCGCCATGCCGCCGACAATGACGGTGGCGAGACCGCGATAGATGCCGGCCCCGGCGCCCGGCGCCACCACGAGCGGCAACATACCCATGATCGAGGTGAAGGTGGTGAGGAAGATCGGGCGTATGCGCAAGCGAAGCGCCTCCATCACCGCCGCGCGGCGGTCAAGGCCTTCAGCCTCGCTGTCGCGCGCCTGCGCCACGAGGAGGATCGCGTTGTTCACCACGAGGCCAAGCAGGATGATGAAGCCGATCATGCCGAGAAGGTCGAGGGGCGTCGGCGTGACGAGGTTGAGGATGCGGATCGCCGCGACCCCGCCGACCGCCGCCATCGGCAGCGCGACGATGACGAGCGCCGCATCGCGCACCGACTTGAACAGCGCCGACAGGATCAGGAACAGGATGCAGACCGCGAGGCCGAAATTGGCGCTGAGATTGCCGATGGCGCGCTTCAGCGAGTCCGCCTCGCCGGCGTACTTGATCGAAGCGCCGGCGGGGAGCGCGGCGTAGAGGTCAACTTCGGCGCCGTCCTTCAGCGCCTTGATGACGTCGCCGAGCGGCATTTCGTCGGGCGTGTTGATGCCGAGCGCGATGGTGCGCCTTCCGTCAAGTCGGCGGATCTGCTGCGGGCCTACGCTGCGTCCGATAGTGGCGAGTTCGGAAAGCGGCACGATGGCGCCGGTCGGCGTCGCGATGGGGATCGTGCCGATGGTTTCCGGCGTCGTCTTCGTCGTCGCCTGCAAGATGACATCGAGGCGCCCGTCCTGATGGAAGAACTCGCCGAGCCACATGCCGTCGCCGAACGCGCGCACCGAGCGGGCCACCGCATCGCGCGTCATGCCGACCTCGGCGATGCGCCTGTCGTTCGGCAGAATGCGGATTTCCGGCGTCACGACTTGCGGGTCCGGGTTCGGCCACACCTGCGCGCCGGGGATCGCTTTCTGAATGATGTCGATGGCGGCGGGCACGGAGTCGGCGAGCGCGTCGAAGTCCGCGGCTTGCAGCTCGATGGAAATGCCGCCGCCGCCGCCGAAATTGCCGAACAGGTCGCCCTGCTGCGCGAACACGCGCGTGTCGGGAAAGCCTTTCAGCACCTCTTCGTTGACGATCTTGTTGAGGTCGTCGAGCTTCGCGACGTCTTTGGCGCGCACGCCGATATTCGCCCCCCACGGGCCTGCATAGACGTAATAATTGAGCAGCGCCGGCTCCTTCTCGCCCTTCATGTACGGGTCGAGGCGCTGAATGATGACTTCGGCGATCTCCTTGCGCACATAGTCGGGGCTCGCGCCGGACGGCAGGCCGACGAACCCGTCGATGGCCGCGCGCTTCACTGGCGGCAGATAGTTGAGCGAGGGAAACAACGCGAAGCCGAGCGCGACCGGGACGAGGGTCAGCCCGCCGATCCACGCCCAGCGCCGCCGCGGCGTCGATGTGACGTTCATCACCAGATCGGAAACCCGGTCGACGAGTTTCGTCGTCGCCTTCGCCGGCCTCACGCGGTTCTTCGTCATCAGATAGGCGGCGCCCGTCGGCAGCACGGTGATGGCGACGAGAAGGCTGACCGCGACCGCGACGGCGATGGTGAGCGCGAGGTCGGCGAAAAGCTGGCCTTCCACGTCCTCGAAGAACAGGATCGGCACGAAGATGGCGATGGTCGTCACGGTCGAGGCGAACAGGGCGCCGAACACTTGCGACACGGCGAGACCCGCCGCGCTCATCGGGTCGCGGCCTTCCTCCCGCATGCGGACGAAATTCTCCATCACGACGATCGCCGCGTCGAGCACCATGCCTGTGGCGAAGGCGAGGCCGGCGAGGGAGATGACGTTGATCGACCGCCCCATGACGTTGAGGATGACGACAGTGGAGGCGAGACAGATCGGAATCGCCGACGCGATCAGCAGCGTCGCCGCGGCGCGGCGGATGAACAGCCACAGAACGCCCACGGCGAGAATGACGCCGGCGAGAAGGTTGCCGGTCAAAAGCGCGATCGCCTGCTTGATAAAGAGCGACGGATCGAAGCTCTTGTGGATCGCGTAGCCCATCTCTTTCAGCGGGCCGTTGTTCAGCTCGTCGAGCTTTTCGGTGAGCGCGTTGATGGCGACGAGGGTGTTGGCGCCGGGCTCGCGGTAGACGTTCATGCCGATGGCGGGGTTGCCGTTCTGGTAGGCGACGCCGTTGCCGCGATACGGCTCGACCGCGACCTTGGCGATGTCGCCGAGACGCACCGGCGCATTGCCGCGCCAGGCGAGAATGGTGTTTTCAAGCTGGTCGGCGCTGAACCTTCCCTCGAAACGCATCGTGTAGCTGCGCCGGCCCACATCGACCGAGCCGCCGGAAATGTCCGACGAACGGTTCACGGTCTGGGTGATCTGGTCGAGGGTCACGCCGAGCTGGGCGGCGAGATACGGGTCGAAGGCGATGCGGACGATGTCCTCGCCGTCGTCGCTGTTGATGTCGAGGCCGGCGACGCCGGGAACGGATTCGATCTCCGGCGCGATGCGCTGGCGGGCGAAGTCGCTGAGGCGCGCGTTGGTCTCTTTGGCGCCGGGAAGTTTTTGCAGGAAAAGAAAGATCAGCGTCTCGCCGGAATTGCCGCCGCCGTTGAACGTGATCGCGGGGCGGTCCGCTTCGGCGGGCAAGCCCTGCACGCGCTGCAACCGGCTCGTCACTTCGGTGAAGGCCGCGTCCATGTCCGTGCCGAGCGCGAATTGCAGGCGCACGAAGCCGCCGCCCGAGTTCGACCAGGACTGCATCGTCTTGACGCCGGGCAGGCCGCGCAGTTCGCGTTCGATCGGCTCGACGATTTCGGATTCGACCTCGCGCGGGCTCGCAGCGCGCCAGCCGGTCCACACGCCCATTTCGGGACGCTCGATGTTCGGGAAGAGCTGCACCGGCAGGCGGGTGATCGAGAGAACGCCGAGGAGCGCGATCACCGCGAGCATCACCGCGACCGCAGCGGGGTTCTTCAGGCAAAGACGCGTCAATCCCATGGCGCCGCAGCTCCCCAGGTCCGGCGTCCCGGAGGAGCGCCGCTTAAGTGGATTTCAGATGCTTGTCCGCAGGCTGACAAAACGCCGCCGCGCGGCTTATTTCAAGGGATTGGACCAGCCGATTCGACTAACGGCCCGCCCCTTGCGGCGAGCCGTTATGCGCCTTTCGCGTTCTTCTTCGCGTGCTCGCGTTCGAGCTCCTTGCGGCGCTTTTCAATGCGGGCGCGTTCTTCCTTGATGTCGCGCTCGGCTTCCGCGAGCGCTTCGGCCTGGGCTTCGAGCATTTGAAGCTGCTGCTCGTGGCTCATCTCGCCGCCGCGAGCCCGTTCGGCCGCTTCCCATGCCCTTTCGCGTTCCAGTTCGGCGCGTTCGAGCGCGCGTTCGCGTTCTTCCTGCGCGCGCTCCAGGGCCCGCTCTCGCTCAAGTTCGGCGCGCAGCTGGACGCGTTCCCGCTCTTGCTCGGCGCGCGCTAACGCCTTGTCGCGCTGCCGTTCGGCAAGCTCCAGGGCGCGTTCGCGTTCTTTCTCGGCGCGCTCCCATTCGCGCTCGGCCGCCTCCATCTGGCGTTCGATTTCCTCTTCGTCGATGTCGACATTGACATCCGCACTTGCGCTGGCGCTTGAGGAGGCGCTGGCGCTCGCATTCCGGTTGCTCCAGGCGAAGGCGCGGCCGTGCGCATTCTGCTGCTCTTTCAAGGAGAGCTTCATGCGCTCCATCGCTTTGCCATGTTCTTTTTGAGCGCGGCGAATTTCGGCGCGCATTTTCTCGAGCGACTGTTCGAAGCGCTTCCTTTCTTCCGGCGACATTTCGCGGTCGCCGTCGATGACGAATGTTTCGCCGTCGCCGAAGCTGAATTCGTAGCGGCCCTTTCCGAGTTCGAAAGCGCCCCCATCCTCGCCGGAGAAAGCGAAGCCGCGAAACTCACCTTCCTTGCCGAGACGCACGAGGCCGTCGGACCCGCTGAATTCAAGCGCGCCGAGCTTGTCGAGCATGACGACGAACGGCGCCTCGACGCCGCCAGCGAAGGCGAAGGACTTGTGATCGGGATGAGGCGCGCCGGCAAGCTCGTCATCCAACGCATGCGGCGCGGCGGGCGCCGCAGGGGAAACCGGCGCGATGCTAGGAACCGGGGAAACGGCTGGAACCGGCGAGATCGTCGGCGCCGGATGGGCGGCGGGCGCCGGATGCGGGTCAACCGCCGGCGCGGGGTCGGGCGCCGGGGAAGCGGCGAGCTGCGGCGCTGCGGGCGCAGTAGGCGCAACGGCTCGCCGTCCCGTGCCGCCGACAAGCGCGAGCGGATCTACGCGCACGCCGTCGACGATGGTTTCAAAGTGAAGGTGCGGGCCGGTGACGACGCCGGTCTCGCCCACCTCGGCGATTTTCTCGCCGGCCCTGACGCGCTCGCCTTTCTTTACGTCGTAGGCGGAAAGATGCGCGTAGCGGGTGACGAGGCCGCCGCCATGATCGACGACGACGACTTTGCCCCAGGCGGGCTGGCCCTGATATTCGTCCGCCGCTTCAATCACGACGCCGTCGCCGGGCGCGACGACCGTCGTTCCCGACGCCGCCTTGATGTCGACGCCTTCATGCGCCTTGCGGTTCTGGCCGGACTTGTCCTTGAAGGTCTTGCCGAAATCGAGCGTGATCTCGCCTTCGACTGGCATGATTTCGAGCATCGCTGGCGCGCGCGGCGCCGGTTGCACGGCGAGGGCGGCTTGTCCGAAGGCGAGCCCGCACGCGGCGAAGACGGTCGCGACGGCGGCGAGACGCGACGGCGCGCGCGCGGTTTCGAGCGTGCCGGACAGGATCGCGTCGAGGCGCATGCGCCGGCTCTTGCGGTCGAACGGCGTGAAGGCGGGGATCGCGATGGACGAGCGCTGGGCGCGCTCAGCCGCGTAACGCAGGCCCTCGACGAAGCAGGCCGCATAGGCGCGCCGGTCGGCGCCGCGTTCCAGAACGAGCGCGTCGGCGCTCTGCTCGGCGGCGAGTTCGGCGCGCGCCGCGATGCGTTTCACGAACGGGTTGAACCAGAACAGGATGCGCGCAGCCGACAGTACGGCGAACAGGCGCGGATCGCTGCGCTTCACATGCGCGAGTTCATGGGCGCACATCATGACGAGATCGTCGAAGGAAAGGCGCGCGTCGAGTTCGGAAGGAATGAGAATCGTCGGCCGGAACACGCCGTAAACGCATACGCTCGATACGGCGAAACTCTTCCGGACGCGAACGCGCTGCGAAACGCCGAGGCGGCGGCGCCAGATCTCGATCGCGGAAAGGAGTTCGGGATAGTCCACGGGCCTCGCGGCGCGCACGCTGGCGGCGAATGTCAGCGAACGGACGAGCCATTGGCCGAAAAACAGGATGACGCCGTAGAAATAAATCAGCCCGGCGGCGTCGATCAGCGTTTGCGCCGTCAGCGGCGCGGCGGTGACGACGGGCAGTTCTTTCGGCGCGTAATCGACCGGGATCATCATCACCGGCGTGTCGAGCAGCATCGGCGGCAGTTCGACGGGCGCTGCGCGCAGCGAAACGCCGAGAGCGGCGAGGGCCGGGGCGACGAGCGTCGGCAGCGCGGCGATGGCGAGCGCGCCGAGCCAGAGCATTTCCGACGCCGAGAGCGCGCGGCCGGTGTCGAGCCGGCCGGCGGCGACGTACACGATCGGCGCCCAGACGAGCGAGGCGAGCAGACAGAGGATGGCGGGTTCGAGTTCGATCGCGATCATGGCTTGGTTTCCTCGGCGCGCAGAACCTGTTCGAGCTCTTCGAGCTCTTCTTTGGTGAGAAGTTTAGACTGGGCGAAAAACACGGCGGAAGGAGCGGCGTCCATTTCAAGGACGCGGTCCGAAAAATCCTGGATCATGCGCCCGAGAAGCGCGACCTTGCCGACCGCCGCCGAATAGGCGTTGACGCCGTCGGCGGGGCGGCGCTTCAACAGGCCCTTGTCGACCATCCGTTCAAGGACGGTCCGCAGCGTCGAATAGGACCAGCCGAGCGGCTCGGCGAGATCGTCGGCGATCTCGCGCGCGCTCAGCGACTTGCGCCGCCACAAGAGCTTCAGGATTTCAAGCTCGGGTCTGGTCGGTTGCGAAACGGCGTCGGCGCTCATGCGGCCTCATCTCCGGCGTGGCGGCGCGCGCCCGGAGCGCCCGCCGATGCGATTGGGGGTGAACAGTTTCCCTCTCCAGCCACATCTGTAACATGGTGTTACAAGTGTAGCAAGGCGCGGCGGCCCGCTTTCGCGGCGAAAGGAGGCTGGGGCGCGGCGAAGCGTTGGGGCGGAGCTCAGATGGCGGCGTCGATCTCTTCCATCGCTGCGGTGAGCCTTTCGAGGTCCGCCGGGGAGGAAAGCCGGTGGTCTCCGTCGCCAGTCAGGGTGACGCGCAGGTCCGCCGATCCCAGCGCCTCGGCGAGCCGCATGGCGTGCCGCCACGGCACATCCTCGTCCTTCATGCCCTGAAGGATGCGGACGGGGCAGGTGATATCTCCCGCGCGGGGAAGGACGAGATTGTCCCGCCCGTCCTCGATCAGTTGCCGGGTGATGACGTCCGGCTCGGGAGAATAATCGGAAGGAAGTTCGAGCCGGCCTTCCCGCAAGAGGGTTGCGCGGTCCGCCGCGCTCATCCCTTTCCACATCAGCTCTTCGGTGAAATCCGGCGCCGGGGCGATGAAGACGATGCCCGCAACCCGCTGCGGGCGGGCGAGGGCGAGAAGGCAGGCGATCCAGCCGCCCATGGACGATCCGACAAGGATCTGCGGGCCTTCGGTCAGCCGGTCGAAGGCGACGCAGGCGTCGGCGAACCAGTCGGAGATGCAACAGTCCTCGAACGCGCCTCCCGACTGGCCATGCCCTGAATAATCGAAGCGCAGGTATGCGCGGCCCTGCTTCAGCGCCCAGTCCGCGAGGCGACTCGCCTTGGTTCCGGTCATGTCGGAGCGGTACCCGCCAAGCCATAGGGCGCCGGGGCCGGCGCCCTCGATCCGCTCATAGGCGAGGCGTCCTTTCGGGCCGTCGATGAAGCCTGGTCGCATCGGGGACTCTCGCCTTTCGGAAATCCATGTAAGACGAGGCCACCATGACGTTTCGCGCCACAGTCCTGCAAGTCATCCCCGCCCTCGACGCCGGCGGGGCCGAGCGCACGACCGTCGAGATCGCCCGCGCTGTTGTCGAAGCGGGCGGGCGGGCGCTGGTGGCGACGCGGGGCGGGCGTCTCGTCGCGGAGATCGAGGCGGCGGGCGGGGAAGTTTTCCCCATGCCGGTCCATTCGAAAAACCCGCTGACCATTCTCGCTAACAGGGATCGCCTGAAAGACCTGATCGAGCGCGAAAAAGTCGACATTATCCATGTGCGCTCGCGGGCCCCGGCCTGGAGCGCGCTCTGGGCGGCGAAAGCGACGGGCAAAAAACTGGTCGCCACCTATCACGGCGCCTATGAGGCGAAATCACCCCTGAAACGGCTGTACAACTCGGCGATGGTGCGCGCCGACCTCGTGATCGCCAATTCGGCCTACACCGCCGCCTCCATTCGCGCGCAGTACGCCGTCGATGAGAAAAAGCTCAGGGTCATTCCCCGCGGCGCCGATCTCGACGCCTTCGATCCGGCGACAGTGACGGCGGAGCGAGCGCAGGCGCTGACGCGCGGCTGGGCTCTGCCGCCGGCCAATGGCGCGCTCAAACTTCTCCTTCCCGGTCGCCTGACATCGTGGAAGGGGCAGGCCACGGCGATAGAAGCCGCAGCGCTTTTCGTCGCCCGCGAACGGGAAAAGGCGCCTCGGTCCAGCGCTAGCCAGCCATCGGTTTTGCAGTTAGCCTTGGCCGGAGATGCGCAGGAACGCGACGGTTATGTCGCCGAATTGCGCGGGGAAATCGAGACGCGTGGGGTACGCGACATGATCCATCTGGTCGGCCATTGCGCCGACATGCCCGCCGCTTACGCGTGGGCTGACGCGATTTTGTCGCCGTCGACCCGGCCGGAAGCGTTCGGCAGGGTGGCGGTCGAGGCCGCGGCGATGGCCCGGCCCGTGATCGCTTCGGACCACGGGGGCTCGCGCGAGACGGTTATCGACGGCGAAACCGGCGTTTTGACGCCGCCGGGCGACGCCGGGGCCCTGGCCGCCGCCATCGCCCGAATCGCGCAAATGGGCGTCGCCGGCCGCGCCGCCATGGGCGCCAGGGCGCAGGCGCGTGTCAGAGAAATTTATTCCAGCCGGGCGATGTGCGAGGCGACTCTTGACGCATACAAGGTGGTATTAGCGGCGTAACGCTTGCAGGGGCGTGTGGGCTCCCCTGCGGCTGGCGATCGGGGTTTAGGATAAGGGGCTGGGGCGAGGGCATGTTCGGGCGGAAGAACGAGAACATACTCATCATCAAGACGGACAGCCTTGCGGCGTTCGTCGAGGCCGAGCCCGTGTTCGAGGCGATCCGCAACGCCCACCCTGACGCGCGCATCAGTTTGCTCACCTCCGCCGGATTGCAGCGTGTGGCGCGCGCGGCGCCGTTTTTCGATCAGGTCGCGGCGATGCCGAACTTCCGCGACGCGGAATCGCGCAAGGCGTTCATCAAGCAGCTCAAAACCTCGAAATTCGCGCGCATCTATGATCTGTCTGCGGACGATAACGCCCGCAGGCTGCACGCCGCCATGGGGCCGTTTCGCCCGAAATGGCTCGCCGCCGATCCGGCGCCGAAGCGCCGCAAGAATTCTCCTCCGGGTCCCGACCTTCCTGGCCTCGACGCTATCGTCCGCGCTGCGGGCTTTCAGGCGCCGGGCCGCTTGCCGAATTTCACCTGGGCGCTCGCCGCGCGCAAAGACAGCGCCAACATGCAGCCTTCCTGGTTCGGCATTTCCGGCGTGTTCGGGCTTTTGCTGCCCGGCCCGAATCCGGAACAGCGCTGGCCTGCGTCCTCCTATGCGCGCCTCGCCCAGATCATGGCGCGCGCCCACATCATGCCGGTCCTCGCCGGCGGCAAGGAGTTGCACGGTTTCGGCGACGAGATCGCCCATGAGGCGCCGGAAATCGTCGACCTTTCCGGCAAGACCGACCATCTCCAGCTTGTCGCTTTGGCGCAGGAAGCCGCGTTCTTCGTCAGCGATCACGCGGAGGAGGTGCATCTCGCTCTCTCCGTCGGCTGCCGCGGCGTGATGATCCGCAAGGCGGCGCAGGCCGGCGAAACCCCCGCCGGACGCGATGTGGTCCTGCTCACCGCGAAAGACGCCCTGAGCGAGGCCGAGCCCGACTTTGTGTGGCGAACCCTCAACAATATGGGTCTTATTCCCGACGACCGGACCGCCCGCGCGGCCGCTTCCCGTTGATTGGCCCCGTTGATCGACATGGGGAATTGACTATATACCGCCCGCTTGACGCCGCATCCGCCGCGAATTGGTCGCGCCGGATAGGGGCGGCGTCTGCATTCCGTCCGCAGCGACAACAGGAGAAACGCCCATAGCCCGCAGACCATTTGCGCCCACCCCGCCTAAAGGTGATGGCCCCCGCATCAATGAAGAGATCGCCGTACCGAACGTATTGCTGATCGATGACGCCGGCGAAAAGCGCGGCGTCGTTCCGACGGCGCAGGCGATCGAAATCGCGCAGGCGGCCGGGCTCGATCTCGTCGAAGTGTCGCCGGGGACCCAGCCGCCGGTCTGCAAGATCCTTGACTATGGCAAGTTCAAATACCAGCAGCAGAAGAAAAAGAACGAAGCCAAGAAGAAGCAGAAGATCGTCGAGATCAAAGAGATCAAGATGCGGCCGAACATCGACACCCACGATTACGAGGTGAAGTCGAAGGCGATCCGGCGCTTCTTCGAAGAGGGCGACAAGGTGAAGGTGACGCTTCGCTTCCGCGGCCGCGAGATGGCCCACCAGGAGCGCGGCATGGAGCTGTTGAAGCGCGTCCAGGAGGATTTCGACGAACTCGCCAAGGTCGAGCAGTCGCCGAAGCTCGAAGGAAGGCAGATGATGATGGTTCTCGCCCCGCGCTAACGGCGCTGATCCTGTCCTGAATTGAAACGCTTGAGGCCGCCCCGCTAGGGCGGCCTTTTGATTTCTGGCGCGCGGCTTGCTTAAACCCTTATGGTTTCAAGCGGCCGGCCGATGGGGATCGGTGCGGCCGAGCGTTGCGGGTTGGTATGGCTGAGGGGTTGTTTTCCGGTTCCGGCGTTGCGCCCTGGGCGCTGCTCGCGGCCGCCTTTGGGTTCGGTCTCGCCTGCGGCTGGCTGATCTGGGGCGGCAGGCGAACCGAGAAAGAGGCTGGCGCGCCATCTGCGGGCGCTCTTTCCGGTCATTTGAACGGCGATCCGTCCGGCGCGTCTCTCCCGGCGGCGTCGCTGGACGCGCTCGCCGAAGAGCTTCGCGCCGCCCGCGCCCTCGCCGATGAAACCGAAGAGGAAAGCGCCGGTCTCGCCTCAGGGCTTGCCGGCGAACTCGATGCGCTGGATGAATCGATCAAGCGCGCCAATGGACGGCTGAAGCTGCTTCAGCGCGCCGTTAAGAAGGCGGGCGAACGCTGAACTGAAGCGTCGGCGGGGCGTCGCCGGCTGTCAGCGGAGGCGGAATGGACGGACACGCTCAACTCATCAATCAGCTTGCGATTTCCGGCGCGCTGATCGCCGGAATTACGTTCGTACACGGGCTGTTCATCGCCGCCGGCGCCGGCGCTCTGCGCGCCAACGAGTCCCAGAAACGCGGCGTCCCGAGAATGTTCCGTGACGCGATTGCGCTGGTGCTGCTCACGATCTGGCTGATGACGGCGCATGGCATTGGAATCTGGCTTTGGGCCGGCGTCTTTCTCAGGCTGGAAGCGTTCGGCGACTTCGAAACGGCGCTTTATTTCGCCGCCGTCTCCTACACGACGCTCGGCTTCGGCGACGTGCTGTTGCCCGAGGAATGGCGACTGCTGTCCGGCGCTGCGGCGGCGAACGGATTGTTGCTTTTCGGACTTTCGGCGGCGTTTCTTGTCGAAGTCAGCGCCAAGCTGCGTCTCACGGGGAAGTAAGCCTACTCCCCCGCCGCCGGGGCCTCTGCGGAGGTTTCCGCGCGCGGCCGCCTGATCTTGCTGAAAGCATTGATGAGCGGAATGAGCGCGACAAGCGCGAGCATCGAGGCGAGCACGAACGGGGCGCCGGGGAAATAGAAAGGCGCGCCGTCCGGAAGGATGGTGACGCCCGCGAGGGAAAACGGAACGCCCGGCTCAAGGAATGCGGCGAAGACCTGCGTCATCAGGTAGGGGCCGATGATCATGGAGAGGCCCATGATCGAGGCGACCGCGCCTTGCAGTTCTCCTTGCGCGTTGGCGGGGAGCGTGCGCGACATGATCCCTTGCAGCGCCGGCAATGTGAAGCCGCCGAGCGCGCCGACGGCGATCAGCGCGTAGATCATCCAGCCCTGCGTCGCGAGGCCGTAACCGAAATAGGTGACGGCGGCGATGGCGAGGCCGAACACCGCCGCCCGGCGCTCGCCTATTCTTGGAATGACGACGCGCGTAAGGCCGCCCTGCACGACGGCTGCGGCGAGGCCGACCGCCATCAGCGAAAAGCCGATCTCGCGCGGGCTCCACGAAAAACGCGCTTCGGCGTAGTAGGCCCACACCGAAGGGAACGTCCAGTGGCCTGTCTGGAAAAGGAAGATCGACAGCGCGATCGGGAGGAGCGCAGGGTACTGGCGGAAGTGCAGGAAGTTGCCGAGCGCGTTGGCGCGCTTCAATTCGAAGGGGCGCCGGTTTTCCGGCTTCAGCGTTTCTGGCAGGAAGAAATATCCGTAGACGAAGTTAATCATCCCGAGCGCGGCGACCGCGTAAAACGGCGCGCGCGGCCCGAATTCATCGCCGAGAATGCCGCCGAGCGCCGGGCCGATGATGAACCCGATGCCGAACGCCGATCCTATCAATCCGAAATTCCCTGCGCGCTTTTCCGGCGGCGAAATGTCGGCGATGAACGCGTTGGCGGTGGAGAAGGTCGCCGAAAAGGCCCCGGCGAGAATGCGCGCGATCAGCAGGAAGCCGATGGTCGGCGCAAGCGCCATCAGGAGAAAATCGGCCGAATAGGCGGCGAGCGATCCGAGAATGACCGGACGCCGGCCGAAACGGTCGGAGAGCGCGCCCATGATCGGCGACATGAAGAACTGCATCGCCGCATAGACGAGCGACAACCGCCCGCCCCAGCGCGCGGCGTGCGAGAGATCCTCGCCCGTCACTTCCATGATGAGCTGCGGCATCACCGGCATGATGATGCCGAAGCCGATCATGTTGATCAGCACCGTAATGTAAATGAAGACGATGGCGTTAGGTCCCGCGGCTTTCGGCGCCATGAACTCGGGTGTCCTTCAGGTCAGATGTCTTTGTAGTCCGGCGCCGGACGCGCTCCCTCGATGGGCAAGATGTTGATCGTGGTGATCTGATTGCGACGCCGTCTTAGAATACGAAACCGCGCCCCGTGAAAGGAGAAAGTCTGCCCCACATCGGGAATTGATTGCGCTTCGTGGATCACAAGTCCGGCAATAGTCACGGCCTCCTCGTCGGGGAGGTTCCAGTCCATCGCCCGGTTGAGGTCGCGGATCGTCACCTGGCCGTCGATGGTGACCGAGCCGTCCGGCTGCGGGCGCACGCCCTGAACGGGGCTGTCATGCTCGTCTTCGATTTCGCCGACGATTTCCTCGAGAATGTCTTCAAGCGTTGCGAGGCCCATGATCGCGCCGTATTCGTCGACGACGAGGGCGAAGTGCTCCTGTTTTCGTTTGAAGGCGTCGAGCTGTTCGAGCAGCGTCGTCGTTTCCGGCACGAAATAGGGCTTCCGCGCGATCGCGGCGAGATCGATGGTTTCGGTCTTGCCGTCGGCCTGCCAGATGGCGCGGAGCAAATCCTTGGCGTGAAGCACGCCGAGAATATTGTCGGGGTCGCCGCGGTGCAGCGGCAGGCGCGTGTGCGCGCTGCCGAGGGCTTCGGCGATCACTTCCTGCGTCGGCCGGTCGAGATCGAGCATGTCGATCGACTTGCGGTGCACCATGATTTCTTCGAGCCTGATCTCGTCAAGCTCCAGCGCGCCGCGAATAAGGTTGCGCGCTTCGCGGTCGACGCGGCCCTCGACGTGATGCAGGTCAATGGCGCCGCGCAGTTCTTCGGAAGCCGAGAGCACCGCGCTGTCGCGGCTCACATCGAGACCGAAAAGATGGAGGCCGCCGCGCACGATCATCTGAACGACGGCGGTGATGGGCGCGAAGACGAAAACCACAAAGCGGATAATCGGCGCGACGAGCATGGCGAACCCATCGGGGCGAGCGATGGCCGCCGTCTTCGGCGCGACTTCTGCGAAAATAAGAACCAGCGTCGTCATCGCGAAGGTCGCCCAGACGACGCCGCCTTCATTGAACAGCCGCAGAAACAGCGTCGTCGCCAGCGATGTCGCGAGGATGTTGACGAGGTTGTTGCCGAGAAGAATGGCGCCGATCAGCCGTTCGCGGTCGGCGATGACGCGGTTCACCGTCGCGGCGCGGCGGTCGCCGTCCTGCTCCAGCTTGTGCATGCGCGCCCGCGACGTAGTAGTCAGGGCGGTTTCAGATCCTGAGAAAAGCGCGGACAGGCAAAGAAGGGTGAAGATGGCGCCGGCCGTCATCCAGACCGAAGCGTCAGGGGTGTTCATGCTTGCCTCTATGATTTTGGCTTGGAGAGTTTGGCGGCGAGGAACTTCTTGAGAGAAGCTTCGGATGCGCCTTCCGCGATAAACGCCTCGCCAATGCGCCGCGCGAGAATGAGCGTCATGCGCCCCGCCGAGACTTTCTTGTCGTGGCGCATCAGCGCGACAAGCTCGTCAGCGGAGGCGTCCGCGAGAGCGGGGATGTCTTTTATGCTCGCCGGAAGGCCGGCGGCGCGAAGGTGACGTTTCAGTCTCTCGGCGTCTTCGGCCGGGCATAATCCTTCGCTTGCGGAGTAATCGAAGGCGAGGCCCATGCCGGCGGCGACCGCTTCGCCGTGGAGCAGCGCGTCGCTGTAGCCGAGGCGCGCTTCGAGCGCGTGCCCGAACGTATGGCCGAGATTGAGGAGCGCGCGCTCGCCGGTTTCGCGCTCGTCCCGTTCGACGATCGCCGCTTTCATGGCGCAGGAGACTTTCACCGCCTGCGCGCGCGCCGTCCTGTCGCCGCCGAGAAGTCCGGCGCCGTTGGCTTCGAGCCAGGCGAAAAAGTCCGTGTCGCCGAGCGCGCCGTATTTGACGATTTCCGCATAACCGGCGCCGATCTCGCGCGGCGGCAGGGTTTCGAGCGCGCCCACATCCGACAGGACCAGAACCGGCTGGTGAAACGCGCCGACAAGGTTTTTGCCTTGCGCGAGATTGACCGCGGTCTTGCCGCCGACTGAGCTGTCGACCTGCGCGAGAAGCGTCGTCGGAACCTGAACGAAACGGCAGCCGCGTTTCAGGACCGCCGCGGCGAAACCGGCGATGTCGCCCGTGACGCCGCCGCCGAACGCGACGATAAGGTCCGAGCGGTCGACTTCGAGCCCGACAAGCTGGCCGAGAAGCCATTCGAGCCGCGAGATCGATTTCGTCGCTTCCCCCGAAGGCAGGGCGATGGTCTCTGCGGCGACGCCGCAAGCGGAAAGTCCGGCGCGGAGGCGCGCGCCTTGCGCCGCCCAGGCGACTTCATCCGCGATGACGACGACGCGGTCGCGCTTCAGCAATCCGCGCAGATACGCGCCCGCATTCTCGAGCACGCCCTCGCCGATGACGATGTCATAGGCTCTCGTTCCGAGGCCGACGGTCAGGATTTCGGGCGTCATCGGGCGGTCTCTTCCTGCTTGGCGTCGAGATGGGCGTAGATCGCCTCGACGATCGCCTCGACCGTGCGCGCATGGGGTCCGGGGCGGCTGTCGATCACGATGTCGGCCTCGGCATAGAACGGCGCGCGCGCTTCGAGAAGGCGCGCCAGCGTCGCGCGCGGATCGCCAGTCTGGAGAAGCGGGCGCGATCCCTGCCGGCGGCTCGCGCGGCGGTCGATGACGTCGAGATCGGCTTTGATCCAGATCGAGAGGGCGCGCTCCTTGATGAGCGCCCGCGTTCCCGCATCGGTCACCGCGCCGCCGCCGGTCGCCAGCACGATCGGCGGGCCGTCGAGCAGGCGGGCGATGACTTTCGCCTCGCCCTGGCGAAAGCTCGCCTCGCCATGCTGGGCGAAAAGGTCGGAAATCGACATGCCCGCGGCTTTCACGATCTCGGCGTCGGCGTCGAAGAATTTGAGCCCCAGAATTGGCGCGAGCCGCCGGCCGACCGTGGTCTTGCCGACGCCCATCATGCCGACCAGCACGACCGGCCGGTCGAGGCGGCGGGCCGGAGCCGAGGGCTCTGATTCCATTCCGTTGCTCATCGCGCCCAGATGTAGAGAACGACCCCAATGAAGACCAGCGCCCGGCCGGGTCAGACCGTCGCGCTTACGGTCAAACCGTAGAAGAAACCTTGCTTTCGGGGGTTAAATCCGCCGGTCGAGGTTTCGCGCCGGGGCGGCGCCCGTTATCCTGCCGGCGAGTGAGTCGCGACCCTGGAGGGGCAAAAGTGCGTTTTATTCTCGTCGTCGCCGTGCTGGTTGTGGCCGCGCTGATCGGCCTTTTCATCTACGGCCAGATGCTTCAGCCTGACACGCGGCTGATCGAGCAGGAGGCGGTTCGTGGGTCGGCTTCCTGACATGTTGAAGCGCTCTGCCGGCAAGGCGGCCTTTGTCGCCGCCGCGCTTTTCTGCGCGCCGGCGATGGGGCAGATCGCCGCCCCGACGCCGGTCGAACAGACGACGCTGGCGCGCGACACGTTCGCCACCGGGGTGCTGGCTCGTTCAGATGACGCGCTGGATCCGGGTTTATGGAAGGGCGCTGCGCCGGCGACCCTTGCAGCCTTGCTGGACGGCGCGCCGGCGCGGCCTGCCGCGCCGAGCCTTGGCGATGCGATGCGCCGCTTGTTGCTGTCGTCAGGCGACGTTCCGGACGGAGCGGGCGCGGACCTTGGCGGCAGGAAGCTGCTCGCTCTCATGCGCGCCGGCTTCATCGAAGAAGCGCGCACGATCGCCAGCATCTCCAACGCGCCGCGCGGCGACCGCCATGTGGGCGAAGCGCTGGCGCTCGCCGATCTTTACGACGGCGACGCCGCGGCTGCATGTCGCCGCAACGCCAACCTCACATCGGGCCGCGACGAGATTTTCTGGGTGAAGCTGCGCGTGCTCTGTTATGCGGCCGCCGGCGAGCGCGACGCGGCGGATCTGACCTACGGTCTTCTGCGCGATCGCGGGTTGCTGAACGAAACCGACGCGGCGCTGCTCAACGGGCTGGTCGCCGGCGCGGCGCCAAAGACGCAAATCGCGCCGGAGAACGGCCTGCACCTTGCGGCGATGCGCGCGCTGGAAATGCCGCTGACGCCAGAGCTTCTCGCCGATGCTGACGGCGGCGTCCTTAAAGCGGTGGCGCGCGACGGCGCCGCCGAACCGGCGATCCGGATAGAGGCGGCGGCGCGCGCGGCGGCCATGGGCGTCATGTCATCTGGCGATCTCGCCAAATTGTACGACGCCATTCCCGTCGATGTCGCCGAAGTCGCGCAGGCGGCCTCGCGCGCCGCGACAAGCCCGAACGATCCGATGACGGATGTTCTGCTATACAAGTCGATAAAGCAGATGACGGCGCCGGAATTCATGCGCGACAAGGCGGCTCGCATTGCGGACGCCATAAGCGTCGCGAACAGTTTCCCGCGCGCCTATGCGGCGGCGCTGCTGTATCAGAACGATATCAAGTCGCTTGAAGGCGCCCTTATCGGTCCGATGGAAGCCGCCCGTTTCGCCGAGGCCGGCATGGCGGTCGGCGATGCGGCGGCCGCCTCTCGCTGGCTCGGCGCCATGCTTGGAACGGACGGCGTGTCATCGTTCACGGAAGAGCAAAAAGCGGAATTCAGAAATCTGGCCGGGCTCCTCGCGCTGCTCGATCCCGCCGCCGCGACATCGCTCGGCGAGCGCGCCGGCGTGACGGTGAACGCGGTTTCTCCTCCGCGCGCCGCCGCTGCGCAGAGCGATCCGGCGCGCTTTGCGAAAATCGTCGACGCCGCCTTCGATGCGGCGATGCAGGATATTCCGGGGCAGGCCGGGCTCGCCGCGCTCGCCGCTTCCGCCGTGACGCCGGCCGGCGACCCGCTTGGCGATGTCGTCGTCGGGCGATCTCTTCAGGCCGCCGGTCTCGGCGAGCTTCGCCGACGGATGCGCTTCGAAGCGGCGTGGAAGTCGGAATTTGAGCAAGCATCCTCAGCCGCGCCCGCCGCAAACGCCGGCGCGTCGGCGACGGAAACGCCAGCCGCGCCGGCGGAAGGCGGTCTCCTGCCGCGGGTCAAGCCGCGCAGCAGCCCGTGAGGCCATCGTCTTCATCCTCGCGGCGGCGTACGGGCGCGGGGGACGGGGCGCTTGAGCTGTTTCTTGAGATGATGGCGGTCGAGCGAGGCGCCGCAGCGAACACGCTGAAGAATTACGGGCGCGATCTTCAGCGCTTCGAGGCCTGGGCGAAAGCGCGCGGCGAAACGCTTGAGACGGCGGGCGCTGACGACATCGCGGCGTTTCTGGGCGCCTTGGAAGCCGAAGGGCTTTCCGCCTCGACCGCCGCGCTCAAGGTTTCGGCGCTGCGCCAATTCTACCAGTTTCTATATGCGGAGGGGCTGCGCGGCGATAACCCGACGTCTTCGATTGACCGCCCACGGACGAAACGCCCGCTGCCGAAGACGCTGAGCGTCGAAGAGGCGGCGCGCCTTATGGAGGCGGCCGGGGAGGGCGAGGCGGCGAAGGCGACGCGCCTCAAGGCGATGCTCGAAACTCTGTATGCGGCAGGTCTTCGGGTTTCCGAACTCGTCTCCTTGCCGCTCGCTGCGTTCCGGCGCGGCCAGCCCTATCTCATCGTGCGCGGCAAAGGCGGCAAGGAGCGCCTCGCGCCGCTTGGCGGTGCGGCGTCGCAAGCGCTTGAGGCGTATCTTTCCGTACGCGATCAACTGACCGAAGGGCTGGACGAGAAAGCGAAGTCTTTTCTCTTCGCCTCGCGCGGCCGCGCGGGGCACATCACGGCGGCGCGCTTCGCCCAGCTTTTAAAGGAGCTCGCGGTCAAGGCGGGCATCGAGCCGCAGCGCCTGTCGCCGCACGTCCTGCGTCACGCTTTCGCAACCCACCTTCTCGACCGCGGCGCGGATTTGCGAAGCGTTCAGCAGATGCTTGGTCATGCGGACATCACGACCACCCAGATTTACACCCATGTCGCCCAGGATCGCCTGCGCGATGTGGTGTTTTCGAAGCATCCGTTAGCGAAAAAGAAGGCTTGAACCAGCCAGTATTAAGCCCTTCAAGGCGTTGAGTTTCGCTGTCCGAGCGCTTACGTAAAGGTTCCCCTTTCAGGAAACGAGAAAGCCCATGCGCACTTATTTGGAGTTCGAAAAGCCGATCGCCGAGCTTGAAGGCAGGATCGCCGATCTGAAACAGACGGATCCGGCGTCGGGCCTCAACGTTCACGAGGAAGTCGAAAAGCTGCAGGCGAAAGCCGACCAGCTTCTCCTCGACACTTATTCGAAACTCTCGCGCTGGCAGAAGACGCAAGTGGCGCGCCACGCCGCCCGGCCGCATTTCTCCGAGTACGTCAAATATCTGGTTGAAGATTTTTCACCGCTCGCCGGCGACCGGTCGTTCGGCGAAGATTTCGCGATCGTCGGCGGTCCGGCGCGGTTTCGCGGCCGTTCGATCATGCTGATCGGTCATGAAAAAGGCGCCGACACGGCGAGCCGGGTGAAGCACAATTTCGGCATGGCGAACCCGGAAGGCTACCGTAAAGCCATACGCCTGATGGACATGGCCGAGCGTTTCGACCTGCCGGTCGTGACGCTGGTCGACACGCCCGGCGCTTATCCGGGGCGCGGCGCGGAAGAGCGCGGGCAGGCCGAGGCGATTGCAACGTGTACGGAGCGATGCCTCTCGCTCGGCGCGCCGCTGGTCTCCGTGATTGTCGGCGAGGGCGGGTCGGGCGGCGCGGTGGCGCTCGCCGCCGGCAACAAGGTGCTGATGCTCGAGCATTCGGTTTATTCGGTGATTTCGCCGGA
>JAVJPA010000280.1:0-3777 GCA_040216495.1 Amphiplicatus sp. | reverse complement strand
ATGGCGAGCGCGCGGTCGACGTTTTCTATTTGCAGGACGCGCCGGGCTACAAGATCACCAACCGCCGCCGCCTTCAGTCGATTGAGCGGCGGCTCTACAACGTCCTTTCCGCTGGAGACGAGGCGCGAAGCGCGTTAACGCTGAAGCCATGATTTCGGCGCAAACCGGCTGGAGAAAGGCGCGTCCTGCGCGCCTCCCTGGGTTCATTCTATGAGCGGCAATCTGCTGAAGTCGCTGGCGACGGTCAGCGGCATGACCATGGTCAGCCGCGTGCTCGGGTTCGTCCGCCAGATCCTCATCGCCGGGGTGATCGGCGCGGGCGGCAATCCGGTCGCCGACGCGTTCTGGGCGGCGTTCCGCCTGCCGAACATGTTCCGGCGCCTGTTCGCCGAGGGCGCGTTCCACGCCGCGTTCATTCCCCTGTTTCAGGGCGCGCAGGTGAACGGCGGCAAGGAGGAAGCCAAGCAGTTCGCGGAGGAAACGCTCGCGGCGCTGCTCTTTGTGCTGACATTGCTGACGGCGCTGGTCGAGATTATCGCGCCCGCTTTCGTGCTGCTGATCGCATCCGGCTTTCGCGACGATCCTGAAAAATTCTCGATGACGACGCTCTACACGCGGATCATGTTTCCCTACCTCGCCTGCATGTCGGTGGTGGGGCTCTTGTCTGGCGTGCTCAACTCCATCGGAAGATTCGCCGCGTCCGCCGGCGCGCCGCTCGCGCTCAATGTCTGCATGATGATCGCGATCATCGTCTATGCCGACGCCGACTCGGCGGTCGCGGGCGAGGCGCTTGCGTGGAGCGTCATGGCGGCGGGCGTCGCGCAGCTTGCGTGGCTGTGGATCGGCGCGGCCCGGCAGGGCTACCGGCCGAAGTTCCGCCGCCCGCGCCTGACGCCGGGCGTCAAGAAACTCTTGAAACTTGGCGCGCCGGGCTTTCTCAGCGCGGGCGCGATCCAGATCAATCTCATCATCGGCACCAATATCGCCAGCCAGGAGCAGGGCGCAGTTTCATGGCTGATGAACGCCGACCAGCTATACCAGTTGCCGCTGGCGATTTTCGGCATCGCGCTCGGCATCGTGCTGCTGCCGCTTCTGTCGCGGCGCCTGAAAGAAGGCGACGAGACGGGCGCGGCGACGACCATCAACCGCTCGCTTGAATTCTCGGCGCTGCTCGCCTTCCCCGCCGCGACCGCGTTCATCGTCCTCGGCGCGCCCTTGTGCGATGCGCTTTACCGCGGCGTCGCCACCGATGCGCTGACGATGTTCGGCGGGCGCAGCTCCGCTTTCACAGAGCACGACGTCGCCATGACCGGCGCGGCGCTCGCGCTGTTCGGCTGGGGGCTGCCGGCCTTCGTCTGGCACAAGATTTTCTCGCCCGCCTTTTTCGCGCGCGAGGATACGCGCTCGCCGATGAATTACGCGCTGATCTCAATCGCCGCCAATACGGTCCTGTCGCTCGCCCTGTTTCCCTTCTTCGGCTTCCTCGCGGTCGCGTTCGCCACCAGCGTGGCGAGCTGGGTTCAGGTGTCGCTGCTCGCGGGCAAGCTTGGGCGCGTCGGCCAGTTCCGCCCGACGGCGCATCTGTGGAGCCGCCTCGCGCGCATCGTCGCCGCCAATCTCGGACTCGCCGCATTCCTGTGGTTCGCCATTCAGCACACGGACCGGCTCTCGGCCTTCCTGCTGGGGCGCGACTGGCTCGCCGTGATCGCCATATCGCTGGCCGGGATCATCGTTTACGCCGCCCTGGCGCTAGCGGTTGGCGCGGCCCGGCTTTCTGATTACAAGGCGGGCCGGGACGACTGATCCCATCCAAGCGAGCGAAGCAGGAAAAACCCATGACTGGCTATACCGGGCCGGAGCGCGTCCTCTCCGGCATTCAGACCTCCGGCGACATGCATCTCGGCAATTACCTGGGCGCGATCCGCAAGTTCGTCGACCTCCAGCACCGGCATGAATGCTTCTATTTCCTCGCCGACATGCATTCGATCACGGTCTGGCAGGAGCCGGCGAAGCTGCGCGCCCAGACTTTCCACATCGCCGCGAGCTTCCTCGCCGCGGGCGTCGATCCCGCCAAAGCGACGATCTTCCCGCAGTCGGCGGTGCCGGCGCACGCCGAGCTTTCATGGATATTCAACTGCGTCGCCCGGCTCGGCTGGCTCGACCGCATGACCCAGTTCAAGGACAAGGCCGGCAAGGACGCCGAGCGCGCCTCGGTCGGGCTTTACACCTATCCCGTTCTTCAGGCGGCGGACATTCTCGTCTACAAGGCGACCCATGTGCCGGTCGGCGAGGACCAGAAGCAGCATCTGGAGCTGACCCGCGACGTCGCCGGTAAGTTCAACCATGACTTTAACGCGCCGGATTTCTTTCCGTTGCCCGAGCCGATGATTCAGGGGCCGGGCGCGCGAGTCATGTCGCTGCGCGACGGAACGTCGAAAATGTCGAAGTCGGACTCTTCGGAGAACGCCAGCATTTTTCTCCGCGACGACGCAGATACGATCGCGAAAAAGATCAAGAAGGCCAAGACCGACGCTGACGCGCTGCCGTCCGAGACCGCCGGTCTGAAAGGCCGGCCGGAAGCGGCGAACCTTGTCGGCATTTACGCGGCCCTGTCGGGCAAGACGGACGCGGACGTTTTGGCCGAATTCGGCGGCAAGGGCTTCGGCGTCTTCAAACCGGCGCTCGCGGACCTTGTAGTTGAGAAAATCGCCCCCCTGGCCGCCGAGCTTCGCCGCCTCGAAGCCGACGAGACGCATCTCGCCGCTATCCTGATGAAGGGCGCCGAACGGGCGGCGTCCATCGCCGGGCCGACGGTTAAAGAGGTCAAGGAGATCGTCGGCTTCGTCCGGTGATTCGCAAGCCCCCCGCGCTCCGCGCCAGTTCGCGCGCGGAGCGTTTGTGGAAACCGGCGAATTATGACATGCCTTCGTTCAGGCATTGTGCGTAGCCGCCAATCCACGAACGAGGAGGCTTGAATGACGCAGGATCTGATCGGACGGGTGCAGCGGCTCTTGATGTCGCCGAAGACCGAATGGGATGCGATAGACGGCGAGACCGTCGACACCCAGAAACTGATACTCGGCTATGTCGCGCCGCTGGCGGCGATTCCGGCGATTGCTGGGCTGATCGGCGGAGTCGTGTTTGGTTATTCCGTTCTCGGACAGACCTACAAGATGACGATGGGAGCGGCCCTCCCTGTCGCGCTTTACAGTTTCGTCATGGCCATTGTCATGGTGTTCGTTGTCTCCTTCGTGATCAATGCGCTGGCGCCGACATTCGGCGCGCAGAAGAACCAGCAGCAAGCTCTTAAGGTGGCCGCCTACTGGCCTAGCGCGGTATGGGTTTCCGGCGTTTTCTCGATCATTCCAATGCTGGGCGTCCTGACGCTCGTAGGTCTTATCTACAGCCTCTATTTGCTGTTTGTCGGACTGCCTAAGCTGATGAAGCCGCCGGCGGAAAAGGCGACAATCTATACGATCGTCTCTCTGGTGGTCGCCATCATTGTCGCTCTCGTCATCAACTCGGCGTCAATGCTGGTGATGCCGCAGGCGGGCCCGTAAGGCTGGAAGCTTATTGGCGCTCGTTGAGGCCGAACAATTTCTCATAACGCGCCGCCACGCCGCCGAGGTCGATCTCGTTGAGAAATGTCGAGTAGGCGAGATACGACAGGAGGTAGCGCAGATCCGTCGCCCATGGCGGCATGAAGCGCGGCTCCGCGAGGAGACCCTCGTCCTTCAGCATCTTCATCGCTTCGAGATCGGCGAGATCGATCTTGCC
>JAVJPA010000279.1:0-26128 GCA_040216495.1 Amphiplicatus sp. | reverse complement strand
CGAGCGAGCGCGCAAACGCCGTCGTCGCTGACGATCGGCTTCGAGCACGCTCCCTCGCCGGGCCGCTTTCCCTTTCCCTATCGCGCCGAACAAACTTTGACGCTTGACGACAAAGGGCTGACGGTTTTTCTCAGCATAGAGAATACAGGCGCGGCGCCGATGCCGGCGGGACTCGGCCTGCATCCTTATTTTGCGAGGGTGGACGATACGCGCCTCGCATTCTCCGCCGAGCGCTACTGGACGCCCCCGGACGGGCCCTTGTCGGCGCTTCCCGACGCGCTGGGCCAAGGTGCGGGCGCGCCGCTGCCCCCGTCGACGCGCGACCATTCCTATGCGGGTTTCGGCGGCGCGGTTGCGATAGAGAGCGGCGGCCAGCGCATCCTGCTCAAAAGCGATGCGCCGGCGCTTCATCTGTATGCGCCGGGGGGACGGGACTATTATTGCCTTGAGCCGGTCACCCATCTGCCCGGCGCTTTCACGGGAGACGCGAAAATGTCGGCCGCCCGTTCCCTTGAGCCGGGAGAACGGCTTTCGCTAACCATGTTTATCGGCGCCGCCTGATGAAAACGCGGCGAATTCACGGCGTCCGCATATTGCCTGAGCTTCCTCTGTCGGTAAAAATCTTTTGACGGCGCAATGGCGGACGCATCAAGCGCCGAACTCACGCATTACTGACGCTGCTAATTTTGAAAGGCGGATCGTACGATGACGGATAGCGGCGCCCCAGCGTTTCAGGACGCGACCTCATCGCGCCAAGCCTCGCCATCGGCTTCGCCGCTGACCGTCGTCGTCGTGTCGGATTTCGAAGCGGGCGCAGACAAAACCTGGCGCGACGAACGGCGTATGGTCGAGGCCCTCGCCCGGCAGGATATCGATATCCCGTTCAACGTTCTGTTCGTCGAAAGCGAGGCCAACCGAAGCGAGCCGCCGCGCGACCTTCTGGCTCCGCTCGCAAGCGCGCGGATCGTTTACGGCCCGGCGGAAGAATCGGCGCTGCTCAAAAGTTTCGGAGCCTCTCAAACAGACGCACCGCTGATCGCGGTCTTTGAAGCGGACGCCGCGCCAAATCCCTGTTGGCTGCGGCTTCTCTATCAGAGAGCGGCGGCGCACCCGGAATATTCCGTCTTTTCCGGCCGCACGACCTATGGGGACGAGACAAGCTGGAAGCGCGTCCTCAGCCTGCTCGATCGCAGCTTCGACGATTATGGCTGCGCTTGCGAAAGCCGTCACATTTCAAGCAACGCAGCGCTGTATCGGGCGCAGGTGCTGAAAGACTTTCCTTACGCGCCCGCGCCGACGCCGTTCGTCGCAGCGAGACAGCGCGACTCAAAAATCGCCGAAGCGGGCCTGCGCAAATATTTCGACCGCGAGGCGGTGACGACCCATGAGATCGGCGGCCTGGACTTCGCCTTCCTGTATCGCCGCAACAGCGCTCATGCGAGCATGACGGCGCGCTACAGCAAGTCATGGGCCAGCATTCCGGCGGAGCTCATTCTTGAGATGCGCTCGGAAGTCGGCAGCGCGCTGCGGGTCGGGAAAGATTATCTGCGCTGGTACGACTGGCCGCTCTGGCTCGTCATGTTCGGCATGATCCGCATCCCTGAAGTCATCGGCATGATCGATGCGCTGAAAAAAGTCGAGCGCATTCCCGGCTCGGCGTACCGATAACGGGGACGCCCCCCTAACGCGACATTAACGCCGCCTGCGCTAGCCTGCCTTCATGTCGAACCCTTTCCGGTCTGGCGCGTTCATTGACGCGGCGCGCGCGCGCCGCGTTTCGATCGTCATACTTGTCGCCTCGCTCGCGGGCCTTGTGGCGCTACTCGCCTATTCGGACGGCATGCGCGACTACAAGGGCCGACCGCTCGGCGCCGATTTCTCCAACGTTTACGCCGCCGGCCGCATGGCCCAGGAAGGGGCGGCGCCGCTCGTTTATGACTGGCCGGCGCACCACGCCGAACAGCAGCGCGTCTTCGACGATCCCGAGATCGAATTTTACGGCTGGCACTACCCGCCCTTTTTCCTTCTCGCCGCCGCGCTTCTTGCTTTCCTTCCATATACGGCTTCTTGGCTCGTCTGGATGGCCGCAACCTTACCGCTTTATCTCGCGTCGATCCGCGCCATTATCCCGGAAAAAGGCGCGCTCCTTGCGGCTGCCGCATTTCCGGCCGTGTTCGTCAACTTCATTCACGGCCAGAACGGATTCCTGACCGCCGCGCTGATCGGCGCAGCGATGCTGGTGTTGAACCGCCGTCCGCTTGTCGCCGGCGTTCTGATCGGGCTTCTCGCCTACAAGCCGCAGTTCGGCGTCCTTATCCCAATCGCGCTCATCGCGGCGGGACGCTGGCGCAGTTTCGCCGCCGCCGCCGCAACCGTCCTTATGCTGATCGCCGTTTCGACGCTCGCCTTCGGCCCCGACGTGTGGCGCGCTTTTGCTGAAAGCGGCCACCTCACCCGCACCGTGGTTCTCGAGAACGGCAATACGGGCTGGGAGAAGATCCAGAGCCTGTTTTCCGCCTTGCGCGCGTTCGGCGCGCCAGTCGGCGCCGCTTACGCCGCACAGGGGGCGCTCTTCGCCGGCATCGCCACGAGCCTCGTCTGGCTGTGGCGCTCGACGGCGCCGCAAGATCTGAAAGCGGCGGGGCTCATTGTCGCCTCCCTTCTCGCGACTCCCTATGCGCTCGATTATGACCTGATGGCGCTCGGCCCGGCCATCGCCTTTCTCGCCGCGCTCGGACTGCGCGAAGGCTTCCGCCCCTACGAAAAGGCACTGCTCGCCGTCGCGTTTTTTGCGCCGGTCGCCGCCAGACCTGTCGCGACCGCAACGCTCATCCCGCTCGGCTTGATCATCATGCTGGCGCTCTACGCCTGCATCCTGAGGCGCGCACGCGCCACGGCGCGCGCCGGTTCGCCCGCCCCCACTTAGGACTGCGCCATGCTCTGGCCGGGCCCCCGCGCGAGCGGCTATTGTCGCGCAAACGCGAGGAGCGCCGCCATGACCTACGCCTGCTTCACTGTCGATATCTCAGACAAGATTGCGCATTTGCGGCTCAACCGGCCGGAAAAAGCCAACTCGATGATCCCTGAGTTCTGGCGCGAATTTCCCGAAGCGATTGAAGACGTTTCCAACGGCGCGAAAGCGCGGGTTATCGTCATCTCCGCCGAAGGCAAGCACTTCACCGCCGGCATGGACATTTCCGTCTTCATGGCCGGCGCGCTCGATAATGACGCCGCCAACGCGGAGATCGACGCCGAAGCCTTCCGTTACAAGATCGCCGAATTGCAGCGAACCTTCTCCGTTCTCGTACAGGCGCGCCAGCCGGTGCTCGCGGCGATCCAGGGCGGCGCCATCGGCGCCGGCGTCGATCTCGCCACCGCATGCGACTGCCGCTACGCCTCAGCCGAGGCTTTCTTTTGCGTGCAGGAAACGGCGATCGGCATGACGGCGGATGTGGGCACTTTCCCGCGCCTCGCTAAAGTCATCCCCGAAGGGTGGGCGCGGCAGATGGCCTACACCGCCGAGCGTGTGCCCGCCGACAAGGCGAAAGCAATCGGCCTCGTCAACGAAGTTTTCGCAACGCCGGAAGCCCTGCTCGCCGGCGTCATGGAGATCGCCGGGAGGATCGCCGCGCATTCCCCGCTCGCGGTGACGGGCTGCAAAGCGGCGATCAACCACGCCCGCGACCACTCGACCGCGTCAAGCCTCGATTATATCGCCGTGTGGAACGCGGCGATGCTCCGGGCCGAAGACATCAAGGAAAGCTACATCGCCAAAAGCGAGAAGCGCGCGCCGGTCTTCGCCGATTTGAAGCCCCTAAAGGCAAGCCTCTGAGCTTCCCGGCCTGCGGCGTTCCATGCCCTTTCGCGATCCGCATACGCTGCTATATTCGCCGCACAAATCAGTCCCTTAGGCGTGTCCGCGCCGGCTTTCCGAAAGACTCTGGCTCATGGTCCAGCTCACCCTTCCGAAGAATTCAAAGGTCAACGGCAAGGGCAGGACGCATAAGGCCAAGGCCCCTGCGAACGGCCATGCGCCGCAATACCGGAATTTCAAGGTCTACCGCTACGATCCGGATACGGGCGACAACCCGCGCGTCGACACTTATGAAGTCGACGTGTCGGGCGTTTCGATGGTTCTCGACGCGCTCATCAAGATCAAGAACGAGACCGACGCCGGCCTCGCCTTCCGCCGCTCCTGCCGCGAGGGCGTATGCGGCTCGTGCGCCATGAACATCAACGGCGCTAACACGCTCGCCTGCACCAAGGGCATGGACGAGTGCGGCTCGGGCGACATCTCGGTCTATCCCTTGCCGCACCAGCCCGTCGTCAAGGACCTCGTCACGGACCTGACGAAATTCTACGAGCAGCACGCCTACATCCAGCCCTATCTGCAGGCGAAAGACCCGGAGCCGAAGAAAGAATGGCTCCAGAGTGAGGAAGACCGCGCCAAGCTCGACGGGCTTTACGAGTGCATCCTCTGCGCCTGCTGCTCGACCTCGTGCCCGTCCTACTGGTGGAACGGGGACAAAAACGATCCGTCAACGGAATACCTTGGGCCTGCCGCGCTGCTCCAGGCCTATCGCTGGGTCGCCGACAGCCGAGACCAGATGACCAACGAGCGTCTCGACAAGCTTGAGGACGACTTCAAGCTCTACCGCTGCCACACCATCATGAACTGCGCGCAGGTCTGCCCCAAGCACCTCAATCCGGCGAAGGCCATCGCCGAGATCAAGAAGCTTATGGTGAACAGGCCGGAAGATCGCGGCTCCAATGCCGCAGAACGGCAGGCTCCGAAGCAGACGGACTCGCAGCCCGAGTCCGCCGTTTCGAAATGACGGTTACGGACCAGCAACCTTAAACGCCTCGAAAATCTCCGCGCTCACGCGGCGCGGTTTGCGCGTCGCCGCATCCAGCATGCACCATGTGGACGTGACGCTTGCGGACGCCCGCGCCGCGCCCGGTTTTCTCACATCTACGAAACGGTCGTAACGCGGCCCCGCGGCTTCGCCGAGCCATGTTCTCGCTTCAACCGCGTCGCCCGGCAGGATCGGGTCGCGATAGTCGATCTCATGCCGCAGCACGACCCAAAGATACCTCTCTTTCAGCGCTTGCGGCGCGACGGCGCCCCAGTGAGCCACGGCGATATGCTGCGCCCAACGCAGATACACGGCGTTGTTGACATGCCCGAGCTCGTCGAAGTCGGCGGGCGCAGGCTCGATGGGCATGCGAAAGGCGGTTTCGAACGAAACGGCGCCGAAGCCTGTATTGGTCATTTGAGAACTATCCGCGCAATCATGCGCCGAGCATAGGGTGCAATCGCTTCTCCCCGGAAGACATCTGCGCATCTGCGAAAACGCGGCGCGACACGCTGTCCCCGGATATATCCTTGCGGACACCCGGCGCGGCGCCGCACATCATCCGTGAGGGCTCGCCGCCCTCTTTTATGCTCTTGAAGGGGCGCGCTCATGTCAGACGACGTCGCGCCGACGCGGAATGCTTCCGCGCCGACGATCACTTTCGCCGAGCAGTTCACGCCGAAGCTCGTCACCGTGCTGCGCGAGGGCTACGGCGCGAAAGAGTTGCGCGCGGACGCTTTCGCCGGCGCGACCGTCGCCATCGTCGCCCTGCCGCTCTCGATGGCCATCGCCATCGCGTCAGGCGTCGAACCCGAGCGCGGGCTTTACGCGGCGATTGTCGGCGGTTTTCTGGTCTCGCTGCTTGGCGGCAGCCGGTTTCAGGTCGGCGGTCCCGCCGGCGCATTTATCATTCTCGTCGCCGCGACGGTGCAGCGCCACGGTCTCGACGGGATGCTGCTGGCGACATTGCTGTCCGGCCTGATGCTCGCCGCCGCCGGGTTCTTGCGGCTTGGCGCCTATATTCGCCTCATTCCCTATCCCGTCACCGTCGGTTTCACCGCCGGCATCGCCGTCATTATTTTCGCAAGCCAGATCAGGGACCTCCTTGGGCTGACGATCGAAGGGGACGCAGGCCATGGCCTCGCCGGAACACTTGCTGCGGCGACGGACGCCATCGGCACGGCGAACCCTTATGCGGCCGCGATCGCGATCGCGACCGTCGTCCTGATCGTCCTCATCCGGCGCTGGCGGCCGAGTCTGCCGGGCATCCTTATCGCGGTGACCCTCGCCGGCGCCGCGGCGGCGCTGCTCGGCCTGCCGGTCGAGACCATCGGCACGCGCTTCGGCGGCATCCCCTCGGGGTTTCCCTCGCCGGCCCTGCCCGCGTTCGGTTTTGAAAAGCTCACCGCCGTTCTTCCAGATGCGTTCGCCTTTACAGTACTCGGAGCAATCGAGTCGCTTTTATCGGCGACCGTCGCAGACGGCATGACCGGCCGGCGTCACCGCTCCAACTCGGAGCTCGTGGCGCAGGGCGCGGCGAACATCGGCGCCGCGCTCTTCGGCGGCATGGTCGTGACCGGCACGATCGCTCGCACGGCGACCAATGTTCGCGCCGGCGCGCACGGGCCGGTCGCCGGCATGCTGCATTCCGTTTTTCTGCTGGCGTTCATGCTTGTCGCCGCGCCGCTCGCCTCCTATGCGCCGCTCGCCGCGCTCGCCGGCGTGCTTGCTGTCGTCGCCTGGAACATGATCGAGCGCGAGGCGATTGTATCGCTGATAAAAACGTCGAAGGGCGATGCGGCGGCGCTTGCGGCGACATTCCTGCTGACGGTGTTCCGCGACCTGACGGAAGCCATCATTGTCGGCGTCGCCATCGGCGCGCTCGCCTTCATCAACCGCATGGCGGAGGCGGCGGCGCTGAAAAGCGGACGGAGCCTTGTGGTCGCCGACCGCGCGGACGATGCGCCCGCAGCCCGGACCGCGTATGATCCGGCCAATGTCCCCGACGGCGTCGCCGTCTATCGCATCGCCGGCGCGCTCTTCTTCGGCTCGGCGGCGAGCCTCGCCATCGCCCTCGACAAAATCCTCGCCGGCCAGCGGGCGCTGGTCCTCGATTTCTCCGAGGCCGCCCTCGTCGATTCTACGGGCGCGCAGGCGATCCGTTCCTTTATTGAGAAAGCGCGGCGGCAAGGGGTCGGCGTTGTCATCGCCGCCGCCAACCCGGAGACCCGCCGGGCGCTCCTTGCCGCAGGGGTCTCCGCGGCGGCGGCGCGCTTTTCTCCCGATCTGAGCGCCGCATTGAATGAACTTTCGCCTGCTCCGCCAGAATCCGCCTTGATTTAATTCCACACTTCTATAATTATAGAAACATGGAATCAAAAGAAGCCCTCGCCGCCTTCGCCGCCCTGTCGCAGGAGACGCGGCTCGCCGCCCTTCGACTTCTGGTGGGATCCGGCCCTTCCGGGCTGGCGGCGGGCGATCTCGCCGACGCGTTGGGGACGCCCGCCCCCACCCTCTCCTTCCATCTCAAGGAGCTGGCGGGCGCCGGCCTCGTTCTCGCGCGCAAGGAAGGACGCAGCGTCATCTACCGAGCCGACTACGCCGGCATTCGCGATCTGGTGGACTTCCTGATGGCCGATTGCTGCCAGGGGGACCCCCGCCTCTGCGGGCCTTACGTCATTCGCGAAAAAGCAACATGTTGAACGCCCCTGTCATTCAGGCGGGCAACCTCGCAGGGCGCGCGCTAAGCGAGCATTTCAACCGCACATGCGCGTGCCTGACGCTCGACCGGCAGGCCATGCATCGGGCGATGGGCGAAATTGCGGGAGACGACGCCTTCGTAAAAACGCTGATCGAGAGCCGCCCGCATCTGGCGTCCAATACTGCGGCGTTTGTTTCTCGAAACGACCTTCAAGCAATGGGACGCATCGTAGAGGCTGCGGAGACGGCCTCGCGCCTTGCAGGCTGGCGCGCGTGCGCGCTGCGCAGCGACATCGCCAACCTCGATTTCGGAACCGCCGGCGTCTTCATGGGCTACGACTTTCATATGACGCCCGAAGGTCCAAAACTGATTGAGATCAACACCAACGCCGGGGGCGCCTTTCTCAACGCCTTCATCCGCCGCGCGCAGCGCGCCTGCTGCGCCGAAATCGAGGCGGCGACGCGCGCGTTCCCATCGGATGAATTTGAATCGCGGATCTTCGCAATGTTCGCAGAAGAATGGCGCCGCCAGCGCGGAAGCGGACTGCCGGCGCGCGTCGCGATCGTCGATGATGATCCCGAAAGGCAATATCTCTATCCGGAGTTCATACTGGCGCAGCGCTTCTTCGAAGCGCGAGGGATCGCCGCCGTCATCGCCGACGCGGCGACGCTGGCCTTCGACGGCGCGCGCCTCATCGCGAACAATGAACCTGTCGATCTTGTCTACAACCGGCTTGTCGATTTCGACCTGTCTGAGCCTCGCCATTCGGCGCTCAGCCAGGCCTACAGAGCCGGCGCCGCGGTCGTCACGCCGGGACCCGGCCATCACGCGTTGCTCGCCGACAAGCGCAACCTCGCGCTGCTCAGCGACACGACGCAGCTTCGCGGATGGGGGCTGGACGAAACGCATCTCGCCGCGCTTGCCGGGCAGCCTCGCGCAATCCCCGTCGCCGCAGATAACGCGCAAGAATTGTGGGCCGACCGCAAACGCTGGTTCTTCAAACCCTTCGCCGGACACGCGGGCAAAGCCGTCTACCGCGGCGACAAGCTCACGAAATCCGTCTGGGAACGGATCGTCGCCGGCGGCTATCTCGCGCAAGAAATAGCCGCGCCGGGAGAGCGGGTGGTGGCGGTCAACGGCGCCCCGCAAACTCTCAAAAAGGATGTGCGCGTCTACACCTACGATGGCGAAATTCTTCTCGCCGCCGCGCGGCTTTATCAGGGTCAGACCACGAATTTTCGAACCGAAGGCGGCGGCTTTGCTCCCGTATTCGTTGTGGACGGAGAAGTAATGGCATGAGCGGCGACAAAGATCTCATCAACGTCCTCTTTCTCTGCACCGGCAACTCGGCGCGCTCGATCATGGCGGAGGCGTATCTGAATCATAAGGGTTCGGGCCGCTACCGCGCCTTCTCCGCCGGCTCGACGCCGACAGGCGCGCCCAATCCGTTCGCGCTTGAAACGCTCGCCGCCCACGCAATCGACCCCGGTTCGCCGCGGTCAAAAAGCTGGAACGAATATGCAGAGCCTGGCGCGCCTGCGATGGATGTGATCGTCACCGTCTGCGACAACGCCGCGGGCGAGGTTTGTCCCATATGGCCCGCGAAGAGCGGAAGGGCGCCGAGCAAGCTTCACTGGAGCTTCCCTGACCCGGCTGCCGCAAGCGGGACTGATGCGCAAAAACGGGCGGCGTTCGAGGCGGTGTTCGCCGATATCCGCGCGAAGATCGACGCCTTTATTTCCGAAAAGCACTAACCGGGATCAGCTTCATGTCCGTCTTCGAGCGCTACCTGTCGCTTTGGGTCGCCCTGTGCATCGGCGCAGGCATTCTGCTGGGCAAGCTTGTTCCCGGCGTTTTCGAAAGCCTTGCTTCATGGGAGGCCGCGAACGTCAACTTCGCCGTCGCCGTGCTGATATGGGCGATGGTCTATCCGATGATGGTCGGCGTCGATCTCGCCAGCCTCGCAAGAGTGGGCGAAAAGCCGAAAGGGCTCGCGATCACGCTCGCCGTCAACTGGCTGGTGAAGCCGTTCACCATGGCCGCGCTCGGCGTGGTGTTCTTCAAGCATGTCTTCGCCGGCCTCATTCCGCCCGACGACGCCAACGGCTACATCGCGGGCCTCATCCTGCTCGGCGCGGCGCCCTGCACGGCGATGGTGTTCGTCTGGTCGCAGCTTACCCGGGGCGACCCCGCCTATACGCTGGCGCAGGTGAGCGTCAACGACGCGATCATGGTCTTCGCCTACGCGCCGATCGTCGCCTTGCTCCTGGGCGTCACCGATATCGCCGTGCCGTGGGAGACGTTGCTGTTGTCGGTCGGGCTCTACGTGGCGATCCCCCTCGCCGCCGGCGTCGCGGCGCGCTCGTTTCTGATGCGCAACAAGGAGGAGGCGGCCCTCGCGGCCTACACCGCGAGACTCAAACCCTACTCCATGGTCGCGCTTCTTGCGATGGTCGTGTTGCTGTTCGGGTTTCAGGGCGAAGTGATCCTGGAGCGCCCGCTCGTCATCGCGCTGATAGCCGTTCCGCTGCTGATCCAGTCCTACGCCATCTTCGCGATCGCCTTCGGCGCGGCGTGGGCTTGGCGGGTCCCTTATGCGATCGCAGCGCCGTGCGCGCTGATCGGCACCTCGAACTTCTTCGAGCTCGACGTCGCGGTGGCGGTCAGCCTGTTCGGGCTGGACTCCGGCGCCGCGCTGGCGACCGTCGTCGGCGTCCTGGTCGAAGTGCCGGTGATGTTATCGCTGGTCGCCCTCGCCAACGCTGCAAAGAACCGCTTTCCGGAGGCATGAGAGCCGCCGCGGCTTTTCGCGCCCGCAACGCCAAGCTATAGACCGGCCGATGCGGGGTCCTCTCCAGAGATATCGCGCGCTCGCCGCGCAAGGCGCGCTTGACGCCGACCCCGAGCAGGAGGCGGCGGCCGCCCGGCTGCAAGACCTGCATGAAGCGTTGACAGCCAAGGGCTCCCTGGTCGGCAAGCTGCTCAACGGGAAGAAAGAACCGCGCGGGGTTTATCTCTGGGGCGGGGTCGGGCGCGGCAAGTCCCTGCTCATGGACCTTTTCTTCAACAACACCGGCTTCGCCCCGAAACGGCGCGCGCACTTTCACGAGTTCATGGCCGACATCCATGAGCGCATCGCCGCTTTCCGCGCGCTCGGCGAACGCGACCGGCGCAAGCGCAACGGGCTCAACAAAAAAGCTCCCGACGATCCGATCGCGCCCGTCGCCCACGACATTGCGCGCGCGGCGAAGCTTTTGTGCTTCGACGAATTCCAGGTCGCCGACATCGCCGACGCTTCGATCCTCGGGCGGCTGTTCGAGGCCCTGTTCGCCGAGGGCGTCGCCATCGTCGCCACGTCGAACCGCCATCCTGACGATCTCTACAAGGACGGTCTCAACCGCCAGCGCTTCCTGCCGTTCATCGACATGATCAAATCGAAGCTAGACATCATCGAGCTGGAAGCCGCACGCGATTACCGCCTCGCGCGGCTGTCGGGCGCGCCCGTCTACTACGCCCCGCTCGGACCGAAGGCGGACGCCGCCATGGACGCCGCCTGGGCGCGCATGATCTGCGGCGCGCATGAGCGCGAGGAGCAGGTGGAAGTGAAAGGCCGCACCCTGACGGTCGCGCGCGCGGCGCGCGGCGCGGCGCGCTTCTCCTTCGACGAGCTTTGCGCCCGCCCGCTCGGCGCTGCGGATTATATCGCGCTCAACCGGCGCTACGGCACGCTATTCATGGACCGGATTCCGGTGATGGATCCGGCCATGCGCAACGAGGCGAAACGCTTCGTCACGCTCATCGACGCGATCTACGAAGCGAAAACGAAGCTCGTCTGCTCCGCCGGCGCCGAGCCTGAAGGACTTTATCCCGACGGCGACGGCGCATTCGAATTCGCCCGCACGGCTTCGCGTCTGATGGAAATGCGCTCCGCCGACTATCTCGGCGCCGAGCACGTCGCCCCGCCGGCGGAAGACTAGCCGCCTCGGGCGCTTGCGTTCGACGTAAATCCTGCGCCTTAATGACTTCCGTCTCTATCGAGACAAGGGAGGAAAAGAATGGCGCAAAATGCGCTTCACCCGATTCCCAATCCGGCCGGCAAGCCGCTGGTCGGAAACGCGCTGACGGTCGACGCCAATACGCCGCTGCAAAGCCTGATGCAGCTTACGCGGGATAACGGCCCGATCTTCTGGCTCAACATGATGGGCACGCCGCTCGTCATCGTTTCCGGCGCGGGGCTTGTGAAAGAACTCTGCGACGAGAAACGCTTCGACAAGGCGGTGCGCGGGGCGCTTCGGCGCGTGCGCGTCATCGCCGGCGACGCGCTTTTCACCGGCGAGACGCAGGAGCCGAACTGGGGCAAGGCGCACAACATCCTTCTCCCCACCTTCGCCCAGCGCGCCATGGTCGACTACATGCCGATGATGGTCGATGTGGCGAGCCAGCTCTGCCTGAAATGGGAGCGCATGAACGCCGACGACGAAATCGACGTCGTGCACGACATGACCGGCCTCGCGCTCGACACGATCGGGCTTTGCGGGTTCGATTACCGGTTCAACTCATTTTACCGTCAGGATTTCCATCCCTTCATCGGCGCGCTGACGCGCACGCTCGAGACCTGCATGATGCAGCGCGGACTGCCGTTTGAGGATGTCATCTTGAGAAAGCGGCTCGACCAGCTCAAGGAAGATGCGAGCTTCATGAACAGGCTTGTCGACGACATCATCCGCGAACGCCGGCGCGGCGGCGGCGACAAGAGTCAGAAAGACCTGCTCAACTACATGCTCGCCGGCGTCGACCGGGTGACCGGCGAAAGCCTCTCGGATGAAAACATCCGTTATCAGATCAACACGTTCCTGATCGCCGGCCACGAAACCACTTCGGGCCTTTTGTCGTTCACGCTCTACTTCCTGCTCAATCACCCGGACGTCCTCGCCAAGGCCTATGAGGAAGTCGACCGGGTGCTCGGCTGCGATATCGCTTCGGCGCCGACCTTCGCGCAGGTGAGCCAGCTCGACTATATCCGCGCCATCCTGCTCGAATCGCTGCGCCTGTGGCCGACGGCGCCGGCCTTCAGCGTCTATCCGTATGAAGACGAGACCATCGGCGAAGGCTACCGGCTTAAGAAGCGCACCTTCATCACCATTCTCACCCTGATGCTCCACCGCGACAAATCGGTCTGGGGCGAAGACGCGGAGAAGTTCAACCCGGAGAATTTCTCGCGCGAAGCGGAAGCCGCGCGCCCTCCCCACGCCTACAAGCCTTTCGGCAACGGCCAGCGCGCCTGTATCGGCCGTCAGTTCGCCATGCAGGAGGCGACGCTCGTCCTCGGCATGATCCTGCAACGGTTCCAGCTTTTCGATCACGCCAATTACAAGCTGAAGATCAAGGAATCGCTGTCGATCAAACCCGACGGGTTCAGGATCAAGGCGCGCCTGCGCCCTGACGTCACGCGCTCGCGGCTCGTGCCGGCGGAAGGGCCGGTGCGCGCGGAAGCCGCGCCCGCCCCGGCGCAGCGCCCAAAGCACGGCGCGCCGCTTTACGTTCTATACGGCTCCAATCTCGGCGCGACCGAATCGATCGCCCGCGAGATCGCGCAGTCGGGCGAGATCAACGGCTTCAAGACCATCCTCGCCCCGCTCGACGATTACGCCGGCCATCCGCCTACGGACGGCGCCGTCGTCATCGCGACCGCCTCCTATAACGGCGCGCCTCCGGACAACGCCGCGAAGTTCGCCGCCTGGCTTGAGACGGCGGGCGACGGCGCGGCGGCGGGCGTTTCCTACGCCGTCTTCGGCTGCGGCAACCGCGACTGGGCCTCCACCTTCCAAGCTGTGCCGCGCCATATCGACGAGCGGCTTTCCGCGCTCGGCGCCCGCCGCATCGTCCCGCGCGGCGAAGGCGATGCGCGCGAGGACATGGACGGCCAGTTTCAGGGCTGGTTCGAGAAACTCTGGCCGCAGGTCGGCGAGGCGATGGGATTGAAGATCGACTTCTCCGCGCCGGTCGAGGCCGAGCCGCTTTACAAGGTGGAGTTCGTTGAAAGCGTCGCCGCCAATCCCGTGGCGAACCAGACCGGGGCGCGGGCGATGCGCGTCGTCGCCAACCGCGAACTCCAGAACGTCCGCCTGTCGGGACGGTCGACGCGCCATGTGGAGATCGAACTGCCCGAGGGCCTCTCCTATCGGCCCGGCGACCATCTTTGCGTCGTCGCGCCGAATTGCGCGGAAACCGTCGCGCGCGCCATGGCGCGGTTCGGCTTCAAGGACGAAGACCATGTGAAAATCGCCGCGACCGGCGGCCGGCGCAGCCCGTTTCCCGCAAACAGCGCCGTCTCCGTCCGCCGCATCGCCGAAACCTATGGCGAATTGCAGACCGTCGCGAGCCGCAAGGAAGTCGGCGTGCTCGCGCGCCACACGCGTTGCCCGATCACAAAAGCGAAACTCGATGCGTTGGCGGCGCCCGCCTCCGCCGACAACGATCTTTATCGCAGCGAAATCTTCCTTCGGCGCAAATCCGTGCTCGATCTGCTCGAGGAATTTCCCGCCTGCGAGCTGCCGTTCAACGTCTTCCTCGAAATGATCCCTTGGATGGCGCCGCGCTATTATTCGATCTCCTCCTCGCCGAAAGTCGATCCGCGCCGCTGCACGATCACCGTGGGCGTTGTCGAAGGCCCGGCCCGTTCGGGGCGCGGACAATATAAAGGCGTATGCTCGAACCATCTCGCCGCAGCGCGCGAAGGCGACATGGTGCACGCCGTGATCAGGGAGACCAAGGCCGGCTTCCGCCCGCCGGAAGACCCGGCTCGCCCGGTCATCATGATCGGGCCGGGAACGGGCCTCGCGCCGTTCCGCGGCTTCCTGCTGGAGCGCGCGAGCCTGCGCGCAGAAGGCGCGAAGCTCGGCCCGGCGCTGCTGTTCTTCGGCTGCCGGCACCCCGACCACGACTATCTCTATCGCGAGGAGCTCGAAGCAGCGGCCAGCGAGGGGCTGGCGGAGATCTTCGTGGCGTTCTCGCGAGGCGGGACGGAGCGGGTCTATGTGCAGGACCTCATCCGCCGCGAGCGCGACAATGTGTGGCGGCTGATCGAGGATGGCGCCGTCGTCTATGTGTGCGGCGACGGCGCACGCATGGAGCCGGACGTGAAGCGCGCGCTGACGACGCTTTACGCCGAGGAGAACGACGCGGACGCCGCCGCGGCGGACGCCTGGATCGAAGCGCTCATGAAAGAGGGCCGCTACGTGCTCGACGTGTGGGCCGGCGGATAAATCCCGCGTTGCCTTCGCGGCCCCGCGGGTCTACCTCCCGCCCATGACCGCAGAACCCGAAAAGCCCGCGCGCGCCGACTATATGGGCGACGGCCCGCTCGACCGCAGCGTCGCCCCGACGGTGCCGTTCGTCGAACTTGTGGCGCTCGTCGCCGCGGTGTTCGCGCTGAATGCGCTCGCCATCGACATGATGCTGCCGGCGCTCGGCATTATCGGCCGCGAGCTCGGCGCCGCCAACGACAATGACCGCCAGCTCATCGTCAGCGTCTATCTCCTCGGCAACGGCGTCGCGCAACTTTTCTTCGGCCCGCTGGTCGACCGGTTCGGGCGCAGGCGCGTGCGGTTGTGGGCGCTCGCGGGGTATGTCGCCGGCTCCGTTCTTTCGATCGTCGCTTCGAGTTTCACGCTCCTGCTCGCGGCGCGCGCGTTTCAGGGCGTCGCGACCGCGGCGACCCGCGTCGCCATCGTCGCCGTGGTGCGCGACCAGATGTCGGGCCGTCGCATGGCGGAAGCGATGTCGATCGCCATCACCATCTTCATGGCGGCGCCGATCCTCGCGCCGGGCTTCGGCCAGATGCTGCTCTTCGCGGCGCCCTGGCGCGGCATCTTCGTCGCGCTCCTGCTCTACGGCCTCGTCATTTCGCTCTGGGTCGGCTGGCGGCTGCCGGAAACGCTGACGCCGGAAAACCGTAAGGCGCTGAACCCGCGGACGATCGCCGCCTCGTATCTTGAATTCCTCCGTCACCGGAGCGCCATGGGCTATACGATCGTCTCGGCGCTCGTGTTCGGGGCGCTGTTCGGGTACATCGGCGCCTCGGAGCAGATATTCGTCGAGACGTTCGATCTCGGCGCGCTGTTTCCGCTGGCTTTCGCGACGGTCGCGGCGGCGCTCGCCTGCGCCAACATTCTCAACGCTCGCGTCGTCGGCCGGCTCGGCATGAGGCGGCTGTGCCACGGAGCGCTGCTGATCTTCGTCGTCGCCAACATCATCCATCTCGCCATCGTTGCGGCGGTGGGAGAGAGTTTGACGCTTTTCCTGCTGTTCACTTCTATCTCGTTCTTCTGCCTCGGCCTCATCGGCCCGAACTGCGGCGCGCTCGCCATGGAGCCCATGGGCCACATCGCCGGCGCCGCGGCCGCCGTGAACGGTTTCGCCGGGACGACGCTCGCCGGCTTTCTCGGCGCGATCATCGGCCGCTTCTATGACGGCACCACGCAGCCGATTATCATGGGCTTTGCGGTTCTTGGCTGCGCCGCGCTGGCGACCGCCTTGTGGACCGAGAAGGGACGCCTGTTCGAAACGAGGAGCCCGGCATCAAAATGACCGCCCGCGACAAACGCGTCTGTCTGGCCGCTTTCGCCGGCGCGCACGGCGTCAGGGGCGAGGTGAAGCTGAAAACCTTCACCGCGAACGAGGAGGACGCCGCCGCCTACGGCCCGCTCTCGAGCGAAGACGGCGCGCGGCGCTTCACGCTGAAAATCGTCCGGGTGCTGAAGCCCGGCCTCGTCCTCGCCCGCTCGCCGGAAATCAAGACCCGGGAAGAAGCGCAGGCGCTTGCCGGAACGCGGCTCTACGCGCCACGCGACGCCCTCCCCGCGATTGAGGACGAGGACGAGTTCTATCACGAGGATCTTGTCGGCCTTGAAGCGGTTGACGAAAACGGCGCGCCTATAGGGCGCATCGCCGCCGTCCATAATTTCGGCGCGGGCGACATTCTCGAAGTGAAAGACCGCCCGGACGGCGCGCCGTCGGTCATGGTTCCTTTCACGAGAGAAGCCGCGCCCGAAATCGATCTCGAAGCGGGCCGCATCACCCTCGTCCTGATCGAAGACGCCGCCGTCCTGTCGGACCAAACCGGCGAAATCGTTTCAACCGATCTCGAAGTCGATTTGCACGCCATGCGCGAGGAAGACGCCTGACGATTGGCGCTTCCCGCCCCCGCCGCAGCAATATAGGCTGGCCGGCAAAACAGGGGGCCCTTGATTGACAATCGCTTCGCCGCCCGCCCGCGACGCCGGGCGCAGCGCCCGGTCCGGCTTTTTTCCTGCGATGGCGGCCTTCATCGTCATCATCGCTTTCATCGGTTTCTCGAAGACTTTCTTCCTGCCCCTGTTGGGGCGGACATTCGCGGCGCCCGCAATCATCTGGATCCACGCGGGGCTGATGTTCAGTTGGGTTTTTCTGTTTCTTTCGCAGACGCTTTTCATCCGTGCGGGAAGCTTCAAATGGCACCGCCGCATGGGGATCGCCGGGGCGGCGCTGGCGGCCCTCATCGTCCCCTTCACGATCGCCACCGGCGTCGCCATTCTGCCGCGCGACCTCGCCAATATGGGCGAAGGCGGCTACTCGGCGTTCCTGCCGACAATCATCGAGGCGCTTCTTTTCGGGTCGCTGGTCGCCGCGGCGATCGCCTTGCGCGGCCGGCCCGATTTTCACAAAAGGCTGATGCTGCTCGCGACGCTCTCGGCGCTCGGACCCGCCTGGTTCCGCTTTCGCCATTTCTTTCCCGAAGTTGAGAACCCGATAGTAGTCTTCGCCTTCGGCTTCGCGATCACCCCCATGCTGTTCGCCGCCGTCTGGGACAGCTGGCGGAACGGACGCATCCATCCGGTCTTCCTTTTCGTTCTGCCCGGCATGCTCGCCATCTATGTGGTGGAAGTTTGGGGAAGCGGCCATCCGTGGTTTATCGGCGCGGCTAAATATGTGGCGGCGTTGCTGGGCTAGCGCCCCGCCCTTGCCTCACGCTTTCCAGCCGTGGCATCAGGGCCGCCATGTGGCGCGCGACTGTTCTCACTCTTTACCCGGACCTCTTTCCCGGCCCGCTCGACGCTTCCGTGCTCGGCCGGGGGCGAGGCGAAGGGCTGTGGGCGCTTGAGACGGTCGATATCCGGGGCTTTTCCGATAACGCTTACGGCTCGGTGGACGACACGCCCGCCGGCGGCGGGGCGGGGCTTGTCATGCGGGCGGACATTCTGGCCAAAGCCGTCGATTCCATCCCCCGAAATGACCGGCCCCTCCTCTATCTTTCGCCTCGAGGCGCGCCCCTGACCCAGGCCCGGGTCCGCGATCTCGCGGCCGGGCCGGGCCTCATCGCCCTTTGCGGCCGGTTCGAGGGGGTCGACGAGCGGCTGATCGAAGCCCGCGGGATCGAGGAAGTCTCGATCGGGGACTTCGTGCTCGCCGGCGGCGAAATCGCCGCCATGGCCTTGATCGAGGCTTGCGCGCGGCTGATCCCCGGGGTATTGGGCTCGGCTTCTTCGCTGGGCGAGGAGAGCTTCGAAGCGGATTTGCTTGAGTATCCGCAATATACGAGGCCCCGCGACTTCGAAGGACTGGCTATCCCTGCCGTTCTGATGTCCGGCGATCACAAGAAGATCGCGGCGTGGCGGCGCGAAAGGGCTGAAGAAATAACGCGGACGCGACGACCGGACCTCCTTGAGAGGCGCTCTGAAAACGGTCCTATCCGGCGCGACAAGAAGAAGGATCAGGACCGATGAACATTATCGAACAGCTCGAAAAAGAGCACATTGAAGAACTCGCCAAGACGCTTCCCGACTTCGCCCCCGGCGACACGGTGAAAGTCAACGTCAAGGTGAAGGAAGGCGACCGCGAGCGGATCCAGGCCTATGAAGGCGTGTGCATCGCGCGCTCGGGCGGCGGCCTCAACGAGAATTTCACCGTCAGGAAGATTTCGTTCGGCGAAGGCGTCGAGCGAGTGTTTCCGGTCTACTCGCCGCTGGTCGACTCGGTCGAGGTCGTGCGCCGCGGCAAGGTGCGCCGCGCCAAGCTCTATTACCTGCGCGACCGCCGCGGCAAGTCGGCCCGCATCACCGAGAAAAAGTCGGACCGCAGCAAGGCCGGGGAATAATCGTTTCGACCAAACAGGATCTCACAGACGCCCGGCGAAAGCCGGGCGTTTTGTTTTGCCGCCGCGCCTTTTCTTAAACCAGCCTGATCCCCAGCCGCTCGACCAGCGCCTTGTCGCGGTCTTCGCCCGGATTGTCCGTCGTCAGCAGGCGTTCGCCGATAAAGATCGAGTTGGCGCCGGCGAGAAAGCAGAGCGCCTGCGTCTCCTCGCTCATGTCGTCGCGCCCCGCCGAAAGCCTGACCATCGAACCCGGCATCATGATGCGCGCGACGGCTATGACGCGGGCGAACTCGATGCCGGAGATCGACGCGCTTTCGCCGAGCGGCGTTCCCTCTATGCCGACCAGCGCGTTGATGGGCACGGACTCCGGCGGCGGATTCATGTTTGCGAGAGCGAGCAGGAGACCGATGCGGTCCTCGGCCTCTTCGCCCATGCCGACGATCCCGCCGCAACAGACTTTCATGCCGGAGAGGCGCACCCACTCAAGCGTTTCGATACGATCCTCGAACGTCCGGGTAGAGACTACCTTTGGATAATAGTCCGGGGACGTGTCGATATTGTGGTTGTAATAGTCGAGGCCGGCCGCCGCGAGCGTCTGCGCCTGTCCATCGCTCAGCATGCCGAGAGTCATGCAGGTCTCAAGGCCGAGCGCCTTGACGTCCTCGATCATGGCGCAGAGCGCCGGCAGGTCCTTGTCTTTCGGACTGCGCCACGCCGCGCCCATGCAGAAACGCGAAGCGCCCTCTTGCTTGGCGCGCCGCGCTTCCTCGACAACCGCTTCCCGTTCCATCAGTTTCGAGGCTTTGAGGCCGGTGTCGAAATGCGCCGACTGGCTGCAATAGCCGCAATTCTCGGCGCAGCCGCCGGTCTTGATCGACAAAAGCCGCGAGGCCTGCACTTCATTGGCGGCGAAATGCGCCCGGTGAACGCTCTGCGCGCGGAAGAGGAGATCGGCGAACGGCGACGCGAAAAGCGCCGCCGCCTCTTCGCGCGTCCAGCGTTTCGTCCCGGCCGCCTCGCCGTCCATCGATCCGCCTTGCCCTAGTTTGCCGAGCCAGCGCTCGCGTCAGCCGGCGCCGGGTCGCGGAGGCTTCCCTCCATCTCGGAGAGCAGCCACACCGTCGCGGCCCACGCGGCGACGTTCTGCTTCAGATCGTCGGGATCGATCTTGTCGAGCGTGTCGTCGGGCGTGTGGTGGAGATCGAAATAATCGAGCCCGTTCTGGTCGAGGCTGGCGATGGGCACGCCCGCGGCGCGCAGCGGCGACACGTCCGGCCCGCCGAACCCATCATTGCCGCCGGGGCCGACGCCGATCTGGTGCAGCGCCTGCGAGACCGCTTTGGCGACCGGCAGCGCGCTTTCGCCGAAGCGCGTGGAGAAACGCCAGATGCGGCCCGCGCCGAAATCGGATTCGCCCGCCGCGTGATGCAGGGCGAGCTCGTCCTTGTGCGCCTCGGCGTAGGCGCGCGCGCCGAACAGGCCGACTTCCTCCGCGCCCCACATGATGACGCGGATGGTGCGTTTCGGCTTGCCTGGCAAATCGCCGACGAGCTTCGCGGCCGCCGTCGTGATAGCGACGCCGGCGCCGTCATCGATGGCGCCTGTCCCGAGATCCCAGCTGTCCAGATGGCCGCCGATCAGGATGATTTCATCCGTCTGCCCCGGAATCTCGCCGATGACATTCCCGGAAACGACGGAGGCCTTGCGCTCGACGCCGATGTCGACCTTGACCGTGACAGGCTTGCCGCCGGCGTGCTTGATGGCGCGCGCAAGCTGGTCGGCGTCCGGCGCGGAAAGCGCCGCCGCCGGAATGAACGTGTCCTCGCCGCCAGCGCCCATGCCGCCCGTGTGCGGCATGCGGTGACTGTCGGTGCCGACCGAGCGGATCAGCGCCGCGACCGCGCCGCGTTTCTTGCTTTCGCGCGACGCGCCGCCTCGCTTGGCGACAGCGACGCCGTAGCCAGAACCATCCTGCGTGCGGGTCATCTTCTCGTCGACAAAAACGATTTTGCCCTCAAGCCCCGTCATCGGCGCATCGACCAGCGCCTGATAGGAATCGAACCGGACGACGTCCGCTGTCACCCCGCCCTCCGGCGTCGCCGGCGAATTGCCGAGCGCCGTCACGGTCAGCGGCTGCGCGAAGGGCGAGACGATCTCGACCTTCTCATGCGTGCGCGACCAGTAGGGCATGTCGTAGGTCTCGACCCGGACATTCTTGAAGCCGAGCGCCTTAAGCTTCGCAGCGCCCCATTCGCGGGCGCGCGCTTCCGCGTCCGAGCCTGCCAGCCGCGGCCCGATCTCTGTGGTGAGGCTTTCGACCACTTTCCACGCCGTATCGTCGGCAAGCGCCTTGTCGATCAACTGGTTCGCGGTGCGGATTTCAGCATCGGTGAAAATCTTCGCTTCGGCGGCGGGCTCCGGCTGCGCGGACGCGGCGGTTGCGGCGAAAGCAAAAGCTGACAGAAGTCGAACGAACATCAGGCGGCCTCCCTGCATTGAAGGCGAAGGTGTCGCCGCTGCCGACGGAAGGGTCAAGCGCAGGAATCGAGCGCAGACCCAGTCCGTCTCAGCGAGAACGCTCGCTCGCGAGATTTTGATATGAGGCGCAGGCGGGTGAGCTCAGTCCTTGCCGCCGCCCAGACGGTCGGCGTGATTGGGCAGGAGCTCGTAATCCTTGAAGAAATCCGAATAATTGCAGGTCAGCTCTTCGCCCGCCGCTATGTCGCGGAGCGCCGTGGCGCCGCCCGCGTCGGAAAAGTCCGTGTTCGGCGTTTCCGAGTGGTTCATGAAGCGGCCATTGTCGACTTCATACACGATGAAGCCCGGCCTGTCGGGGCTCGGATAGGCGTAGCGGTCGAGCAGGTCCTTCATGTGCGGCGGCGCGGTCTCATATTTGTCGACCGGGATCAGGCGGTCGAAGCTCGGCTCAAGCCGCCAGATCAGCGCGCCCTTCTTGATCGGCTCCGCGGTGAAGACGCCGATCCCTTCGATCTTGCTCGGCGCCACATAGGTGCTGACCAGCAACATGTCGTTCCTCGTTCGCCGGATTGGACAAGCGGCCGGCCCCCCTCGCGCGCCCCGATGGCCGCTGCGAAAATCAAATCGGCAAACGGCGGACAAATGCAAGAGCGCGAATGAGGCTTTCGCAAAATTTATCCGAACCGGGAAAGCCAGTCGCGTCGGTCGGCGGCCCAGATGTCGAGCGTCAGCGTCCACAATTTGAAGGTCTCGCCAGAGTTCGCCTCGCCGATCTTCCGGGCCACCGCCTGGCTGTTGGCATTGTCGGGATCGATCAGCGAGATGATCCGGTCGAGGTCGGGAAACCGCGCGAAGGTCCAGCGGATGGCGGCGATCGCCGCTTCCGGCGCATACCCCTTGCCCCAATGGGCCCGCGAAATTCCCCAGCCGCATTCGAGCGACGGCCACCCTTCCGGCATCCACGGGCCGACGCGGCCGACAAAGTCGCCGGTTTCCTTCTCGGTGACGGTGAAGAAGCAGAAGCCGCGAAGCTGGCGGTGGCCGAGCATCATGGAGAAGCTGCGCCACGCATCGTTGCGGTTTTGGGGCTTGCCGTCGGGCGTCAGGAAGCGGGCTATCTCGGGCTCGCTCATAAGAGCGATATAGTTTTCCGCGTCCGGCGCTTCTATCGGACGCAGGATCAGACGGTCGGTTTCAATCCGGTCGGTCATCGGCGAGACTCCAGCAATCTCTCGGCAAGGCGCTCGACCCTCGCGGCGTTACCGCTCCACGTCAAATCGCGATTGATAAGCGTTTGTTTCGCGGCGGCGCCAAGGCGCGATCGCAATGAAGCATCCTCGGCCAATATAGACAACGCCTCGCGGAGCTTGCCTTCGTCGTCGGGCGCGAACAGGAGAGCATCTCCGCCGTCGCTCAGCGTCTCGCGAATATTGGCGCTCGCCGGCGCGACGATGGCGCGGGCGAGGGCCATATACTCGAAGAGCTTCAACGGCGAGGCGTAGGGCGTCACCGCCGGCTGCAACGCAATGTCGAAGGCGGCGACATGGCCCGGCATGTCTGCGCGCTGCACGACGCCGGTGACGGTGAAACGATCTTCAACGCCAAGTTCGCGCGCCAGCCGTTCGAGATCGGCGCGCGCTGTCCCGTCGCCGACCAGCAGCAGGTGAAGGTCGGGCCGGCCGCTTGCGGCGACAAACCGCAAAACGCGGTCGACGCCGTGCCATTCGCGCACGAAGCCGGAAAACCCAAGGACAGTCTTGCCCTCAAGCCCGTAACGCGCGCGCGCCGGCCGCGGATCGGCGTTCTCAAGGAAAGCCTGATCGACGCCGTTTTGAACCACATGGATGCGCTCGCCCGAAACGCCCGCCTGTTCGACGATTCGCCCCAGCGCGTCCGTGACAGGGAGGACCATGTCCGCCGCCCGCCAGATGCTTCGCTCGCTCGCTTCCGCCAGTCCCTTGAACGCCAGCCCGCCATGCAGCGCGCGCTCCGCCGCCAGCGGCGCGTTCACCTCGAGCAGAAACGGCAAGCCGCGCGAGCGCGCGAGACGCACACCCGCATGATGGAAAAGACTGTAGCGCTCATAAAGGATGTCGGGCGCGAACGCCTTGGCGGCGCGTTCAAGCCGCAGATAGGCCGGAACCGAATAGGCGAGCTCGGCGAGCTCGTGCGCCGGCTTTGGCAACAGCCGCCTTATCCCGCCTTCCCCCGCTTTCGCGTCAAGCGCGCGACCGCCAACGGCGCCGAAATCGTCCGGACCCGCCATAAACAAATCGGCGCCGCGCGCGGCGAGCGCTTCGGTGAGCGCGCTTATATGCACGTGCTGGCCGTCGGCGGACCTTGTGCGATGGGAGTAAAGGATGCGCATGACGCGGCGACCATGAGGCGTTCGCGGGAGGCTGGCAATCGCGCCCTCTCGCCTCGCCCGCTAGTCAGCCCGCGCCCCTTCGCGCGACGCGCGAGTTCGCGCTGAAATACTGCGCGTCGCCCATGAAAACCCGGCGCCGCGCCATTGCCCGGCGCCGGCGCGCGGCTCATCATCGGCCCTGGGTAATCGGTGGAGTATTTTCATGGCTAGAAAGGCCCTTGGCGCCGGCTGCGCGCTTATCGCCGTCTTGCTGCTTGCGCCCGCGCACGCCCAGTCGAACGTGCGCCTGCAACTCGGCGGCGAAACGGCGCAGACCGCGCGGACCTCGTCAACGCAGGCCGGCGTGCGCATCTGGCGCGGCGCGGCGGCGCCGGCGGAACTGCCGCTTCTCGGCGGCGAAGTAGCGCGCCCCGAACCTGCCTGCGCGCCTGTGACGGTCGTCATCGAGGTTCCGCACAAGCGCGCCAACCGCCTGCGCACCCAAGGTTTTTATTCCGGCCTCGAACGCAAGGGCTGGAAGTTCACGCAAGGCTTTTACAGCGGCCAGAAAACCTATCGCTGAGACTGATTGCTGACCTTAGTCGGCGAGCGCCGCATCGGCTGCGGCGAGCACGGCGTCGACCGCAGGGCGGTTGCGATAGCTTTTATCGTTCGACGCGTAATCTTCCTCATACAGCTTGGCGATGATGGTCCGGTCAGGCGCGACGATGAACGCCGCCGGGTGCGGAATGCCGGCGAAGCGGCCTTCCTTGTGCGCCTCGTTCCTGAGGCCGAACGCATCGATGATTTCGGAGCGCGGATCGGAAAGAAGCGAGGGTGCGAAATCGTTCTGCTTTACAAAAGCCGTCTGTTTCTCCGCCGGGTCATAGCTGACGAACACGACCGAAAGACCGCGCTCTTCGAACTCGGCGCGCGCCTCGTTGACGCCTATCGCCTGCGCCTTGCAGAACGGGCACCACTCGACCGAGCGCACGAAGAAGAGCGCCATGCCGTTTTCGCCGACCAGCGTCTCGAACGATTGCGGCTCGCCTGCCGCATCGCTGATCTCAAGGCTGTGCGGGATGATTTCGCCGACGGCTGGGCCGAGCTCTTCCGCTTTGGCGAAAGGCGGCGATGCAAGAAGCAGGACGGCGCCGGCGAAAACCGCGTGCGCGATGGCGTGAAAAGTCATGATGAGCCCCTGTCTGATTCCGCGCCCTGCTTAGCAGATCGCCCGGCAAGGGCGCGTCACGTCTGAGCGAGGCGCCGCTTATGCCGTAGGCTCAGTTGCTGGCCGCTTTCACGGAGACGGTCTCGAGGCTGTCGTAAACCGAGCCTTCCGCGACAGCCGTTCGCGGCGACGGCGGATGCGCCTCAGCGAGCGGATCGTGCGGCGGCGTCAGATCGGCAGTCCTGTGAGAGACCGGCATGCCGAGACGCATGAGGTCGAGCTCCATTCGGAGCCGCGTGATTTCGAGTTCGAACAGCTTGGTGCAGTCGAGACGTTTCGGGCGCTCGCCGATGGGAATCACAATGCGCCCGTACACGGCGGCGGTGTCGCGCTCGAACACGTCCTGCGAGCCGATGACGCCGAGATCCACATAAGGCCCGGCGCTGGCGATCGAGGTCTGGCAGCTCGCGCCGGAAACGCCGCGCACCACGTCCTGTCCGTTGACCATCGGCGGCGTCGGCAGGTTGACGGAATTCTGGTTGTAGATCGAGCTTTGCGACGGAACGATGATCGGCACGCCGTCCGCGGCCGTCGTCTGGGCGAACGCAGGCGGCGCGAGAAGGCTTAAAGCCGCCGCTGCATGATGCGATATTTGCCGCATACTTCTCCCCTCACTGAAGCGCCGTTTCCATCCGCGAAGGGCGCAGAGAGCACGCAGACATAAATGGTGCGCGCCTCGCGCGCGTCGGTTTCGCCGGCGACCAGGAACGACACGGTTTCGCCCGGCGGCACGGTGAGAACCGGCGTCACCGCGCAGGCCTCTGAGCGGCGCCAGTCGGCCTCGAACACCGACACCGAAAAGCGCTGCGTCGCCGGATAGGGATTGCGCGCCTTCAGCTGGATGGCGAATTGATCCGCATACGTTGCAAAATCCTGCCGCATGGGGCTGAGCCCCTGCGCCAGCGCCGGCGTCGCGCCCAGCAGGAACGCGGCGAGGATCAAAGAATGGAGAGGCATGTGACCGTCACCGGCATCTGGTACTCGCCCGGCGGGAAAGCGTCGCCGCGGTCGGCGCTCGCATGAACCGAGAGGTTCGTCGTGCCGATCCCGAGGATCGACAAGAGCCCGGCGAGGATGTTGTTGAGAATGGTCGCGCCGGTCGCCGAGTAGGAGGCGGAAAAGGTGACGCCGGTTCCGCCCCCGGTCGGCTCCAGCGTGAACGCGGCGGGCGGATCGACGTCGACGCGGTAGCCGATCGAGGTGGTGACGATGGTCGCCGTCGCCGGCGCGCCGCCCGGATTCTGACTGGAAAGCTGGTCGCCGTCGCCGTCGAGTTCGAGCGTGCCCGCGACCCCGACCGTCACCGTGCAGGAGCCGAGAATGAATCCGTTGAACAGCAGGTCGCCGCTGGACTGCGCCGCTGCGGGGCCGGCGCCTAAAG
>JAVJPA010000278.1:0-5758 GCA_040216495.1 Amphiplicatus sp. | reverse complement strand
TACATGTTGAAGACTTCGCGGCGGTTGAAGCCGTCGGTCCTGACATTCTGGTAGACGAAGCGCGGCGTGATCGAGAGTTCCGGGATCGGCTCCCAGAGCAGCGACACGCGCCCGCCGAACCGCTCGCCGTCGTTGATGTCTTTCTTGACACCGCCGCTTTCGAGCTGCGCGTCGATGAACCCGGCGTAGTCGGTGTGGAAGCCGACAATGCGCAACGCCGCCGTGTCGCCCATCGGCAGGTTGACCATCCCTTTCGCATGCCAGCCGACGCCGCCGCCGTCGATGGCGGAGACGCCCGCCTCGGCCATGCCTTCATACTCGCCGAGTTTCGGCTGGTTGGTGATGTAGCGCAGCGTGCCGCCGATCGAACCGGAGCCGAACAGCGTGCCCTGCGGCCCGCGCAGGGTTTCGACCCGGTTGAGGTCGAACAGGTCGAGATCCGGCGTGAACAAGGACAGCGAAATCACCGACTCGTCGAGATAGATGCCGACTTGCTCTTTCACGCCAGGCTGGTCGCGCACGATCTGGCCCGCCGAGACGCCGCGGATGCCGACCTGAGTCTGGCCCGGCCCGAGATTCTGGATGGCGAGGCCGGCGACATTGCGCGACACGTCTTCAAGGCTTTGCGAGCCGGTGCGCTGGATGTCGTCCTGCGTCTGGGCGTTCACCGAAAACGGCACGTCCTGGATCGTCTGGGCGCGCTTGGTGGCGGTGACGAGAACTTCGTCCGAGACCGCCTCCTCCTGCGCCAGGGCCGCCGAAGAGGCGGCGACCGCAGTCGCTGCGGCGCACATAAAGAGTCGCGCTTTTCCTTTCCGCATATGCATAGTCCTCCCTCGCTTTTGTTTTGAGCGTTTTGAGCAGGATCGACGCGCGCGGACAGAAACCGCAGCGATATACGCAACTTTGCTGCAATGCAGCTTGGCGACGCGCATGATTCCTTCAAGCAAGGCTATCACAGCGCAAGCAGTGCGTAAGCTTTTCTGGCGAACAGCGCAGAAAAGCTGAACGAATAACGCCGCGTCGTTGCAGGAACGACACGGCGTTATGAATTAACATGACAGGCCGGAAAGTTTTCTTGCGCAACGTCTTGCGCGCTGCGCAGTCGTCCGACCTCTGACTATTGCGCGGCACCGTCGCGGGCCAGCCTGTCGAGCAGGCGAACGCCGAAGGCGGAGAAACCCTTCGGCACGGTCGGCAAGGGATCGGTCCGACGGTCCATCCCGGCGATGTCGAGATGCGCCCACGGGGTCTCATCCTTGATGAACGTGCCGATGAACGCCGCGCCGACGCCGTGCCCGGGCGCACCCGCATCCGAGTTCTTGATGTCGGCGATGTCGGACTTGATCTGCTTGTAATAGTTCGGATGCATCGGCATGCGCCAGAGTTCTTCGCCGCTCGTTACGCCCGCCGCCAGAAGTTTCTCCGCGACTGCATCCTGATTGACGAAGAGGCCCGCATACTCGTCGGACAGGGCGCCTGAAATCGAGCCGGTCAGCGTCGCCACATCGACCAGCATCGACGGCTTGTAACGCTCCTGCGCATACCAGACCGCATCGGCGAGCACCAAACGCCCCTCCGCATCCGTCGACATGATCTCGATGGTCGTTCCCGACATCGCCTTGTAAACGTCGCCGGGGCGCGAGGCGGAGCCGGACGGCATGTTCTCGGCGAGCGCGGCGACGGCGATGGCGTTCACCGGCGCGCGGCTTTTGGCGAGGCCCATGACGGTCGCGGTGACGACGGCGGCGCCGGTCATGTCGGCCTTCATCGCCCACATGCCGGAATTGCCCTTGATCGAGATGCCGCCGGAGTCGAACGTGATGCCCTTGCCGACGAGCGCGAGCGGCGCTGCGCCTGACGCGCCGCCTTTATACTCGACGATCATCAGCCGCGGCGGGCGGATGCTGCCCTGCCCGACAGAAAGCAGCGAGTTCATGCCGAGCTTCTGCATCGCCGGCACATCGAGCACGGTGATCGTCACGTTCGGCGCGCCTTTCAGCGCTTCGCGGGCGCGCGCGACGAACTCTTCCGGATAAAGAACGTTCGCCGGCTCCGATTGCATGTCTCGCGCCCAGAGAACGGCGTCGGCGACATGGCGGCGTCCGGCGTTCCACGCAGAGCGCGCGGCGCTGGGATCGGCGGCGATAAAGACCAGCGCGCCGTCGTCTTTCTTGCCGCCCTTCTTGTATAGGTCAAAGGAATACTGTCCGGTCGCGGCGCCGAGCGCGGCGTCGCTGAGCGCCTCCGCGCTGTTCTCGGGCGCGATCACGGCGACCCGGTCCGCTTTGCTGGACTTGGCGAGTTTCGCCGCATATCCGCCGAAATCTTCCCTGTCGCGCGGGCGCAGCGTTTCCTTGCCGACGCCGACGAGATGAATTTCGCCATACTGCTCGGCGCCGGTAAGAAAGCTCTCGCTCTCGCCCGCTTCCGCCTTGAACCCGGCGCGGTCCGCCGCCCGTTTGATCGCCGCCGCCGCGTCGGCGCCGATGACGCCGGCGAGCGCGTCAAGAGAGTCGGGATCGCTCACCGCGACGATGAGCGCGTCGTCCGGTTGCGGGGAAGAAGCGAAATCGATGCTTCGCGCCTCTGCGGCGGAAATAGAAAAAGCCAAAGCGGTGATGGTGGAGATTAAAACGCGCACGTCCTGTCCCTCGTTGTTTTGATCGGTTTGCGATTTGTCCCCCGGACGCGAGCCTAGCCAAAGCTTGCGAAAAGCGAAACCCGCGCGGGCGGAAACCCGCGCGGGTTCGGTTTGTCTCGTAAAACGCTCGCTTCAGCGCAGCGCTCAATAAGGACTGGGCCGTTGGGCAGGCTGTTGTTGCGGTAGTTGCGGCTGCTGTCCCTGGGGCTGGGTCTGCTGCCCGGCCATCTTCCACGCTTCGATGCCGCCGCGATACCACAGGACGTTCGTGTACCCCATATTGATGGCGCGGAGCGACGCATTGTACGACATCCAGCACTGGGTCGACTGGCAATAGAACACCAGCGGCGTCTGCTTGTTTCCCTGCGTCTGCTGCTGGAGGAACCCGCCGAATTCCTGCTGCGTCTGATCGTTGAACGAGCCCGGCTGGCTCGCCGGCGCCGCCGCCAGCGCGCCGGGGAGCGTTTCAGGTCCGCCGAGCACGTCGAAGATCAGCCCCCTTACCTGCGTGCCTTGGATCAGATCGATGACGCCCTTGGTGGTGACGACCTGCCCGCCCGGAATGGACGCCGGCGTCGGGCCGTGCATCGCGCCGGCATGAAGCTGGCTCACCGGCTGCACGCCGTAGTCCTGACGCTCCATCTGAGCGAGCTGGTCGAGATCGCCGCCGCCCGGCTGCATCGGTTGCTGGCCCGGATAGGCCGGCTGTTGCGCGGGATAAGCGGGTTGCTGCGGGTGCTGACCAGGCTGCTGCGCCGGGTATTGCGGCTGCTGGGGTTGCTGGGAGGGCTGGCCGAACGTGTCCTGCGCAAACGACGCGGAGGAAACAAGGAAAGCCGCTGATGCGAAAAGGCTTAATGCGAGTTTCATAACGGTAGCTCCATGGTCGGCGCTTACTGAGTGACTTTCAGTTGCCGCGCGTCGATATTGTACTGGCCGGGATTGAAGTTCGGATCGTTCGTCAGGATATAGGCGTCGTTGTTGTTGACGCGCCATGCATGGTCGTAAGTGTTGTCTAGCTGCACCGGGCCGCCATAGACGGGGTCGTCATAGGTCTCGACGCCGCGCACATATTCGATGAACTCGCGCTGGTTCCTGTCGCTCGCAAGATCGTTCTGCTTGTAGATGCCGCTCATGACTTCGCCCGTCTTCTTGATGGCGTCCATGCGCGCTTCGTGGGCGGCGGTCATGCCGTCGGAGACGATCTTGTTTTTTCGCGCCTGAAATCTCGCGATCTCCGCGCTCCATTCGGGCGTGAAGCGAACCGAGCTTTGCACGCGCTTGCGCAAGTTGAGATCGAGCGCGCCGTTCGGGGCCTTCACGATAGTGAGCGAGCCCGGAAACCCGCTCGTCATTTCCATAGCGACCTGACCGGGGTTCATCATGTCGGCGAAGCGCGCCTGCGTGATCACCACCAGCGCGCTGATCGTCTCGCGCACGTCGCGGCCGTTCTCCTGATAAGCGACCAGCACCTCTCCAGCGTCGGCGAAAATCCGAGACTGCATGTTCTGGTCGTTGATCGGCGGAAACTGCGCGATCACGTCCTGAATAGGCTTGGCTTCATCCGGCAGCGGGCGGTAGTCGAGAATCCGTCCCTGCGGATGCAGCCGCCGCGCCGTCGCCTCGAGATACTCGCGCGCCGACGAGTAGAACGCTTTTTCGCAGGAGTCTTGCGGCTGTTGTCCTGTCGGATAGACGGATCTCACGCCCGTCCAGTTCGGAACCGGCATGACATACAGCGCGCTCGCGCCGTCGGGCGAGGTCATCGACCATCGGTTGGCGTAATCGCCGCCGCACTGGCCGAACGAGCCCCAGACGATGCCGCCTTCCGCGCGCCATCCGGCCGGAATGAGCGCAGTCGCCGCGACCATCGGCCGGGCGAAGCCGCTCGGGTCCATGACCTCGACCTTGCGCATCATCACTGTGCCTTGCGGCAGGGCGGCCGCCGGCTGCGTGGCGGCGGCGCCTAGATCGCCCCCGGAACACGCCGCCGCCAACAGCCCCGCCGCCATCATGGTCGCCTTACGCATCGCTTGGTTCCTTCAGTCGCGGCCGGCGGCCAGTCTCCCCTACTGGAATAAGCGCGCTTTTGCGGCGAAACGGATCAACCGCGGTGCTAGTTTCTGCAAAAAGTCGCCAGGCCCTTGCGCGAACGCGCCGCGCCGCTGTTTGAGAGCCTTTCCGTAATGGCCATTTTCCGCCCTTCCTGAGGCGCCCGGATCGCCGAAGTGGTTGCAAGCGGCAGGCAAATCCCCAACAATCGACGGCGGTGGGTTATTACGGGGGCGGGCGTGGGACTTCTCCTCATTACCGGCGCGGCGGCGGCCGTTACGGGGCTTGTTATCGGCGCGCTGGCGGGCGCTTGGTTTGCGGACCGGCGGTTGCGCCGCTTGTGGACGGGCGTCGGCGACGAGATCGTCCGCCTGCGCGGCGTTGCGGAAGACACGCTTCTTGGCGACGATCCGAACCTCCCGACCTTGCTGCGCGAGTTCAACACCGCGACCGAGAAGACCTTCCGCGCCATCGAGGCATTGCAAAATCAGGTGGCGCTGACCCGGCAAAAATCCGACGGCGGCAAGGAAGTCGTCGCCTCGTCGCGCCATATCGTGCGGATGATGGAGGAGCTCGGCGTCGATCTTCCGTATGCGGTCGAAGCGCCGCGGTTGGCGACGGCTCCGGCGGACCCCGTGGTCGAAGCGGACAGCGAGCGCGCGTAACCTCCGTCGTCTTTCATCAGCGGCTGAAATCCGTCATGTTTCGGCGTCAATTTACGGAGACGCGCAATGGCCGATCTGGTCCTCACCACTTACGATTGGGTTCCCGAAACGCCGCGGGGCTTTGTGCGCGACATCCGCGTGCGCTGGGCGCTGGAAGAAGCGGGGCTTCCCTATCGGGTCGAGAGCACGCCGTTTCGCGATCGCGGCGCCGAACATTTTTCGCATCACCCTTTCGGTCAGACGCCGTGGCTGACCGATGGCGACACCTCGATCTTCGAGAGCGGCGCGATTCTCATCTATCTCGGCGAACGCAGCGATGCGCTGATGCCTCCCGATTCGCTCGGCCGCACCGAGGCGGTCGAATGGGTGTTCGCCGCGCTCAATTCTATGGAAATGG
>JAVJPA010000277.1:0-1867 GCA_040216495.1 Amphiplicatus sp. | reverse complement strand
TCGTCGCGACCAACGAGGCGGCGGTGAAAGCCTGGACAAAAAGCGGCATGCGGATCATCGGCACGATTCCGAACGCGTTCCGGCACGCGCGGCTCGGGCTTGTGGACGCGCACATCATGCACCGGGAGCTTTAGGCGCATCCTTCGTGACGCGCCCTAAAACAAATACGGGCCGCGCGGTTAGCGCAGCCCGTCCTTGTCGGAACAAGGTCCCTGCCGGAGCAGGGTCGCAATTTCCGTAACCTTCAGGTCTCGATTTGAAATCGGCGGTTAGAAAACGACCGGAGGCTGCTCCGAACCGCGTACCTTCCGCAAAGACCTCAAAGGCTTCGTGAAATCGCTGGACATCGGATCACCTCCTCTCGTTTGTTGAACTTGGCTTTATCGTGGCGATATTTGCAGGCGGATTCAAGAGGCTTTTCGTTAACGCCAGCCTAACGTTTTTTCACAGCGCGGCGATGAGTTCTTCAACCCATTGGGGAACGATCTCGCCCGCCCTGCCGTATCGCGCGTCGGAGAAAGCCCAGGCGTTTTCCGACGGCTCCAGATTTAGCTCCGTACAGGGAACGCCTCGCGAATGCGCCTCAGCGGCGAATCCGGCGGCGGGATAGACCGAGCCCGACGTGCCGATGGAGACGAAAAGGTCGGCCGCCATGACTGCGTCCTCGATCTCGTCCATGAACATCGGCGTCTCGCCGAACCAGACCACGTGCGGGCGCATGGCGCCGACCTGTCCGCAGGCTGCGCATTGGGAGTCGACGCCGAGATCGTCCTTGCAAAGATAAATATCGCCGCACGCGCCGCAGCGCGCTTTGGCGAGTTCGCCGTGCATGTGCAGGAGGTTTTTCGATCCGGCGCGTTCATGCAGGTCGTCGACATTCTGCGTGATCAACGTCAGAGCGCCGCCGCGCGCTGCAAGCTCTTCTTCCAGCTTTGCGAGCGCGGCGTGCGCGGCGTTGGGCGCAACGGTTTGCAGCGCCCTGCGCCGCGCATTGTAAAAGCCGTGCACCAGGGCGGGATCGGCGGCGAAGCCTTCCGGCGTCGCCACCTCGCGATAGTCGTATTTCGACCAGATCCCGTCCCTGTCGCGGAACGTCGCGACGCCCGATTCGGCGGAAACGCCCGAGCCGGTGAGAACGACGACGCGCAATGCAGAAACCGCCTAGCGCGGCCGCGCGAGGAAATCCGCCTTGCCGAGCGGCACGCCCGCCGCGCGCAGATTCGCGTAAGTCGCCGTGACGTGGAAATAGAGGTTCGGCAGGACCCAGTTGGTTAGATAGTCGCGCCGCTTCATGGTCATGGTTTTCGGCCCGACCGGAAACGTAACCTCGGCGTCCAGATCGGCGTCGATTTTCGCTTTGTCGAGATCCTTGATGAAGGCGTGCGCCTTGGCGACGCGCGCGCGCAGCTCTTCGAACGTCGTTTCCGTGTCCGGGTTGCTCGGCATGTCGGCGCCGGCGAGCCGCGCCATGCCGCGCGAGGCGATGTCGCAAGCGATCTGCACTTGGCGGCTCATCGGAAACATGTCCGGCGCGAGGCGCCAGTTGATATAGACGGCCTCGTCGACCGAGCGCGCCTTGGCGTGCTCGGCGCCTTTCTCAAGCACTCCCTGAAGGGCGGCGAACATCTGGCTGATTGTGGCGTGGGCGACGGCGGAAGGGGTAAGCGACATGGGGGTTCCTCTCTCTGACGCATCGGTAGCGCGTAAACCGCGCGGACCTTACTCCTTCACCGCGCCAGTGACAGGCGGGGGCGCGATCACTTCCAATTGATAAGGCGGAGGACGCGCCATAGAGAGAAGATGCAGCCGCACCCGAACCGCATGCCCGCCAGCCGCATCCTCTTCGTCTGCCTCGGCAACATCTGCC
>JAVJPA010000276.1:0-4328 GCA_040216495.1 Amphiplicatus sp. | reverse complement strand
CATGAACGTGCCGAGCACAAGCAGCGACAGGTTGATGATAAGAAGTATGAGAATAGGATTGTCGGTGATCGCGATGATCGCATCGGCGAGTTGGGACGGCGCTTCAAGAATGGCGAGGACATAGCCGAAGCCGGTCGCTGCGCCGATGATCAGGAGCACCATCGCCGTTGTGCGCACCGACTGCATCGCAGCCGCGACAAACCCCTTGAAATCGAGCGTCCGGTAGACGAGCGCGCCGACTATGATCGTATAAATGACGGCGATGGCGGATGACTCGGTTGCGGTGAACGCGCCGCTGAGAATCCCGCCCATGATGATTACCGCGGTCAACAAGCCAGGAATGGCGACGATAAAAGCGCGGATGAAGGCGTTCCAACCGGGAAAGACGCCGCGGGGGTAGCCGCGCTTCACCGCAACCGCCCAGGCGACGGCCATCAGCAAGGCGCCGGTAAGGAGGCCGGGGACGACGCCAGCGAGAAATAGATCGCTGATCGAAACGCCGATGCCCGATGCGGCGGAGTATATGATCATGTTGTGCGACGGCGGAATGAGAATGCCGACAACCGCCGCCGTGACCGTGACGTTCACCGCGTAATCTGCGTCGTAACCCTTCTCTTTCATCAACGGCATCAAGGTCGAGCCGAGCGCTGAGGCGCTTGCGATCGCCGAGCCGGAAACCGCGCCGAACATCATCGCGGCGCCGACATTCACCTGTCCCAACCCGCCGCGCGCGCGCCCGAACGCCGCCTCGGCGACGCGCACGAGACGCTCTGCGATGCCGGCGCGGTACATGAGATCGCCCGCGAAGACGAAGAAAGGGATCGCCATGAGCGAGAAGACGCTCATTCCCGCCGCCATGCGCTGAAACACGACGACGAGCGGCAGATCGAGCGCGATGAACGCCGCTATCGTAGCGCCGAGAAGCGCAAATGCGACAGGAACGCCCAACGCAAGCAGCGCGAACAAGACGCCGATCAGGATTGCGAGCTCCATTCTACGGCCCGTCTTTCGAAGCGTTCTCGAGGGCGATCTCTTCGAGAGCTTTCTCCGCCGCGAAAAGGAAGATCAGCGCGCCTGAAATCGGCAGGCAGAGATAAGCGACGCCGCGCGGCAACCCGAGCGTCGGGATGACATGTCCCCAGGTTGCGGCGACCAGCTTGCCGCCCCAGATCGCGAGCGCTAGTCCGCAGGCGCCGACGACAACAGTTCCCGCCACGCGCATGCTTTTGCGCACGACTGGCGGCGCAATGCTTTCAAGAAACGCGATGCGGATGTGGAACCCCTCATATACGCCCGCCGCCGCAGCCAGCGATACGTACCAGATCATCAAGGTCAGCGAGGCCTGCTCGGACCAGGAAGGGCTGGAATTCAGCACGTAACGGCCGAACACCTGCCAGCCGATGATCGCGGTCATCAGCACGAGCCCGCCGGCGCCCACCATCAGCAGGGCGCGGCTGGCGAGCCCGGTCGCTTTTGCGAGCGCCTTAAGCACTGTCTCCTCCCAAGGCTTCGATCGCGGCGGCAAGCTTTTGTTGCTCCTCGCTCAGGAGGAACCGATCCCACACCGGACGCATCAACGCGGCGAAAGCGTTCTTGTCGTCGACCTCATTGACCTCGACGCCGGCGGCGCGCACGCGCGCCTCCGACTCTGCAACGCGCGCATCCCAAAGATTGCGCATATACGGGACCGACTGTTTGGCGGCTGACTTGACCAGCGCGCGGTCGTCCGTGTTCAGCCTTTCCCAGCGATGCTTCGACATGACGAGCACTTCCGGCGCAATCAGATGGCGCGTCAGGCTGTAATAAGGAGCCGCCTCGAAATGCCGACCCGATTCATAAGACGGCCAGTTGTTCTCCGCGCCGTCTATGACGCCTTGCACCAGCGCCTGATAGATCTCGCTCAAATCCATCGGCGTCGCGTCGGCGCCGAGCGCCTTGATCATCGCCACATAGAGATCGGAATTCGGCACCCGGATCTTCATGCCTTTCATGTCCGCGGGCGCACGGATCGGCCGGCGCGTGTTGTAGACGGAGCGCTCGCCGGAATCATAGAAACAAAGACCGATAAGATTGTGCTTTTCGAGCGATCCGAGAATGATCTCGCCGGGGGCGCCGTCGAGCGCGCGGCGCATGTGACCGGTCGTGCGGAAAAGAAACGGCAGCCCCGGGACGATCGTCATGGGCTCGATGGAATTCAGTGGCGCGAGGTTGACGCGGTTGAGTTCGAGCCCGCCGAACGACGTGATCTCAAGCGTGTCGCGTTCAGCGCCGAGCTGCCCGCCGGCGAACATCTTGATCGTCAGCCGCCCGCCCGATCCCTCGGAGAGAAGGCGGCCCATCTCGACGACGCCTTGCACGGTCGGATATTCGAATGGATGCGTGTCGGCGGCGAAAAACGGCCGCGCGCCGGCGCGCCCACAGCCCGCCGCTAGAGCCGCGCCGCCGGCCAGGATCGCCCTTCGCGATAAGACGCTCCCAGCGCTTTCGCGGGCCACCTTACCTTGGGATTGACTGGTCTTCACAGAATGCCGGGCGCTCCCTATCGGCCTGTTCGACGCGGCCGACCTTAGTATGGTTTGGCCGCATCGTATCATGGTAACCGGTGTCATTCAATTCGCAGATCGATCCTCTATGCGGAAAATCGCCCCTCGGGGTCGGCTGCCCCACTGCGTGAAAGGAACCTGGAAAACAGCTCTCTTTCTCCGCTCCGAGGATCATTTCTAGGTGGTTTTTTTTCATCGTGTACCAGCCTATCGCGTCGGTCGGGAATGTAAGGCCGCCCCTCAGGTATTCCCGAATGATGGGGTCGCCGCTGCGCAGCGCTATGAACGAGCGCGATAGCTGGCCTGCGACGCGGCGCGCCGCCCTTCCCCATCCCAGTCAGTGAGCCTTCCTTATCTGTATTGTCGACGACAGTAGAACGCGGCTGCATTATCCGTGATGACGACAACATCGCCCTTCGCCGCGAGTCTGGCGCCGTCATAGAGCGGGCTGGAGCCGGAGTCAGAAGCGTAAGCGCCGCCATGAATATAGAGCATGACCGGGCGCGTGCCCCCGTCGCCGAGGCCCGGCGTCCAGACCTTCAGAAAAAGACAATCCTCGCTTATCCGTTCATAGCCCGCTTGCAGGCATGATGAGTCGTATGCGGAGGCTTCTCCGATGTCGGAGCAAAGAGAGGGCGGCGCCGGCGGCATAAAGCGCCGCGCCTCGTGTCCGCGCCGTAGCGCACGCCTTTGAAAACAAAAATGTCGTGGTCGCGATAGCCGCGCACTGGGCCTCATCGCGTCCGCGCGACGGGCGCTTCTTTGGAGCCGCGCGCAGGCGCTGAAACGATAAGGCCTATAGCGCCTCCGGCGGCGCCGACTAACGCGCGCCTTGTCAGCGCGGCGATGGCCGCATTCATGGGGAAAGAGGGATCAGCGCCTGACATCGAGCGCTTCGCCCGCCATCGTCTCTTCGATCTGACGCACGGTAGCGAGGTTGAAGTCGCCTGCGATCGAATGCTTCAGCGCCGCCGCGGCGACCCCGAAATCGATGGCGTATTGCTCCCCCTTGCCGGCGATCAGCCCGTGATGCACGCCGGCGGCGAAAGCGTCGCCCGCGCCGATGCGATCGACAATGCCTGCGAGAGCGTAGGTTCGCGACCGGACCATTCCGCTTCGCGTCGCAAGCCCGCCGGAAAGTTCATGATGATCGGCCCCGTGTTGCGTGCGAACCGTCGCCGCCAGCATCTTCAGAGCGGGAAAAGCGGCGAACGCGGCTTCGAAAGTGCGGGCGCGCCGGGTTTCAGGATCGGCCGCCTTGAACGTCGTCTTCAGAATAAGTTCGATATCGCGCTCGTTGATGAAGGCGATTTCCGCCTGCGCCAGAATCCGCTTCAAGACCGCCGGCCCGTCGCCGTTCCAGGTTTTCCAGAGCTGCGCGCGATAATTTCCATCGAACGAAACCTTGACGCCGAGAGGCCGCGCCGCTTCAGCCGCGGCGACACAGGCCGCTGAAGCGTTTGCGCCGACGGCGGGCGTCACTCCGGAAAGGTGCAGCCAGCTTGCGCCCGTGAGAATCGAACCCCAGTCGTAGCCGGCTGGGTCGAAATTTGCGAACGCAGACGCCGCGCGGTCGTACAGCACTTCAGACGGGCGCTGAATGGCGCCGGTTGTCAGGAAATAAAGCCCCATGCGCCCGCCGACGGATTTGATCGCTGACGTGTCGACGCCGTGGCGCCTCAGTTCGCCGACCGCCGACTCTCCGAGCGCATTATCCGCGACGACGCTCGCCATACGCGCGCGATGGCCGAGCCGGGAGAGCCCGACGGCGACGTTCGCCTCCGC
>JAVJPA010000275.1:0-5999 GCA_040216495.1 Amphiplicatus sp. | reverse complement strand
CGAGGCGGAGTTCTCCAAGCTGATGGAAAACACCTATCGCGACGTCAATATCGCCCTCGCGAACTCGTTCGCGCATATCGCCGAGGACGCCGGCATCGATGTTCTCAAGGTGATCGCCGTCGCCAACCGCCATCCCCGGGTCAACGTCCACACGCCCGGCCCCGGGGTCGGCGGGCACTGCATTCCGGTCGACCCGTGGTTTCTGGTCGAGGGCTATCCCGACAAGGCCGGACTTCTTCTGTCGAGCCGCCTCCTCAATGACGGCCAGGCGAATAAGCTTCTCGACCGGGCCGAACAGGAAGGACTCGCGCGCGGCTCTAAAGTGGCGATCCTAGGCGCAGCCTATCGCGGCGACATCGACGACGCGCGCGACACTCCGACCGAACTTTTGATCGAGCTTCTCGCCGCGCGAGGCTATAGCTGGGCGGTGCATGACCCGCACGTGACGCGCATGCACATCCACTCCGGCCACCCGGCGAATCTCACCGGCCAGATCGAGGAAGCCGCCGCCGGCGCGGCGGCCATTTTTCTGATGACCGACCACAGCGCCTATCGGGGCCTCACCCCCGACCGGCTCGGGGCGCGCCCGCCAGCAATCCTCGTCGACGGCCGGCGCATGGCCGATACGGAGGCTTTCGTGAAGGCGGGAACCATCGTCATTCCGGTCGGCGCGCCGATCGTGCGGCCTCGCGCCTGACCGATGGACCCGACTAACGCGCCCGGGCCTCGCGCCGCAAACGCGCCCTTCCTCCTGAGACCGGTTGAAACGCGGTCGTGGCTGCCGGTAAGACGGAGCGGCGCCCGGCTCTTTGCCGGGCGGGACGTTGGCGGCGTCACGGGAGGCCGGGATGGCCTTGAGGGGAACAGGGGCGCTTGCCGGACCGGCGTCTTTTCGATGCATCTGAAGCGCAAAGGAGTATCAGTGGCCAACGATTTGTTTTCGCGTCCTCGCCGCTCGCCTCGGAGGCCCGCGTGAAACAGGTGCTGATGACCAATGAGCGCGCGATCATCGCGCGCACGCCCCGCCCGGCCGTCGAGCCGGGATCGCTCCTCGTTCAGACGCATTTCTCCCTGATCAGCACGGGCACGGAACTCGCCTCGCTGAAGGCGGTGCTGGCGCAGGAGGACGCGGGCGCTATGGGCCGCGTCGCCGAGCTTTCCTCGCGCGCGAGCTATTATCTCGGCAAGGCAGTCGGCAATCCGGTCAAGGCCGCGCAGCGGCTGAAACAGATCGCCGCCGGGCGCGTCAAGCGCCTGACCGAGGCCGCGCGCGCGCCGCGTCCCGGCGCGCCGAAAGTCGCCGTCCTCACCGATCTCGGCTGGACCAGAGCGAGCGCGCCGTCGCTTGAAAAACGCGAAAACGGGATGAGCTTCGCCGCCGACCAGAGCCCTGCCGGCTATCAGGCGATCAGCCGGCGCATCTATGTGCGCGAACTCGATGCAGGCGACGCCGCATCCCCGCAGGGAACCGCGGTCGTCGTTTCCATAAAAGGCGTCGTCAAGGGCGGCCCCTTCACGCTCGGCATGCTCAACGGCGATCAATCCGCCTGGATCGGCCAGGTGCAGCTCGACGCCGGCGACATTGACGAAACGCTCCAGTTCGACGCCGGCGCGTCCGATTCCCTTTATCTTGTCATCGCCAACGCCGGCGAAGGCGGCGGTTCGGCCGACTTCGCCGAATTCTCGGCGCAACTGAAAGCGCCGCAGGGCGACGGTTTCCCGGCGAGCGAGACCGATCAGATCGGCTGGAACATCGGTTACTCCGCCGCCGGCGAGGTGGTCGCTGTCGGCGAAGGCGTCGCCGGCTTTCAGGTCGGCGACATGGTCGCCTGCGGCGGGGCCGGCCAAGCGAATCACGCCGAATTCATCAGCGTAAAGAGAAATCTCTGCGTCAATATCCCTGCCGGCGTCGAGACCCGCCACGCCGCGACGACGACAGTCGGCGCCATCGCCATGCAGGGGGTGCGCCGCGCCGATCTGCGTCTCGGCGAAACGGCCTGCGTCGTCGGACTCGGCCTGATCGGCCTCATCACGGTCCAGATTCTCAAGGCCTCCGGCTGCCGAGTGATCGGCCTCGATCTCGATGAAGACCGCGTGCGCCGCGCCAAAGAGCTGGGCGCCGATGCGGCGGCGGCCAGCGCCGACGAAGCGCTGCGCCTGTCGCAGCACTTGACCGGCGGCCACGGCGCCGACGCGACCATCATCACCGCCGCGGCGAAAAACGACGCCCTCATCAATAACGCCATGAAGACGACGCGCCGGCGCGGCCGTGTCGTCATTGTCGGCGATATCGGCATGAACATCGAGCGGCCCGATTTCTACAAAAAAGAGATCGACGTCCTGATGAGCACGTCATACGGACCGGGACGCTACGACTGGTCCTATGAGACCGAAGGGCGCGATTATCCTTACGCCTACGTCCGCTGGACTCAGAACCGCAACATGCAGGCCTACCTCGATCTCGTCGCCGCTCAAAAGGTGAACGTCGACGCGCTGATCGACGAAGTCGCGCCAATCGAAGACGCGGCGAAAGTGTACGATACGCTGGCGCGCTCGAAGAAGGCCCCGCTCGGCGTCGTCTTCGCCTATACGCCGCAGAAAGACATCGCGCTCAATCCGGCGGGCGCCGACCGACGCGACGCGCCGCGTGTCAACATCCGCGGCGCGCGCATCGCCCGCGGCGACAAGGTGCGCTACTGCCTAGTCGGCGCCGGCGGTTTCGGCGTTTCGATGCTCGTGCCCCAGATGGACAAGCGCCGCGATGTTTTCCAGTTGCAGGCGGTGTGCAGCCGCGACCCGGTGCGCGGCGGCAATTTCGCCCGCCAGCGCGGGGTCGAGGCGCTGATCACCGATTACGACGCCGTGCTCGCCGATCCGAACATCGACATGGTCGTCATCGCGACGCGCCATTTCGAACATGCCGACCAGGTCGCGAAAGCGCTCGCCGCCGGCAAGCATGTGTTCGTCGAAAAGCCCATCGCCACCAACTGGGCGGGGCTCGACAAGGTGAAAGCCGCGCATGAGGGCGCCGGCGACCGGCTGCTGATGGTCGGCTTCAACCGCTCGTTCTCGCCGGCCGCGCTTGCGATCCGCGAGCGTCTCGGCGACCGCAAGGCGCCGATGATGATCAATTATCGCCTGAACGGCGGTTACATCCCTGGCGATAGCTGGATCCAGAACGCTGAAGGCGCCGGCCGAAATATCGGCGAGGCCTGCCACATGTACGATTTTTTCGCCGCGCTCGCCGGCGCGAAACCGGAGGCGATCTCGGCCCATGCGATCTCGCCGCAGGGTTCGGCCTATTTCGCCAACGACAACTTCGCCGCGACGATCCGCTACGCGGACGGGTCGGTCGGCAATCTTCTGTATACGGCGGCGGGACCGAAAACGGGCCTGCCGAAAGAGCGCATCGAGATTTTCTGTGAAGGCCGCGCCTTTGTTATCGACGATTTCGTGAAGTGCGTCGAGCAGCCCACGGGCGAGACGATCTGGGAGGCGCAGGCCGCCGACAAGGGACACGCGACGGAAATGACGCTCCTTGCCGACGCGCTTGCAAACGAGGCAGGCGAAGCCCCAATTCCGGCGACGCGGATTTTCGAAACGACAGCGGTCAGCCTTCACATCGAAGACCTGCTTCAGGGGCGCGCGAGCGAATAAGCCGGATGCAGGAAATCGCTTACCTCAATCTCGAAACCGGCTTTGTCGGAACGGTCAGCGCCGTAGGCTTCGAGCGCTTCAGCGAGCGCCATTACGCCGCGCTGAAGCCTCAACCCGATGCAACTATCGCCGCAGAGAAGCTGAAATCCGCGCCCGACAGGGATGTAGTTCTCGGCTTGTCCGCAGGCCTTCCGACCCCGGAAGAAATCGCCGTGTCGGCGAAAGCGCTTGACGCCAATCGCAAAGTTTACTTGCATTGGCCCGCCGAGGATGCGGTCGAAGTCGTGACTGCCGAACGTTTATTGTCGTTCCGCCGCCACCATCGCGTCGTCAATCTGTTCAGGATATGGGCCGCTTTACGCCTCGACATCGCCAACTTTAAGGCGCGCGTTCGATACGGCGCGCAGCGAATCCGCAACAGACTGGCCGGAGGGGTGCGCATCGCAAGCGCGCCGATCGGACGCCAGCTTCTGACGCCGGCGCCGGCGATTCCCGATGCGACACGCTTCGGCTTTCTCAAACCCCATGGCGGTCAATATCGGGCCGAAGGGCGCGGTCTCTATTTCCGCTTGGACTACTGGGCGAAGCTCAAGGGCGGCGGCAGTTACGGCCATACTTGCTATCAGGTGAAAGCGCTCAACAAGGCGTCGGGCGAGCCAATTCATTGCGTGCTCGCCTCGCATTACGCGCTGCTCGACGATTTCGGCGTGCATCAAATCGTGATTCCTTCCAGAACCCATCTTGCAGACGAATACTCTCTCGTCGAGAACGGCGAGGCTTACGCCGGCGTCGTTGAAGAGATGTTGAAGCTTTACAAGCCGCAATTCGTGTTCGAGCGGCTTGTGCTTGGAAACGCCGTCGTCGCCCGCGCCTGCCGCCGCGCCGGCATCCCCTATATCGCCGAATTCAACGGCTCCGAGCTCACCATGTCGAAAGTCTTCGGCGGGCGCGAAATGAATAACGCCGCCGCTCTTCAAGCGATCGAGAAGGAAGCTTTCGATCTCGCCGATATCGTCAGCGTCGTCTCTGAGCCTGTGAAGGACGCCGTCATGGCGCTCGGGATTCCCGCCACAAAAATTCTGGTCAATCCGAATGGCGTGGACCTCGAGGCGTACCATCCGCTCCCTGCGGCTGAACGCGCCGCGCTAAGGGCCGAACTCGGCTTTGCGCCGGACGACGTGGTGCTCGGCTTCTGCGGCACGTTTGGCGGCTGGCATGGCATCGAAGTGCTTGCGGAAGCGATGCCGGAAATCTGCAAGGCGCGGCCGAACGCGAAATTCCTGCTGATCGGCGACGGCGGCTTCAAGCGCCTGGTGACCGACGCCGTCGATCGGGCGGGCGTCGGCGCGCAGGTTAAGGATATGGGCCTTGTGGCCCAGACCGAGGCCGCGCGACTCCTTGCAGCCTGCGACATATTTCTGTCGCCTCACTCGAAGAACATGGGCGACAAGCCGTTCTTCGGCTCACCGACGAAGCTCTTCGAATACATGGCGTACGGCGCCGGCATCGTCTGTTCCGACCTTGTCCAGCTCGGCGAAGTGATGCGCCCGGCGGCGATGCTGGCCGACCGGGGCGGCGCGATCCGGGAGGACGCTCGCTCCATTCTCATCGAGCCGGCCTCGACGCCGTCGCTGGTTGACGCTTCGCTGTGGCTGATCGACGATCCGGCCTTGCGCGCGCGGCTCGGACGTAATGCAATGAAGGCGGCGGCGGAGTATTATACTTGGGACGCGCATGTGCAGTCGCTCTGGCGCTTCGCCCTCGGCGAAGAGCTTGGCGGCTACCACAAGGATCGGGGACAGCTATGACGGTTGCGGCGACGGACGCTCCTCAAAAATCTGTCACGGCGATCAAGCCGCGGATCGAGACAAACGATCCGTACAAGGATCAGGTCCAGGATCAGTGGAACGAGGACGCCTGCGGCTCGCACTATGTCGAGAAGGCGCAGGAAGGCACGCTCGAATGGTATCTCGAGGCCGAGCAGTATCGTTACGGCGTCTATGCGCCGTGGATGGCCGAGACCATGGAGTTCGCGGAGCATCGCGGGGAGAAAGTGCTGGAAGTCGGCGCCGGCATGGGCACCGATCTTGCGCAGTTCGCGAAGAACGGCGCCGTCGTCACCGACCTCGATCTCTCCGCCGGCCATCTCGAACACGCGCAGCGCAATTTCAGGCTGCGCGGCCTTGCGGGCGAGTTCAAACATGGCGACGGAGAGAACCTTCCATTCGCCGACAATACCTTCGACGTCGTCTACTCCAACGGCGTCATTCACCACACGCCGGACACGATCGGCGTCGTGCGCGACATGCTCCGCGTGCTGAAGCCGGGCGGCAAGGCGATCA
>JAVJPA010000274.1:0-9725 GCA_040216495.1 Amphiplicatus sp. | reverse complement strand
CGCCGAGCACGCCGCGCATGATGACGAACTTGCGCTCGATCGGCTGGTAGGGATCGGTGTTGGTCCCCATGGCGATGACCCGTGGGCGGTATTTTGGGTCGGCGAGTTCTTTCTCGAGGAGCTTCGGCGCAGTCGGCTTGGCGAACAGCCGGCTTTCGAAATCGAGTCCGGGCGAGAGGCCCATATAGGCGTGGGTCGGGCGCGCGAAGCAGTAGATGCAGCCATGCTCGCAGCCTCGATACGGATTGATCGAGCGGTCGAAGCCCACATAGGGCGACTTGTTGAAGGTGACGATCTTGCGCGGCGTCTCGATCGTCACATGGGTGACGAGCGGGGGTAGGTCTTCTTCGTCATGCGTCCAGCCGTCGTCGACTTGTTGGACCGCGAGTTTTTCGTACCGCCCGGAGGCGTTTGACTGCGCGCCGCGCCCCTTTCCCCCTTGGGGCGGCAAACTTCCGTCAGGAAGGCCCTCTTGATTCGGGCGGCGAGGGCGGGGGGTGAGGGGCGCGACGCGAGCCATGACCAAAGCTAGCTCCGGGAACAGAACAAATCAAGAACATTTACGCTCCGGGCTTAGCGGAGTTTTCCACAGGGCCAGGAGCCGCGCCGCAGCGCTTCCGCTGGCTTCGCGCCGCCGATAGGAAGAAGGGAATTGCAAGGACTCTTCATGATTTCCGTCATCATTCCTACGCTCAACGCCGCAGGCCGCCTGAAACCCGTATTGGCGGCGCTGGCGCCCGGCGCGCTTGAAGGTCTCGTCAAGGAGGTGATCGTGTCGGACGGCGGCTCCGGCGACGATACGGGAGCGATCGCCGATATCGCCGGCGCGCGCGTCGTTACGGGCGAATGCGGGCGGGGGTCGCAGCTTGCGCGCGGTGCGGCGGCGGCGCGCGGGGACTGGCTTTTGTTCCTTCACGCCGACACGGTCCTGAAGGAGGGTTGGGTCGAGGAGGCGCGGGAGGTCATGAAGGACAGCAGCCGCGCCGGGGTTTTCACGCTCGCTTTCGACGCGAGGGGAGCAGCGCCGCGTCTTGTCGCTTTCGGCGCAATGCTCCGCACCCGTCTTTTCTGCGCGCCGTATGGCGATCAGGGGCTCCTCATTTCGCGAGCGTTTTATGACGAACTTGGCGGCTTCGCGCCGCTGCCGCTGTTCGAGGACGTTGATCTCGTCTCGCGGCTCGTCCGCGCGAAAGGACGCGCCGCGGTCTGCGTGATGAAGGCGAAGGCCGTCACATCCGCCGACCGCTACGAGCGCGACGGCTACATAAACCGCGTGTTGAAGAACGCCTGGTGTCTCACCCTTTACCGCTTTGGCGTCGCACCTTCGCGCATCGCGGAGATCTATGCGCGATGAGAGAAGAAACGCTCATCGTTTTCGTAAAGCTGCCCGTCGCGGGGCGGGTGAAGACGCGCCTCGCGCGCGAGGTCGGGACGGGACGCGCCGCGGCGCTGTTCAGGCACATGCTGACGCGGACATACGCCGCCGCGCGCGGACGCTGGCGCGCGGTGCTGGCGGTCGATCCGCCTGCGGCGCTTCATGACCAAGTCTGGCCGCGCGATTTCGACCGAATGGCGCAGGGAAAAGGCGATCTCGGCGCGCGCATGAAGGATGCGTTCGCCGCGTTCGACGGGCCGACTGTCATCATCGGCGCCGACGCCCCGTGCGTCAGGGCGCAACATGTGCGTCAGGCATTCCGTGCGCTCGGGCGCCATGACGCGGTGTTCGGACCGGCGCATGACGGAGGCTACTGGCTGATCGGCCTCGCAGGCCGCAAGCGGGCGCCGATCCTGTTTTCCGGAGTGCGATGGTCGAGCGCGCACGCGCTTCAAGATACGATGGAGACGCTGCCGGCGGATTTTTCCGTCGCCTTCCTCGAAACGCTTCAGGACGTGGATGAGGCGAAAGACCTCGCCGCGCTTGGGCCGATGTCGGCGGCGCGCCCGCATTGACGCCGGCGGCGGCGCTCGCCACGCTCGCGAAAAAGGGAGGGTGCCATGGCGCGATTGCTGGTTAGGCTTGTGATCGGCCTTGCGCTTGGCGCGGCCATCGTGGGCGCTTTTGTTTTCTTCCTTTTTCTGCCGCCGCGCGTCGATGCGCGTCTCAACGCCGTCATGCCGCATGAGCCGTATGAAGTGAGCGCCGAGGCGAGGGCGATGCATGGAAGCCTGCGCGTCGCCGACTTGCACGCCGATACGCTGATGTGGATGCGCGATCCCTTGGTGCGGCAGAAAAGAGGGCATACGGACGTTCCGCGGCTTGTCGAAGGCGGAGTCGCGCTTCAGGTATTTTCCGCCGTCACCAAGTCGCCGAAAAATCTCAACTATGAGCGTAACGAGGCGGGCAGCGACGACATCACCGCGCTCGCCGTCGCCCAGCGCTGGCCGGCGCGCACATGGAGCAGCCTCGCCGAGCGCGCGCTTTATCAGGCCGAGCGCCTTGCGGATGCGGAAGAGCGGTCGAACGGCGCAGTGCGCGTGATCCGAACGCGCGGGGATCTTGAAATGGCGCTCGCCGACAATGCGCTCGCCGGCGTGCTGGCGACCGAGGGCGCACACCCGCTCGAAAGCGATCTCGCCAATTTGGACCGGCTGTACGATGCAGGCTACCGCGTGCTCGGGCTCCAGCATTTTTTCGATAATGAGCTCGGCGGCTCGCTTCACGGAACAAGCGGGGCGGGCCTTACCGCTTTCGGACGCGAGGCGGTCGCTGCCGCGGAAGCGAAGGGCATGATCATCGACGTCGCTCATTCCTCCGAAGCGGTCGCGCGCGACGTCCTCGCGATCGTCTCGCGCCCTGTCATCGTCTCGCACACCGGCCTCAGGGGCCATTGCGACAGCCCGCGCAACTTTTCCGATGCGCTGATGAAGGAGATTGCGGGCAAAGGCGGCCTTGTCGGCGTCGGCTTCTGGGATGGCGCCGTGTGCGATCCCTCGCTCGCTTCCGTCGCGTCCGCAATCGCTTACGCCGTCGATCTTCTCGGCGCGGAGCATGTGGCGCTCGGCTCGGACTATGACGGATCGACGACCGTCGCGTTCGACGCTTCGGAATACGCCGCCCTCACGGAGGCGCTGCTCGCGGCGGGGCTCGATAAAGAAACGATTCGCGCCGTCATGGGCGAGAACGCGATCGAGTTTTTGCTGCGGACCCTGCCTGAAAGCTGAAGCCAGCGCCGGTTGGAGAAATGGCGCCGAAAGAGAATGTCTGCCTTACGGGAAAGCGTTCCGATGAATCTGTTCGTCTCGGTGTTGATGGTAGAGCTGAGACATGGCGGAGGCGCGCTTTTCCAGCCGCTCAAGTTTGATCCGGCGGAACGGACCTCGCGAGCAGGGCTCTTCACCCCGTCTCGCCGCGCCGCGCTTCAATAGGTTAGCTGAATGTCAAAACCCCAGATGCGCGGCTCGCTAATGCTGGCGAAGGGCGTCCCCAGCGTCGCGGCCGAGATATTGTTGATGCCGTTCACATAGCGGTTGTCGAACGCATTATTGACGAAAGCGCCGATCTGGATGCGATCGTTCTTGTCGCGCCAGTACAGCCGCAGGTCGGTGCGGTTGCGGGCTTCGCCCACTTTAATAATGCCTTGAGTGAGGCAATCGCCCTGCGCAAGAGATTCGTCGTTGCAGCGCCGTTCGCCTTCATAGGCGTGAGCGACAAGGAATTCGACTTCTCCCGCCTGCTCGAAATCGTAGAGGTAGCTCCCGCCGACGGAGAAAGACCAGAGCGGCTCTCCCGTCGGCTGGCCTTTCAGGTCGACATCGTCTCGCGTGATCCGTTCCTTGTAGGTGACGTCGATATACTGGGCGTTGGCGAAGAAATTGAGATTCTCGACCGGCTCCCAGTCAGCTTGCAGGTCAATGCCGTACGCTTTCTCATCGCTGGTCTCGACGAGATATTGCGGCACGCCAGAGCCGCCGGCGTCGGCGACGAGGCGGATCGCCTGTTTGTCGTCATAGGTGTAATAAAAGAAAGAGCCGTTGAAGCGCAGCCCGAGGTCGGGGAAGGCCGACTTCACGCCGGCCTCGTAGTTCCTCACATCCTCATTGTCGAAGCGCGAGGCGACTTCGACGCTGTTGAACCCGCCCGCCTTATAGCCTTCGGCGAAGGAGGCGAAGACGAGAACATCGTCCGTCAATTTATAATCCACGACGAAACGGGGGCTGATGTCGCTCCAAGAGTCGTCGAGACGACACTTCACCCCTTCCGCCACCGTGACGCCATTGTCGCAGGGAACGCCGGCGAGGGAGGAAAGATCGAAAATGAAATCGAACTGGAAATCCTCAGGCGTCGCGCCTGCGAGAGCGAGAAGGCCCATATCGTCCAGCGCCTGCAACGTCGCGTCGAGTTCCGGTGCGACGCGCGGGCCGTTCAGCCACGTGAAGGATTTTTCGTCTCGCGTATAGCGCACGCCGGCGGTGACGCTGAGACGGTCGGTGACCGCCCAGATGGCGTCGGCGAAGACAGCGTAAGCCTGATAATCGCCGCTGTTGATCATGTCCTCCGACCAGCCGTGGCCCAGCATGGTCGCAGGCACGTCGAACGGAATGAGCAGGCCGTATTCGAGGTCTGTGAAAGGCGTGCCGAAGCCGATATTGCCGAGCGTCGTGTTGACCGTGTCGGTGAAGGTGAACGTATCGCTGCGCTGGTTGGCTTGTTCGTCGTAATAGCTGGCGCCGACGATCCAGTTCACGGGTCCGGTTTCGCCGGTCAGGCGCAGCTCCTGATAGAAGCTTTTGTTCTCCTCGACATTGTTCGTGTCGAAATAGAGATCGATCCGGTTCGTGCCGTCCTCGTCCTCGCGGTTATTGGTCTGGAAATGCCGGTAGGAGCTGATCGAGCTCAGTTCGAGCGCGCCGAAATTGTGGGTGAGGGTGAGCGTGAGTTCGTCGAGATTGCGCCGTTCGCTGTTGCCGACCACATCGTTGAGAACGGGCGCGGCGAACGGGTCGATATAGGTCGAGGAATCCGTCGGAACCGGCGGCTGGCCGGGCGCCGCCGGGATCGGCACGATGCCGATTGCAGGACGCGCATCCTGATCGAGCTCGTCATGGACATAGGCGAGAATGGCTTGCGTATCGGGGCCAAGGTCAAGACGCGCAGCGGCGCGGATCGCCCAGTTGTCCTCCCGTCCGAGATCCTCGCCAGTCGCCGCGTCCGTATAGAGACCGTCGCGCTTGTTCCAGACGCCGTTGATGCGGAAGGCGAGGTCGTCCGCAACCGGAAGATTGAGCAACGCCTCGGCGCGGCGCTTGTCGAACCGGCCGTACCGGAAGGCGGCGCGCGCCTCGAATTCGTCGCTCGGTTTCTTGGTCGTCACCGAAACTGCGCCCGCAGCGCTGTTGCGGCCGAACAGCGTGCCTTGCGGCCCCTTGATGATTTCGATGCGCTCGATGTCATTGAAGGCGAGGAGCGAGGCGCCGGAACGGGCCGCATAGACGCCGTCCACATACACGCCGACAGCCGGGTCGGTGCCGACGCCGAAATCTGAAGTCGAGACGCCGCGGATGGCGTAGCGCGGCTGGGTGGGGCTGCCGCTGGACACGGAAAGTCCCGGCACGAATATGTCGATGTCGCCGATATTGTCTGCGGCGAGCGTTTGAATGTTCTCGCCGGAGACGACCTGTATCGTGATCGGCACGTCCTGAAGGTTCTGCGCGCGCCGCTGGGCGGTGACGGTGACGACATCGTCGGCGCCCTCTTGGGCGGCGGCCGGCGTCGCAGCGGCCGCAAAAGCGGTTATGCTGCAGGCGCCCATCAAAGCGCGGACCAGACAGCGCGCAGCCATCTTTGTCATCCTTGTATGCACGGACATGCCTCCCTATACTGGATTTATGGAATCTGAATACGATTCCGTTTTTAGAAAGAAGATCGCGGGTAACGCCTAAAGTCAATCGGCAAAAGCACTTCCCCCGCTAGAGCGCGCGCGTTGAGGCGATGGCGCCACAGAGCGTTTCGCCATCGTGCGAGGGCCGAAACCGACGGCGCGACAGTCGCAAGAAATCCGCGTTTTCGGCGGATACAGGAACCAGAACGACCGTATGACAGTCAGCTCCCTAGTGCCGCTCGAAACGCGATCGAAGCCGGTGCAGAAACGCTCGCAGGAAAGGATCGACCAGATTCTCGCGGCGGCAGGCGATCTTCTGGCGTCCGCGCCAACCGAGCAGATCACCACTACCTTCATCGCCGAGCGCGCCGGCATTCCGGTAAGCTCCGTCTACCGATATTTTCCGAATGTCTTTTCGATCTATAACTCGCTGTTCGAAACGGTGAGCGCCGATCAGGTGGACAGGATCATCGCCATTGTGGAGGGCGTGGACGCCCTGCCGCAATGGCGGGCGCGGTTTCTCGCTGTCGTGCAATACCTGCGCCGTTCGATCGACGAGCATCCGTTCCATCGCCCTCTGCTGAAGGCGATTTTCGCTCACCCCGAACTCGACGGCGCCAAGGAGCGGATGTGCAATTCGATCTCCGCGGTTATCGCCGATCGTTGGCGGCGCGGGGAGGACGGATTTAGCGGCGCTGACCCTGACATTGTCGCGACGATCACCATGCGGATCTTCCTTTCGGTTGAAGCCTATCTGGTGAATGAGAACGACCCAGCCGTCCGCGATCAGTATTTCGAGCAGCTCGTTATCAATCTTGAAAGCTATCTGTCGAAATATCTGAGCGACGACCCCCGCTCCTAGGAGCAGTCGCCGTCCATCTCCGCGATCCACTTTCGTATCAAGGCGGCGCCTTCCTCATGGACAAGGGCGCGGCCGAGTTCCGGCATCATTTCATCGGCTCTTGTCGATTCCATTCGGAAAAGAAGAATAGAACTGTCGGGCTCGCCGGGCGCGATGTCGAAGCGCCGCCCGCCCGTGCCGGCGCCTGCCGCGACCGGAAGCTTGCAGAGGCCGGCGGCGTTGCCGAAGGGCGTCTCCGGCGTCAGCATCAGGCCGGACGTATCGGCGGGACCGACAGGATTGTGGCAATGGCTGCAATTGGCGTCGAGATAGGCGCGGGCGCGCGCGCCGAGCGGCGCCGTCTCATCACGCCAGTCGGCGTTGCGCGGCGCAGCGTCAACCGCGCCCTCAAAAGTGAGCAGACCGGCCTCGCGCCAGCGGTCGAGCTGATTGGCCGTTCCTTCCGTATACGTAAAATCCTTGTTGAGATGGCGCAGCTTCGGGCCGATTGGCGATATCTCGCGGCTGGTATTGTTCGGCGCGTGACATCCAGCGCATTGATTGACGTCCGGAACGATATAAGCGAAGGGAGTTTGCGTCGTACTGCCTTCGGGCGCCGCCGCGACCAGAGTCAGACGCTGCGCGTCGCCTATCCTTTTCAGCGTCGCGTCGCCCTGGTCGTCGTCCCAGACATATGGGACCGCATCCCATCCGTTTTTCCTGCGCACGAGCAGGCGGGTTTCGACAAGCCGGACGCCTGAAAGATCGCGCAGCGCCGGGTCGATCCGGCCTGAGGCGTCAGGCGTTTTAAGGACGCGGCTGTCAAACTCCCCCTGCGGCTTCGGATAATAAAAAGTCTTGGAAATCACCGTCCCTACTGGAAAGTCGATCGCGTCATCGCCGTACGCGCCGGCGGGCGTTTCGCCGGAAATCCAGACCGTGCGCAGCTTATGCGCGTAATCGGAAAAAAGCGGCGTATTCAGATCATAAGGGATGACGCCATCGGAAAGGGAAAGGCCCTTGTCGAGCGAAAACAGTCCCCAATCGCTGAGCTTTGCCGGGTTTTCCGTCTCATGAAATGTCGGCGCGGGCGGTGGAGCGCTCGACTGCTGCGGGACGCAACCGATCGCCATCAGGAGACTGGAAAGCAGGGCCGCCGCCGTCCGGCCGCGGAATCGGCGCCGTTCCGGTCTGCGATCAGACATGAGAATCCCGCCCTCGCGTTCTAACCGAGCTCCACGGGCTTCAGTCTTTCGAGCGCGCACTCGAAGGGCGCTTTTTCAACGCGCGGGTCTTTATACTTGTTCGGCCCGTCGACGTTGAGGACTTCCGCATCGCTGTTGTCGACGCAGATGCGCAGTCCGACGGGCAGGGCGCCGTCGACTTGCTTATTTTTATCCTGGTATCCGTCCCAGAGGATGTCGGGGAAGGAGCCGTTAAGCCCGAACTTCGCGACCTTTAGAAGCTTGAGATCGTTTCCGTCCGGCGCGTCGCCGCCCCCTTCAAAGGCGTTGCCGTATATGTAAACGCCTTCCGGGTACGGATCGAAAGTTTCGCTCATGGAGCTGTCGGAGTAACCTGTCGAGAACAGGCTGGAGATGATGACATTCGCGGTCTTGTTGTTCGCAACCTTGTTGTTGAAAATCTCAACGGCGTCATGGGAGTTGATGACGACTCCGGACCCAGCCGGAACGCTCGCGACGGGCGTTCCTGGGTGGCCGAAATTCTTGGTGTTGTTCTCGAAAACGTCGTTATCGTAGACGCGAACGCCGTAGCCTGCCTGTTGCAGGGCGGGCATGTTGAAGACCAGAATGCCGCCCGTATTGTTGGTCGCAATATTGCCATAGACGTCGGCGTCTACCGTGTTCTCGATCTCGATGCCGGCGACGTTGTATTCAGCGCGATTATTCCGGACAATGACGTTCTTAGACTGGCCGACATAGATCCCGGCGTCCGAGGCGCCGATGGCGATGTTGCCTTCCAGCAAGACGTTCGTCGTTTGAACCGGGTAGATGCCATAGGCGCCGTTCTTCGTGTCGGGGCCGTTTGTCCATTCCGTCCTGACATTCCTGATGACGATATTGTTTCCCTCGTTGACTTTAAGGGCGTCGCCTACCGTGTCTTCGATGGCGATGTCTTCGATGGTGAAGTCGCTCGCCGTCACCAGCAGCCCCTCGGCGCCGGCGATCTGGTTCTTGAAGCTGAGCACGGTCCTGTCCATGCCCGCGCCGCGAATGGTGACGCCGTCGACTGTCAAGGTCAGGCTGCGATCGAACGCGTAAACGCCTTCCGGTATGTCGATCACATCGCCGGGCTTGGCGTCGATCAGGCGCTCCAGTAATTGCGACTGGAAATCGAGCGCGGATTGCTCAAGCTCGGCGGGCTTCTCCCCGGCCTCGCCGCAAGCCGCCAGAGCGAAGACGGCCAGATACGCCAATCGCTGATAGACCATGGGTAGTCCCTCCCTCTGGGGCACGGCGCCGAGTCCCCTGTTAGTCGCCAAGCGCATCGTCCCACCATCGGGCACAGACGCGCGCGAATCCTTATTGTTTATGTGCTTAGTAGCACCGAAATCTTAAAACGGAAAGAGATTCCGGTTCTGGTTTGCAGCGGCTTCCAGAAAGGCGTCCGCCTTCGTCGCCGACGCGGCGCTTTTATAGGCTGGACATCAAAGGCAAAAGCGGCGCTTCTTCGAGAAGCGTTCGGTCAGCTTAGCTGCGGATTTATAGCCTCCTTGGCATCACGTTTTCACAGCAAAGAAGTCATGCTCGCGACAGACGCTTTTCAAGAGTGCGTCGCTTGCGGCGATGGGCGAGTCCGGCGCGCGAAAATGTGGGGCGGTTCCGCGGATTTGTCTTGGAAGCCCTGCGCGCGGTGAAAATCGATCTCGATGTTTATGACTTTTATCTTGAAGACGTCATGTTCCGTCTTGGGTATGATTGGAGGAAACGCGAAGCTTAAAGCGTGAAAGATTGGCTGAATATTCTCGCAAGATTGCTGCTGAATTTTGCGAATGTTTATATCGCCTCATCATTCGTGATGAGGATCGCCTGCGCCAGGTCCTG
>JAVJPA010000273.1:0-4756 GCA_040216495.1 Amphiplicatus sp. | reverse complement strand
CGCCGAGCATGGCGAGCGCCTCCATGACATCGAGATGAGCCTTGCCCGTGGTGATGACGCCGTAGCGCGCGCCTTTGACGCCATAGATGGCGCGGTCGATAGGATTGGCTCTGGCGAAGGCGCGCACCGCTTCCTTCTTCGCCTTCATGCGGGTCTCAAGCTGCATCCCCGGCAAGTCAGGCCAGCGGAAATTGAGACCGCCTTCCGGCATCTCGAAGTCTTTCGGAATGTCGAAATTGCGAAACGCGGGAAGCTCGACGCTGGCGCCGCTTTCAACCGTTTCGGAGATCGCCTTGAAGCCGACCCACATGCCGGAGAAGCGGGAGAGGGCGAATCCGTATAATCCGTACTCGATATATTCGGCGAGGTTCGCAGGGTTCAAGGTCGGCATGTACCACGCCATGAAAGCGACATCCGACTGGTGCGACATCGAGGAGGAAACGCAGCCATGATCGTCGCCGGCGACGACGAGAACGCCGCCATGGGGAGACGATCCGTAGGCGTTGCCGTGCTTTAGCGCATCGCCGGCGCGATCAACGCCCGGTCCCTTGCCGTACCAGATGGAGAAGACGCCATCGACCGTCTTGTCGGGCTCAAGCTCGACCTGCTGCGTCCCGAGCACCGCAGTCGCGGCGAGGTCCTCGTTGATGGCGGGGAGGAAGGTGATGCGGTTTTCATCGGCGAACTTTTCGGCGCGCCAGAACGCCTGATCGACGCCGCCGAGCGGCGAGCCTCGGTAGCCAGTGACGAAACCGGCGGTGTTGAGGCCCGACGACTGATCTGCGCGGCTTTGCGCGATTGCGATCGCCACGATGGCCTGGCTTCCGGTGAGGAACACCCGGCCGGCCTCGCGGCGATACCGGTCGTTGAGGGCGTATGTATCCAGAACAGGGTTGGGGATCGTTTCCGACACGGGCAGTCTCCGTCGTGACGTGATAATTTTACACCGTTTCGCGTCGATAACTCTTTCATAATTTGCCTTTAAAGGTGTGTTTGTGAGATAAATGTATCGGTTTTCTGGAAATCAAGATATGAATAATCCACGCAGAAAGTTCTGAGCGAATGGCCGCCTCTCTGACTCTCGACGAACAGGACCTCAAAATTCTTGCTGTCCTTCAGCAGGGTTGCCGCGTTTCGGCGCAGGAACTCGCCGAGGCGACCGGCATCTCTTCCGCGACCTGCTGGCGGCGATGGCGCGCGCTGGAGGAGGCCGGCGTTATTGATGCGTACCGCGCGGTGCTCAATCGCGATCCGCTCGGATTCGCCGTTTGCGCCTTCGCGCATGTCTCTATCGATCGTCAGTATTCGGAAGTTGTAGGCGAAATCGAGGAAAAGATCCGCCGCCGCCCGGAAGTGCTTGAGTGTTACGCCACGACGGGCGACGCGGATTTCACCCTGCGCGTCGTCGCGCGCGACATCGCCGATTATGATCGCTTCCTGCAGGACTTCCTGTTCGAGCTGCCCGGCGTCGGCACCGTGCGTTCGTCAATCGCGCTTCGGGAGATCAAGCAGACGACGGAGCTTCCGTTAGGTCGATATTAAGACGGAGGCTCACGCCGCAAAGCGCGCGGCCGGATCTGGCGAAGGGCGCCTTGTCTTCATTCAGCCGCGCCAAGGGCGCCGTCGAGCCAATCTGAAAGCTTCGCGACGATTTCCGGATTGGGCAGGTCTTTCTTTTCTGTGACGAGAAACACGAATGTGTCGGCGAGGATTTCGGCGGGATGGATGATGTAATTCGTGTTGCGTCCGACCGTGTCCCAGAAGCCCGGCGCTTCATCGGGAGACAACAGTCGCGGCGCGCCCTCCGCGTCAAGATCGGCGACGCAGGCTCCGTTCGTCACGTCGACGGCGAGCAGGCCGAAATTGAAATACTTGTTGAGCGAACCGCCTTTCTCTGCGCTCCAGCCGCCTTCGTCGACGTAGAGATAGGGAACGACGCCGTCCGCGCCATCTATGCTCGCCGGAGCGTAATGCCGATCCGTCGGCGCGTCAGGGTTGGTGAGATGAAGGGCGCTTAGACTGGCGGGAACTTCAAGGTCGCAGGGACGAAATCCGATAAGCGCTAACATTTCATCTAGCCGCGCCTCTTGCGCGCGGCTCACAACATGAAAATATTCGTGAAGTAGAAAATATGCCGCTTCCTCGTCCTTCTTCTCGGATTCCATCAAGCCCCGCAGGAAGCTTTCGGAAAAGAAAATGGCGTTGGCGCGGGTATGGGGGAGACCGCCGTCTATCAAGTCGTTGCCCTTGATAAAGAGGATTTCGGCGGGCGCGAGCGGAGCATACTTTTCAAATGCAGGCCTGAAGGCCGCTACGGCTTGTGAAAGGAACGACCTTTCCTGATCGTTCCAGGCGAGCGTCCCCGCAGCATACTGCGCTTTGAGCGCGCTCAGGCTTGTTGTTTCCTCCGACATCAATCGGACGCTGATTTCCGCCGGTCTTAGTCGCGTGAGAAAATCGTCGTCGGCGGTCAGGATCGCCGCCGCTTCCTCTTTCGAGGCGAAGCGGAACTCGGTCGCTGACGCGGCCTGACAGAGGGGCCACAGGACGGCGCCGGCGGCGAGAAAAACCTTCATGGCAGAATCCATTCCGATTACTAGTTTCCACTCCGGGAGGGGCGGGTTGCGACGGTGTCGACGCCACTCATCCTCTCGCGCCGCAGATAATTCAAGAGGCGGCGATTGAAGGGACTTGCGCACCGCTTGTCATGGCCTGTAGGGGCGGGGCAGGTTATTGTCCTTCGTTGTCCGGCCCGGCGGGCCGGCCGTCCCAAATGAAGAAGAACTGCAAGACATGTCGAAACTTGTCCCTGTCGACCCTTTTGATTGCGTCGTCTTCGGCGCCACGGGCGATCTCTCCCTCAGAAAGCTGATGCCGTCGCTTTACCACCGGTGGAACGACGGGCAGATCCCCGAGAAGTCGCGCATTATCGGCGCAGCGCGCCAGTCGCTGTCGACGGCTGAATTCCGGACGATGATCCGGGCTAAGTATGAGGAGTTTTTCCCGGGCGAGAAAATCGACGCTGCGAAATGGACGAGTTTTCTTGAGCGCATTTCCTACTGCGAACTCGATGTCGCCGACGCCAAGGGGAACTGGAAAGGTCTCGGCGAGTTGCTCGACGGCGCGAACGGCAAGAAGCGGATGTTTTACTTCGCGCTGCCGCCCTCGCTCTACGGCGACGTTGCGGCGAATATCGTCGCGGCGGGATTGAAGACCGCCGACACGCGCATCGTGCTCGAAAAGCCGATCGGCACCGACCTCGATTCGGCGCGGGCGATCAACGATGCGGTGGGCAAGACCTTCGATGAAACCGAGGTCTTCCGCATCGACCACGATCTCGGCAAGGAGACGGTGCAGAACCTGCTGATCCTGCGCTTCGCCAACTCCCTGTTCGAGCCGGTCTGGAACGCCGGCGCCATCGATCACGTTCAGATATCGGTCAACGAATCGATCGGGGCGGGCGGGCGCGCTTCCTATTACGACAAATCCGGCGCGCTGCGCGACATGGTGCAGAATCACCTGATGCAGCTTCTTTGTCTCGTCGCCATGGAGCCGCCGCTCGATCTCGGCGCCGATACGGTGCGGGACGAGAAGATCAAGGTGCTGAAAGCGCTGCGCCCGTTCACGGCGGAAACGGCGCGCGAATACTCCGTGCGGGGGCAATACAAGGCCGGCGTGGTCGACGGGAAATCGGTTTCGGCCTACGCGGACGAACTCGGAAAGGCGAGCGAGACGGAAACCTTCGTCGCGCTCAAGGCGCATATCGACAACTGGCGCTGGGCGGGGGTGCCGTTTTACCTGCGCACCGGCAAGCGCATGAGCGGGCGGCGCTCCGACATCGTCATCCAGTTCAAGGAAGTCGCGCATACAGTGGTCGGCCCGGAAGCGGGGAGGCTTCAGCCGACGCGCCTTGTCATTCGTCTGCAACCGGACGAAGGCATGAAGCTGATGCTGATGACCAAGGAGCCGGGACCGGGCGGGCTGCGGCTGCGCTATGTGCCGCTGAACCTTTCCTACGCCGAAACCTTCACCGAGCGCTATCCGGACGCCTATGAGCGTCTCTTGATGGCGGTCGTGCGCGGCGATCTTGCGCTGTTCATGCGCCGCGACGAAGTCGAGGCGGCGTGGCGGTGGGTCGACGGCATTCTTGAAGCGTGGGCGAATGACGGCGTGAAGACGTACCCGTATGCGGCCGGGTCCGACGGTCCGCCGCAGGCGGCGCTGATGGTCGACCGCGATGAGCGCGAATGGTTCGACAGCGTTTAACGGGGGATGAAGGAGTTGATGGATGAGCGCGCCCCTTAACGAGACGGTCAAGGCCGTCACAGAACGCATCGTCGAGCGCAGCCGCGCGACGCGCCAGGCGTATCTCGCGCAGATGCGCGCCGCCGGCCGGAAAGGGCCGCACCGGTCGCGTCTCTCCTGCGGCAACCTCGCGCACGGATTCGCCGCATGCGGACCCGACGACAAGGAAGAGCTGGCGCGCGGCGACGGCGCCGATATCGGCATCGTCACCTCCTATAACGACATGCTTTCGGCGCATCAGCCGCTGAAGGATTACCCGGACGTCATCAAGGACGAGTTGCGCAAGGAAGGCGCGGTCGGACAGGTCGCGGGCGGCGTGCCGGCCATGTGCGACGGGGTCACGCAGGGTCAGCCCGGCATGGACCTGTCGCTCTTCTCGCGCGACGTGATCGCCATGTCGACGGCGGTGGCGCTGTCGCACGACATGTTCGACGGCGCGATCTGCCTCGAG
>JAVJPA010000272.1:0-5247 GCA_040216495.1 Amphiplicatus sp. | reverse complement strand
CCGCCTTTGTCGACGATGTGGCCGACGCGCTCGCCGACGCCAGGCCCTTCATGAAGTTTCTGTGCGAAGCGGTCGAGGCGATGGCGCCGCGGCTGAAGAAGATTTCAAAGCACATCGTCGCCGACCCGCGCCCGAACGGCGGTTCGGTGTTCCGCATCTACAAGGATGTGCGCTTCTCGAAGGACAAGAAGCCGTACAAGGAGCATGGGGGCGTGCAGTTCCGCCATGCGCTCGGCAAGGATGCGCACGCGCCGGGCTTTTACGTGCATCTCGCGCCCGATGAAATTTTCTATGGCGGCGGCGTATGGATGCCGCCGGCGCCGATGTTGCTGAAAATCCGCGAAGCGATCCGCGATCGCGGCGGGCAATGGCTGAAGGCGAAAACCGCCGCCGCCTTCGACGAGACGTTCGGGGTGGTGCGGGGGGAAAGCCTGACGCGCCCGCCGCGCGGTTTCGACGCGGATCATGCGCATATCGAGGATATCAAGCGCAAAAGCTTCTTCGCCATGGCGGAAGGAACGCGCAAGCGCGCCATGACCCCCGCCTTTGTCGACGATGTGGCCGACGCGCTCGCCGACGCCAGGCCCTTCATGAAGTTTCTGTGCGAAGCGGTCGAGGCGCCGTTCTAGCCGCGGCTTTCAATCAGCCTCGCGCCGAGATGGTAGGCGTAGAAAAGCGGGTTGACCGATTTGCGCCCGCCCTCATTGGCGCGCGGCAACGGCGCCTCGGGCGGCGCGGCGCCGAGAAAAGCGCACAGGCGCTTCCAGTCCTTCTCCTCTTCCCAGGCGATGTCGAGAAAATCGTCCGGCCGGTCGGCGAAGTAGCGCCGCGCCGCATCGTTGTGGCGGTCGTAAAAATCGAGGAAATGCCGCTCTCGCCCGTGCGGGTACTGGAATCCGTAAACGATACGATGCGTTTTCGATGAAGGCCGCGCGCGCATCGCATGGGCTTTGAGCGAAGCGAGCCAGGCGGCCGGATCGGCGCGGCGCGTCAGCACGAAAGCGGAGCCCGGATAGCGCGCGTCGATTTCCGGATAAAGAAGCGGGTACGGAAAATCCTCGAACAAGTCGTGGCTGTCGATGACGGCCCACAAAAGGTCGCGATCTCCCTCGATGATGGCGCGCCTGAAAACGTCGCGGTCCCAGGTCTTGACCTTCAGCCCGAGAAACGCGCCGACGGCGCCGAGGCTCGACGTGCCGGTCTTGTTGAGGCCGACGCCGAAAATCTTTCTGGTCATTCAGCCCTTCGCCGCGTTGCTTGCCGACCTCTATAAAACGCTGATACGAGGCGGTCGAGCCCGCCTCTTTCGCCGGGCGCCCGCCGTCAGCCGAGGAATGCGTGAACAGTTTCGGGGCCACCGTTCATGAGCGCGCGATCATGGCGGCGCTTGTCTTCTGCGCCGCCTTCCTGCCGCTAATCATCCCGTTCGCGCATAAGGGCGCCGCGCCCATGATCTTGCTGATGGGTCTCGCCGTCGCGACGCGCGGGGAGCCGTGGCGCAAGGGCGCGCCGCATTTTCTTCTGCACCCTGATCTTTCCGGGCCGTTCGTTCGCTGCGCTCTGGTGATGGTCGCCCTCGCGGCATGGATCGCGCTCGCCGGCATCTGGGCGCCGCGCGCCGACGGCCCGAGGCTTGCGCTCAATGTCCTCGCGCCGGGTCTCGCCGGCGGCGCGCTTGTCTGGGAGATCGCCCGGCGCCCGCGCGCGCAGACACAGCTGCTGGCGCGCGTTCTCGCCGTGGGCGCAGGCGGCGCGATTTTGCTGCTGCTGTTCGAGGCGTTCACCGGCGGCGCATTGCGCGCGGCGCTGCCGCCCGAGGATGCATCCTACGCCCGCTCGGACGACTGGACGGAGCTAGGCCGCGGCGCGACCATCGCCGCCGTGACGCTGTTCGGCGCGCTTTTGCTGATTGAAAGGATGACGCGCCGCCGCCTTCTGGTTCTCGCGCTTTTCATCGCCGCGCTCGCCGCATCGACAGTGTTGGGGATCGCGTCCAACGCCGCCGGGATCATGCTTGGCGCCGCCGTCTTCGCCGCCGCCTGCGCCCGCCCGAACGCGACTGTCGCGGCGCTCGCCTGCGTCATCGTCGCGGCGCTGGTTCTTTCCCCGCTCGCCGTGTTCATTCCCGCCGAAAGCATTGTCGAGAGCGGCGCGGCGTTGCCTCTGTCATGGCTGCAGCGTCTTTTCATCTGGCGCGAAAGCGCGCGCGGGGCGCTCGACTGCCTGCCGTTCGGCTGCGGCCCGGATTATGCGCGCGCATTCAAGGAGTCGGTTGCGCCTATCATCCTTCCCGGCGCGCCGGGACCGCTGCCGGGACTGCCGGTGCACCCGCATAATGCGTTTTTGCAGCTTTGGCTCGAGACCGGCCTGCCGGGCGTGTTTTTGTTCGCCGCGTTCGTCGTCAACGGCGCGCTCGCCGTCAGGCGCGCGGGCATGTCGGGAGAAGAGAAAGCGGCGGTCGCGGCCACGGCGGCGGCGATGCTTGTCTCTGCATTGGTGGAGATGAGCCTCTGGCAGGTTTGGCGGCTCGCGGCGCCGGCGCTCGCGGGGTTGTTTATTGCGCTCGCCATTCAGCGGCGCGAGAAAGCGGCGCTGACGAAGGAGCCCGCGAAATGATCACGCTCGACTATGCGAAAACCATGGCGGCCTATAACCGCTGGCAGAACAAGAGTCTTTACGGCGCGGCGGCGGGCCTCTCCGAAGAAGAGCGCCGGCGCGAGCGCGGCGCGTTTTTCGGCTCGATCCATAAAACACTGTCGCATCTCAGATGGGGCGATGAAGTCTGGCTCAGCCGGTTTTCGGATTTTCCGCCGCCCCCGCCGATTACGAGCCTCCGCGGTTCAGCTGATGTCTATGACGACTGGGATGCGCTTTGCGCCGGGCGCGCCGCGCTCGATGAAACGATTATCGAATGGGCGGAAGCCTTGACCCCGCGCGACCTCGCCGGCGATCTCACCTGGCATTCCAGCACTATGCAACGCGACATCACGCGCCCGCGCGCGCTGCTTATCGCGCACATGTTCAATCACCAGACCCATCATCGCGGCCAGGTTCACGCCATGCTGACCGCGGCGGGCGCGAAGCCGGACGACACCGACCTGCCGTTCATGACGAGGGACTGACCGGTCAGCGCAGGTGAGGGCCGATTTTCTTCCCGCGGCCCGCATTCTCCTTGAGAAAAGCGAAGCTTCCGTCGGTGAGCAGTCGCGTCGCTTCCGCCAGCGTTCCGTAGGCGGACCAGGCGAGCCCGCCGCCGATAGAGATGCGCGCGACGCCGGCCTCGGCGTACTCCTCGACCGGATGATCGAGCAGCGAGAAAAGGGCCAGCACGTTCACCGGCTTCGTCACCGCGCGGCAGACTTCTTTCACCGCTTCCATGCTCGGCAGGCCCGGCGCGAACAAGACGTCGGCGCCGGCGTCTTCATAGGCTTTGAGGCGCCCGATGACCTCGTCCAGGTCGGTTCCGCCGTTCAGGAAACTTTCGGCGCGCGCGGTCAGCACAAAGCCGTCTTTCGACGCGCGCGCGGCTTCGGCGGCGGCGGCGACGCGCTCGACGGCGAGCGCGCGGTCGATGATCGGTTTCGCCTTGTCGCCGGACGAATCCTCGATGGAGCCGCCGGCGAGGCCGGTTTGCGCCGCAAGGCGGATGGTTTCGGCGGCGTCTTTGGGCGCAAGGCCGAAACCGTTTTCCAGATCGGCGCTGACCGGGATGTCGACCGCATCGGCGACGTCTTTCCCGTGATTGACCGCTTCCTCGCGCGTGACGCCATAGTCGCGCCGGCCGAGCGTCAGGGCGAAACCGGACGAGGTGGTCGCCAGCGCCTTGAAGCCGAGCCCCTGAAGAATGCGCGCGGAGCCGGCGTCCCACGGATTAGGCATAATGAAGGCGGCGCCGCGTTGATGCAGCGCGCGGAAGGCTTTCACTTTTTCGGCGACGGTCGGCATGGCGTTCCTCGTTGTATGGCGGCGTTAGCTGCGCGCGCAGACTAGATCGAAAAGCCTCGGGCGCGACCCGAAACTTGCGCCCCGTTCGCTCAGAATTTCGTGAGCGAAGAATGGGGGACTGAAACCAGCTTCAGGAAAGTCCTGTCCTCGCGCAGGATGAACCGCTCCTTCGCGGCGAAGGCGTAGTTTTCTTTACCTGCGGGGTCATCGGCGAGCCGCGCCCTGTAGGCTTCGTAGGCGGCGAGCGAGGGGACCGAATAGACGCCGTAAGCGGTTGTCGCCGAGCCTTCGTGCGGCGCGAAATACCCGTAAAGGTCCGCGCCGCAGCGCGGGATCGCTTCGCCCCAGTTGCGCGCATAGGCGGCGAAGGCGTCCTTCTTGAACGGGTCGATTTCGTATTTGATAAAGCAGGCGATCATTGGCGGGTTCTCCCAAGCGTCGTGCGGAGCATAGCTGTTTTCTTGCCGCAATGGTTCAGCTATCGTCGAACCATGAAAGCAGGTCCCGACATTTCCCGCATCGCCGCGCTGATCGGCGATCCCGCGCGCGCGAACATGCTCGCAGAGCTGACCGACGGGCGCGCATTGACTGCGAGCGAACTCGCCGCCGTTGCGGGCGTCTCGAAACAGACGGCGAGCGCGCATCTGTCGAGGCTGATGGAGGGAGGGCTGCTGGATGTCGAAGCGCAGGGGCGTCACCGCTATTTCCGCCTGTCGGGCGCGGAGGTCGCCGAAGCGCTTGAAGCGTTGATGGGCGTCGCCGCGCTCTACGGCGCGCCGCGCACGCGCACCGGCCCGAAGGAGGAGGCGCTGCGCCGCGCGCGCGTCTGCTACGATCATCTCGCCGGGGAGATCGCTGTCGCGGCGTTCGACAAGCTCGTCGCAGACAGACGTCTCGCGGCCCGGCGCGATGAACTCGTCCTGACGCGGAAAGGTCGCGACTGGTTTTCCGGGCTCGGAGTCGATGTGGCGGCGCTCGAAACGCAGCGCCGGGCGCTCTGCCGCCCTTGTCTCGACTGGAGCATGAGGCGGCGGCACTTAGCGGGCGGGCTAGGGTCGGCGCTGCTGGAGACGATCCTCGCGCGCAAATGGGCGCGGCGCATAGACGGCGCGCGGGAGGTGCGGTTTGCGCCGGCGGGGGAGAAGGCGCTGTTTGCGGCGCTGGGGTGACGTTGGCGAAAACGTCTAATTAAACGTTCAACATCAAAAGCCGTTCATCCCGGCTTTCGCCGGGATGAACGGCTTTAAAGTTCGCGCGTACTTTAGCCGTCCGCCGCTCTAAGCGTCGGCGTGCTGCTCCGCG
>JAVJPA010000271.1:0-4956 GCA_040216495.1 Amphiplicatus sp. | reverse complement strand
GGCCGAGCCGCCGCTGATCATGCGCGACACGGTTTATGCATTCTCCATGGGCGGCAAGGAAGAAGAGATCGAGAAGTCGGTCAAGGACATGGTGGCGGCGGTCCAGGACTATGTCCCCGGCTACCGTCTGAAACAGAAAGTGCAGTTTGAGCGTTTTGGCGGCAATCGAAAACTGAAGATTCCAGAGCTTGGAGAATTTGAAGGCGTCAAGGTGACGGTGTTCCTGGAAGTGGAGGGGGCGGCGCATTACCTGCCGGCCTATGCGGGCAATCTCGATATCATGACTTCGGCGGCTCTGACCATTGGCGAACGCATGATGAAGCATCTGGCGGAGGCGGCGGCGTGAGCGGGCTGATCAAGGATCCGACAAAGGAAAAAATCTATGTGCAGGATGTGACCCTGCGCGACGGCATGCATGCGATCCGCCACCTCTATGGCGTCGATCATGTGGCGAAGATCGCGAAGGCGCTGGACGAGGCCGGGGTCGATGCGATCGAGATCGCCCATGGTGACGGCATTCGCGGGTCTAGTTTCAATTACGGGTTCGGCGCTCATACGGACTGGGAATGGATCGAGGCTGTCGCCGAGGCGGTCGACCGGGCCGTGGTGACGACGCTGATCTTGCCTGGCATCTGCACGATCACCGATCTGAAGCGCGCTTATGATCTCGGCGTGCGCTCGGTGCGGGTGGCGACCCATTGCACAGAAGCCGATGTCGCGAAACAGCATATAGGTGCGGCGCGCGATCTCGGCATGGATACGGTTGGCTTTTTGATGATGAGCCATATGGTCGAGCCGGAGAAGCTCGCTGAACAGGCTGTGCTCATGGAGAGTTACGGCGCGCAATGCGTTTATGTGACCGATTCCGGCGGCGCCCTCGATATGGACGGTTATGGGGCGCGTTTCGACGCCTACAATAAGGTGCTGAAGGACGAAACCGAGCGCGGCGTGCACGCCCATCACAATCTCTCGCTCGGCGTCGCCAATTCGATTGTGGCGGTTCAGAAGGGCGCCCGGCGGGTGGATGCTTCGCTGGCCGGAATGGGCGCGGGGGCGGGCAACGCGCCGCTGGAAGTCTTTGTCGCGGCGGCCGAGCGCAAGGGCTGGCACACCGGTTGCGATGTGTTCAAACTGATGGATGCGGCGGAAGACCTTGTGCGCCCGCTTCAGGACCGCCCGGTGCGGGTCGACCGGGAAACCTTGATGCTCGGTTATGCCGGCGTCTATTCGAGCTTCCTCCGGCATGCGGAGAAAGCGGCGGAAGAATATGGCGTCGATGTGCGCGACATCCTGGTCGAGCTGGGGCGTCGCGGCATGGTCGGCGGCCAGGAGGACATGATCGTCGATGTCGCGCTCGATATTTTGAAAGAGCGCGAGCAGGCGGGAGCGGCGTAGATGGCGGGTCTTGAAGAACTGGCCGTCGTTGTCGACGAGGCGCAGCGCGAAGCGCGTGCGATCCCGCAGTTGACGAAAGACCATCCTGATTTATCGGTTTCGGATGCTTATGCGATCCAGGGCCTGTCCGTAGCGCGGCGGATCGCCCGGGGCGAAAAACGCATCGGCGTCAAGATGGGGCTGACCAGCCGGGCGAAGATGGTTCAGGTCGGCGTAAACGAGGCGGCCTGGGGCCGGCTTACCGACGCCATGCTGCTGGTGGAAGGCGGGATCCTGAAGAAGTCGGCTTTTGTGCATCCGCGTCTTGAGCCGGAAATCGTGTTCCTTTTGAAGAAACGGCTGTCGGGAAAGGTTTCCGCGCTGGAGGCGATGTCCGCGGTTGAGGCGATCGCGCCGGCGATGGAGGTGATCGACAGCCGTTATGAGAACTTCAAGTTCGCGCTACCGGACGTGATCGCCGACAATACCTCGTCTTCGGGCCTCGTTATTGGCGCGTGGCGGTCTGCGCAGATCGACTGTTCCAATCTCGGCATGGTGCTGTCCGTGAACGGACGGCCGAAAGAGATCGGTTCGTCCGCGGCGATCCTCGGCCATCCTGTGCGCTCGCTCGTTGCCGCCGCACGCATGACGGCCGAATGGGGCGAGTCGCTGGAGCCCGGTCATATCGTCATGGCCGGCGGAGCGACGGCGGCGCATCCCGCCAGCGTCGGGGAAACGATCAGCCTCGAGGTGCAAAATCTCGGCGGCGTCTCGATCAATGTGGAGGCGTAAGGTCTGTGCCGATTATTGACGTCACCATGCTGGAAGGGCGCACGGCGGAAGAAAAATCGGAATTGATCCGTGAACTGACCGATGCGGCGGTGCGTGCGGTCCATGCGCCAATACAGTCTGTGCGCGTGATCATCCGCGAGGTGCCGCCTGAACATTTCGCCGCCGCAGGCGTGTCGAAAGCCGAAGAACGAGCAAAAATAGCAAGCGGCGACGCAAAAGGATAAAAAAATGAGTGACAATCCCGAGATCGGCAAGTCCATCGACGCCGGCGGCGTTAAGACCAATTATCACGATCTGGGCGAAGGGCGCCCGGTGATCCTGATTCATGGTTCGGGGCCCGGCGTGACGGCCTGGGCGAACTGGCGGCTCAATCTGCCGGTGCTGTCGGAGTGCGTGCGCGCAATTGCGCCGGACATGCTGGGCTTTGGCTACACAGAGCGGCCGGCGGACGGCGTTTACAATATGCAGCGCTGGCGCGGGCATCTGATGGATCTTGCCGACGCCCTCGGGCTTCAGGAATTTGATATTATCGGCAACTCTTTCGGCGGCGCGCTCGCGCTCTCCATGGCGGTTCATCATCCGGACCGGGTCCGACGCATGGTGTTGATGGGAGCGGCCGGCCTTGAATTCGAACTGACCGAAGCGCTCGACAAGGTGTGGGGTTATGAACCGTCGGTCGCGGCGATGCGTGCAATGCTTGACATCTTCACCTATGACAACTCGCTCGTCTCAGACGAGCTTGCTGAAATGCGCTACCGGGCGAGCATCCAGCCGGGCTTTCACGAGGCCTTCAGCACCATGTTCCCGGCGCCGCGCCAACAACACATCACGGCGCTTTCTACGCCGGAAGAGGAGATTGCGCAAATCGCCTGTCCAACGCTGATCCTGCATGGGCGGGAGGACTGCGTCCTCCCGATGAGCAACAGCCTGCGGCTGTTCGATCTCATCAAGACGTCTGAAGTTCACCTGTTCGGCAAATGCGGCCACTGGACACAGATCGAGCACAAGGACCGGTTCAATCTGCTGGTCGCTGACTTTCTCGCGCGCGAATGAGGGCAGGTGACTGATTTCACCCACGCTCTTGACGTCCATAAACAAGACGAGATGGGGTTTGTTAAATTTCTTCGAAGCAACTGCATTCGGTTATATTGAGCTCTCCGACGACGGCGCGATTCGCGCCAATTAATTCACACTTCGCCACATCAATTCAGGCAGTTGGTGTAATGGCAAACAGGCACTCCAAATATCCCGGCGGAAATGAATAACATGGGTAATGTCAAATACGGTCTTGCGGGCGTTCTGGCGGACGACACGGCAATCTCGAAAGTGATGCCGGAGATCAACTCGCTCACCTATCGCGGCTACAAGGTGCAGGATCTTGCGGCGCAATGCCGGTTCGAGGAAGTCGCCTATCTCATCTGGAACGCCGAACTGCCGACGCAGGCCCAGCTTGATGAATTCAATGCGGCCGAGAAAAAAGAACGCGGTCTCTCCGCTGACCTCTACAAGGTCATGGCGCTGTTCAACCCGAGCGCGCATCCGATGGATACGCTCCGCACCGCGATTTCGTTTCTCGGACAGGAGGACGAGACTACGGATGATTCCTCGCCCGAGGGGCTGATGCGGAAGTCGATCCGCATGTATGCGACGATTCCGGAAATCGTCGCGGCGACGTTCCGGTTGCGCAACGGCAAGGGGCCTATCCCGGCGACGAAGGACCTCGCCTTCTCGGAAAATTTCTTTCACATGTGTTTCGGCAAAGTTCCGGCGCCCGAGGTCGTCAAATGTTTCGACATTTCGATGACGCTTTATGCCGAACACTCCTTCAACGCTTCGACCTTCACAGCGCGGACGATCGCGTCCTCCATGTCGGACATCTATTCCTCCGTGACCGGCGCCGTCGGCTCGCTGAAGGGCCCGCTACATGGCGGCGCCAACGAGGCGGTGATGCACATGCTGAAAGAGGTGGGCTCGCCCGAGGCGGCGAAGGAATGGATGCTCGACGCACTTGCAACCAAGAAGAAAATCATGGGCTTCGGCCACCGTGTTTACCGGTCCGGCGACAGCCGCGTGCCGGCCATGACCGGGGCCTACAAAAAGATGGTCGATGTGATCGGAACTGACGAAGCTAAAAAATACTGGGAGATGTGCCGCATTCTCGATGAGACCATGGTGGCCGAGAAAGGGATTTATCCGAATCTCGATTTCCCCGCCGGTCCGGCCTATTATCTGATGGGGTTTGAAATCCCGATGTTCACGCCGATCTTCGTGGTGAGCCGGATCACGGGCTGGACCGCGCATGTGATGGAGCAGCTCGCCGACAACAAACTCATTAGGCCCTTGTCAAATTACGTTGGCGTCGCGCCACGCCATATCAACAGGGTATGATGCACCATCGCTAGGTTGGTGCGTGGACTCGATGAGAAAGTGCGTTTCCGCTTATTAGATTATGTAAAGGACCGTGCGACTAGAATGGAAAAGACAACGACCAATGTGCTAATCGCCGGCGCCGGGCATGCCGGGGCGCAGGCGGCGTTGATGCTGCGCAAGCTTGGATTTGCCGGCGCGGTTGCGCTGGCGGGGGCGGAGGCTGATCCTCCCTATGAGCGTCCGCCCCTATCCAAGGCTTATCTCGCCGGCGAGGAGCCGTTCGAGCGCATGCTGATGCGCCCGAAGGAGGCCTGGGCCGAGCTGAATATCGATCTACTTCGGGGGCGAAGGATCGTCGCAGTCAATCCTGCGGCTCATGAAGCGCGCTGCGAGAATGGCGAAAGGATTACTTACGGCAAG
>JAVJPA010000270.1:0-3581 GCA_040216495.1 Amphiplicatus sp. | reverse complement strand
GCAAGAGAGAGAAATGCTCGAACGCCTGAAGGGCAAGGCGACGCTGTTCGATTTCGGCGGGCCGCTTTCCTTCGGCGCCGCCGCCGATCTCGGGCGCCGCGTGCGCGAGCGCATCCCGGCGGGCAGCGAGGCGATCGTTCTCGACTTTTCGCGGCTGCCTTTCATCGACCTCTCCGCCGCCCGCGCCGTCGAGACGATTATCGATGACGCGCTCGATTCCGGCCGCATCGTTTGCGTTTCCGGAATGAACCAGAAAGTCAGCGCCACGCTGGAAGGCCTTCGCGCCGACCGCCGTCTGACTGCCGGATCGCGCTTCGAAACCCGCCTGGAAGCGCTTGAGGATTTGTCGCGACGGCTGGTTGACGACAGAAGGGAAAGCCCAAGGAGCGTCGGACTTCCTGCGCCCGCTCACTAAGTTTTCCGCTCAAAAACACAAATAGACGCCGCCCATCCTCCCGGGCGGCGCTTTTTCGTTTTCCGATGGTCTGCCGGGATTCACGAACGCCGCGGTTCGCTCCATGCTGAAGTCCCGCCGGCGCCCCCGGCCGAGCCCGCGAGCATAAAACCGGATATGCGCCCGCCTGACGCCCATCACCCCGCCACAAAGCATATCGTCGAAATGCTGATCGAAGAGCGGGCGGCGAAGCTCGTCACGTCGCCGCTCTGGCCGCTTTACCGCTCGGTCCTATACCCGCTGCTGCGCAAGCGCGACGCGGTCAAGATGGCGGGCGCGGTCGGCGACCTTCCGGGGCGAGAGGTGCTCGATTATGTCAGCGATCTGTTGTCCCTGAATGTCGCCGCCGCAGGGCTTCAGCATGTGCCTAAAACCGGCGCCGTCATCGTCGCCTGCACGCATCCGAGCGGCATCGCCGACGGGATCGCCATGTACGACGCGCTGAAAACCGTGCGCGACGACATCGTCTTTTTCGCCAACCGCGACGCCGTGCGCGTGGCGCCGGGCCTCACAGATGTGCTGATCCCGGTCGAATGGGTCGTCGCCAAGCGCACCCGCGAGCGCTCGCGGGAAACGCTGGAGAGCGCCGTCAGCGCTTTCGAACGCGGCGCCTGCGTCGTGCTCTTCGCCTCCGGGCGCATCGCCTATATGGACGAAAACCGCCGCCTCAACGAACAGCCATGGCAGCCGACAGTCGCGACCTTCGCGCGCAAGTATCGCTGCCCCGTCGTGCCGGCGGACTGCATCGCGCGCAACTCGTGGCTCTATTACTGGTTCTGGAAACTCAACACGGAGCTGAGAGACATCACGCTGTTCAACGAACTCCTGAACAAGCGCGGCAAGCGCTTCGACATCGCCTTCGGCCCGGCGATTCCGGCCGACCAGCTAAAGGGCGACACCGCCGCCGTCGCGGCGGCGTTGCGCGAACACGCCTTTACGGGCGTAAGAGAGGGACGGGGCTGGCGCCCCGTCCCTGCTGAAAATCCGCCTAAGGAATAACCTTGACAGGCTTGCGCGCCAGTACCTTCTTGCTCGCCTGAACGAACCGAAGCTCGTAGTCGCCCGCCGCTTCCGGCGCTTTCAATTCCGCCGGGCTGCCGCGCGACGTGTAGAAGTAACTCAGATATTTCGTATCCGGCGCGCCCGCCTCGGCGATGGTGACGTAGTCGCCCGAGCCAGCCGGCGGGCCGGTGAACGCGACGGAGAATGACGCGCCGGCCTTCACTTCCGCCGGCGCCGAAAGCGTCGCCGTCGCCGCCGTTACGGCGATCGCCTGCCGCGCGATCACTTTCTTGCCGCCCTGAATATAGCGCAGCTCATACTGGCCGGCGTCGAGCGGCATCCGCACTTTCGCCGGACTGCCGCGCGAGACGTAAGCGTAATCCATGTATTTCGTCTCCGGCGCATCGGGCTCCGCGACGGTGACGTAGTCGCCCGAGCCTGCCGGCGGGCCGGTGAAAACGACGTCGATCGTCTCTCCTGCTATCGCCGACGCCTTGAGCTTATCGTCGCCTCAGCATCGGCCACCGCGATCGCCTGCCGCGCCAGCACTTTCTTGCCGCCCTGCACATAGCGGATCTCGTAAGCGCCCGCTTCCAGCGGCATGCGGAGCTTCGCCGGACTGCCGTTCTGGATATAGGCGTAGTCCATGTATTTTTCCTGCGGATCGTCCGGCTTGGCGACGGTGACGTAATCGCCGGAGCCGGCGGGAGGGCCGGTAAACGCGACCTGCACTTCCTCGCCGGCGAGCGCTTCGCTCTTCGCTGAAACAGTCGCTTCGGCGGCGCCGACCGCAATCGGGCGGCGCGCCAGCACTTTCTTGCCGGCCTGCACGAAGCGCAGCTCATAGGCGCCCGGCTCCAGCGGCATCCGCAGCGAAGCAGGATTGCCGTTCCGCGTATAGGCGTAATCCTTATACGTTGTATCTGGGTCTTCTGGCTGGGCGATCGTGACATAGTCGCTCGCCTCGGGCGGCGGCCCCGTAAACTCGACTTTCACGGTTGCGCCGGCGAGGGCGCTGTCGGGCGCCGTCAATGTCGCCGTCGCCGGCGTCACTACGTAATCGGCGCTCGCAAGAACGCGGTACGGACGGCCAAGCACATACCGGATTTCGTAGGCGCCCGGCTCAACCGGCAGGCGCATTTCGACGGGATTGCCGCGCGAGGTGTAATTGTAGGCTTCGTAAGCGGTCGCCGGCTCGCCTTTTTTCGTCACCGCGATGAAATCGCCGCGCCGGTCCGGGCCGGTCCAGCCGACCTTGATCGTCACCCCCGCCATGCCGGTCGCCGCCGGGTCTGGCGCGACCGCCGCCTCGACCGGAAACACCAGCGCGATCGTCACGGTCTTCTGTGCGTTCGGCTGGATGACGACCCCTTTCGCCTCGCCCTTGAGGCCGTCCGCAGGGCGCGCGACAGCAACGTCATACGAGCCGGGCGCGACGGTCGCTTCGACCCCGCCCTTGTCTGTTTCGCTGACGACAGCGTCGCCCCCGGCCGCGGGCGTCACGCGCCATGTCAGCCCGTCCTTGATCACGAGGCCGCCTTGAAGCTCGGTCGCGCGCAGATAGAGATTGGCGCTCGGCGGCGGCGCGGCTTCAACGATGGTTTCGTTCAACGCCGCGCCAAGCTCGTTTGCGTTGGCGGCGGACACGAATTTTCCGCCGGTGTTCTCGGCGATACAGCGAAGCTGCGCCTGCGCGTTTTCCTCCGCGACATCGAAGCCGACTACATGCACGGTGAAATCGGCGCCCGCCGCTTCCAGCGCCGAAGCAACGCCGCACGGGTCCGGCTCGCAGGTCTCGATGCCGTCGCTGACGAGGATCACCGTCGCCTTGTTCTTCGTGTACTGAAGTTTTTCAGCAGCGAGCTTCACCGAATCCGACATCGGCGTCTTGCCCTTCGGGTTGAGCTTCGTCACCGCCGCCTTGATGTCGGCGCGGGGCGCGCCGATAGCGGCGACTTCCTCGATGTCCTTGCAGTCGCCCTCGCGGCGATGGCCGTAGGCGATGAGCCCGACGCGCCGGTCCGCCGGAATGTCGTCGATCACGCCGCCAAGGACGCGCTTGGCGATGGAGATTTGCGCTTCCTCATTGATCTGCCCCCACCTCGACCCAGAGGCGTCGAGAATG
>JAVJPA010000269.1:0-2221 GCA_040216495.1 Amphiplicatus sp. | reverse complement strand
CCCGAAGCCGGCATCACGCGCGATTCCATTTCGGTCGAATGGACCTGGAAAGGCGAAACGCGCGACTGGCCGGTCAAGCTGTTCGACACCGCCGGGCTGCGCAAAAAGGCCAAGGTCCAGTCGAAGCTGGAAAAGCTCTCGGTCGCCGATGCGTTGCGCGCCGCGAAGTTCGCGGAAGTCGTCGTGCTGCTAATCGATGCGGAGCAGCCTTTCGAAAAGCAGGATCTTCAGATCGCGGATCTTATCCTGCGAGAAGGGCGCGCGCTCGTGATCGGCGTCAACAAATGGGACCTGATCGAAGACAAGGACGCCGCGGCGCGAAGCCTCCGCGAACAGGCGGAAAGGCTTCTGCCGCAGGCGCCCGGCGCGCCGCTCGTCTTCTTTTCGGCGCTGACGGGCCGCAATATCGACCGCCTGATGCCGGCGGTCACGAAAGTCTATATCGACTGGAACGCGCGGGTGAAAACGCCCGATCTCAATGAGTGGTTGCGCGCCGCGCTGGATCGCCACCCGACGCCCGCCGTTTCAGGACGCCGCATCAAGATCAAATATATCGCGCAGGTGAAAACCCGCCCGCCTACTTTTGTCGCGCAATGCACAAACGCGTCCGAGCTGCCCGCCAGTTACAAGCGCTACCTCATCAACGGCATCCGGGAGGCGTTCGAGATTCCCGCCGTGCCGATCAGGCTGATCCTGAAACAGCCCGATAATCCTTATTCTGACGGATAAGCTTACGCTCTGCCGGCGGCGCGCCAGTCGCGGAAATTGAGCCGTTCGGCCATGCCGTCATACTGGGGAGAGACCGCGTAATAGAGAAGCGGCGCGATCTCCGACGGATCCGGCAGCGTCTCCGGTTTTTCTCCCGGCATCGCCTGCGCGCGCATTTTCGTCCGCATGGCGCCGGGGACGATGACCGCGACCCGGACGCCGGAAATTTTCGATTCGATGGCGTAGGTCTCCGCGAGCATGTCGAGCGCCGCCTTTGACACCGCGTAGCCGCCCCAGAAGGCGCGCGCGTCCTGTCCGCCGACGCGCGACGAGACGAAAACCGCGCGCCCCGAGCCGGAGGCGCGCAGCAGCGGATCGAGACTCTTGATAAGCCGCCAGTTCGCCGTGACGTTCACGTCAAGCGTCTGGCTCCAGACTTTCTCGGCGATGTCCGTAAGCGGAGCGAGTTCCCCGAGGATGCCGGCGTTGGCGACGAAAATATCGAGCTTGCCGAAGCGGGCGGCGAGCGCCGCGCCGATCTGGCTCATCGCTTCAGCGTCGCTGACGTCCGCCGGGATGAGCGACGCCTTGCCGCCTTCCTTGCGGATTTCATCGTCAAGTTCTTCCAGCCCGCCGACAGTGCGCGCGAGCGCCAGCACATGCGCGCCGGCGCGGGCGAGGGCGAGGGCCATGGCGCGCCCGATGCCCCGCGAGGCGCCCGTGACGAGCGCGATTTTGCCGGTAAGATCCGGAATTGAATCGGTTTCAGACATGCGGGCTAGCTACGCCGGCAAGACGTTAAGCGCAACGTTTCTCATTCGGGAGGCAGCGGGATATGTTCGCTCTCGCCCGGCGGCAGCGTGAAAACCCCCGATTTGAAGCCGGACGCCGCGCCGTCGCGCCAGGCTTTCTTGCCGGCCTCGATGCGGTCCGCGGAAGAGGCGACAAGGTTCCACCAGATCAGGCGCGGGCCGAGGGAGGCGCCGCCGAGGAGCATCAGCCGGGAGGGTTGCAGGGCGACGATTTTCGGATCGGCGCCCTTGGCGAACACAAGCAAGCGTCCCGGGGCGACGGTTGTTCCGTTTACAGAAAGAGCGCCGGAGACAAGGTACAGCGCGCGCTCGTCATGGTCGGCGGGCAGGGCGATGCGCGCGTCTTTTTCCGCTTCGGCGCCTAAATAGAACATCCTGGAAAACGTTTTCACCGGAGAGGTCTCGCCGTACGCGCCGCCGGCGATCAGGCGCATCTGGAGACCGGGACGGTCGATCAGCGGCAAGGTGACGCGAGGGTGATGGTGAAAGGAGGCGGGCGTCTCTTCGTCGGCTTCCGGCAGGGCTATCCAGCTCTGGATGCCGTGCAGCTTGTGTCCATTGGCGCGCAAGTCCGCATCGGTGCGCTCGGAATGGACGATGCCGCGCCCCGACGTCATCCAGTTGACGTCGCCGGGGCGGATCACCTGATCGAAGCCGAGATTGTCCTTGTGGCGGATTTCCCCGTCGAAGAGATAGGTGAC
>JAVJPA010000268.1:0-4662 GCA_040216495.1 Amphiplicatus sp. | reverse complement strand
TCGCTCCCGCCGGACGAACTTCGCGCGCTTGGCGAAGAGTATCTTGAGCGCACGCGCATTCAGCGAAAGACGCAAAGGCCTTTCTTCATCGACATGCGCGAAATTGTTCGGCATCTTGTCGATGAAGAAAGGCCTTTGCGTCTTTCGCTGAATGCGCGTGCGCTCAAGATACTCTTCGCCAAGCGCGCGAAGTTCGTCCGGCGGGAGCGACAAGACGATCTCGGGATATTTCGACTCGTCGCCGGTTTTCGCCTTGCCAGCAAGGCGCTTGGCGATCGCCATGATATCCGGCAGCTCCATCGTGCCTTCGACTTGCGAGTGGCTCGATAAAATCTGCTCAATCAGGGTTGAGCCGGCGCGCGGCATGCCAAGCACGAAGATCGGATCTGGCGCGGGGCAGCCCTGTCCCTTGCGTTCTTCAAACAGGGCGCGCGTGTACGTCGCGCGTGCGCGCTCCACTCTCAACGTCGTCTCATCCTCATCATAGTCGACGCGGCGCTGGCCGATCTCGTTTCCAAGTCGATAATTTTCGAACGACTCTTCGTATGCGCCTTCGTCCTCCAACGCCTTGCCGAGCGCGAAATGCAAATGCAGACGGTCTTCCTCGGCGAGATCGTCGCGCTCAAGCTGCGCGCGCATCGTATCGATGGCGGTTTTTTCGAACCGGTAGGTCTTGAGGTTCGCGAGGCTCCAATAGGCTTCGCCAAGCTCCGGCGCGAGGGCGATGCACTTCCCGTAAGCGTCTATGCTGTCCTGCGTGCGGCCGACGGTTTTCAGCGCGTGACCGAAACTCATCCAGGACTTCGGCTGGTTCGGATACTCTTTGAGCAACGTTTCGTAATTGCGGATCGCCTGTTCATAGTCGCCGACCCGCACGAGCGCAGCGGACTGCAAAATTTTATAGCTCGGGTTTTGCGGTTCAGCCTTGAGCAAGGTCTGCACGTCATCGAGCGCCTCTTGGGCCTTGTTAAGCCGCATCCGCACGATGGCGAGATTGTGCCGCGCGGCGGCGAAGCTCGGCGCCAGTTCGACGCTGCGCTCTAGCAGTGTTTCCGCGTCGCCATATCTTCCGATCCGCGCGGCGACTTCGCCGAGCATGCGGATCGCCATCACGTCGGTCGGGTGGCGCTTGAGGTAGTCGCGCAATCCCTGTTCGGCTACCGCGATGCGCCCTTCGGCGAGCGCGAGACCCGCGTTCAGCAGTTCCGGGTCTTTAACGTCTGATGTAATGTGGCGCGCATAGGCGCGGTCCGCCGCCTTCGTGTCCCCGGCAAGGGTGAACTGGTCGCCGAGCGCGCGCCAGGCGTTGGAAAGATTGGGATCGAGACTGAGCGCCCTTTCGAACGCCTTGATCGCCGCAAGGCTTTTGCCGACGCCTGCCAGCGCAAGTCCCAACTCCGCATGCCCTTCCGCCCAGCCGGGCCGGGCCGTCACGGCGTCTTGAAGAATCTCTCGCGCTTCATCGGCCTTTCCCTGCCGGCGCAGCGCCCGACAGAGAAGGAGGATCGCGTTCGGCTCGCCTCGAACGACTTTGAGAATCTCGCGCGCCTGTTCCTCCGCAAGTCTCGCGTCGACAGCAAGCAGGCGCTCGGCGTGATCCAGCGCAACAGCGAGCGACCCCGTCGGCGCTGGGTTGCTTTCAAGCGTCTCGTTCCGGTTATCCGTCATTTTCTCCGTAGGCGCTGCGGCGCGTCAGCGGAAGCATATGCGCCGCACAGCCGCATCCGCAAGCGCGCCCGCCTCAGGCGAAGCGGCGGCGCAACCGCGAAATCGGCGAGCGGTCGGCGAGGATTTCGCGCGCCGCATTATGTCCCGGCGCGCCGGTGACGCCGCCGCCCGGATGCCCGCCCGCGCCGCACATGTACAGCCCCTTGATCGGCGCCCGGTAAGACGAATAGCCGAGGAACGGCCGCGCGACCCAGAGCTGATCGAGCGACATGCGCCCGTGCATGATGTCGCCGCCCGTGAGCCCGAAGGTGCGTTCGAGATCGAACGGAGAAAGGATTTGCCGTCCGACGACGGAGCGCGCAAACCCCGGCGCCCATTTCTCGACGGTGGCGATGATGTGGTCCGCCGCCTTTTCGCGCTCATCGTCCCAGCTTCGCCCGTCCGGCAATTCCGGCGCAAACTGCTGGCAGAAGAGACTGGCCACATGCGCGCCCGGCGGCGCGAGACTGTCATCGACGATGGACGGGATCAGCATCTCGACGATCGGTTCGCGCGACCAGCCGAATTCGCGCGCATCCGTGAACGCCTTATCCATATAGTCGAGCGACGGCGCGATGATGATGCCGCTTTGCAGATGCTCGCCCGGTTCCGGCAAACACGTAAAGCGCGGCAGTTCCGACAGCGCGACATTCATTCGGAATGTCCCCGAGCCGCATTTGTACCCGCGCACGCGGCGGGAAAATTCCGGCGTCAGGTCGCCCGCGTCGACGAGTTTTTCAAACAGGAGCCGCGGCCCCACATTGGCGACGACCGTGTCGGCGAAGACTTCCGCGCCGGACTCGAGACGCGCGCCTTTGGCTTCGCCGTCAGAAACGATGACGCGCGCCACCGGGCTATCGGTGCTGATCTCGACGCCGACTTCCTCGCAGGCGCGCTTCATCGCCTGCGTGATCGCGCCCATGCCGCCGATGGCGTGGCCCCATGCGCCCTTCTTGCCGTTCACTTCTCCGAATACGTGGTGAAGCAGCACGTAGGCCGAACCAGGCGTATCGGGACTCGCATAGTTGCCTACAATGGCGTCGAAGCCGAAGGCGGCTTTCACCGGCTCGCTTTCGAACCAGCCGTCGAGAACGTCGCGCGCGCTCTTAGCGAACAGGTCCACTACATCGCGCTGGCGTTCGGGGGAAAGCTTCGACAGGCGAAGCCCCTGCTGCGCTGCGCTCAGGAGCGAACCGACGCCGTCGCCGGGATTGGGCGGCGTTCGCAAGGCAAGATCGCGCAGAACCTCGGCGACGCCTTCGAGCGAGTCGTAATAGTCGGGTAGAATTTTAGCGTCGTGTGCGGAGAATTTTGAAAACTCGGCTTGAGTCTTTTCGAGACCGCCGCCGACTTTCACATAGCTGTTTTCAGAGAGCGGGAGAAAATTCGACACCGGCCGCTCGACAATCCGCAGGCCCTTCTCTGCAAGCCCCATGTCGCGAATGACGGTTGGGTTGAGAAGGCTCACCGTGTAGCTCGCCACCGAGTTTCGAAAGCCCGGATGGAACTCCTCCGTCACCGCCGCGCCGCCGACCACGGAGCGGCGCTCCAGCACGCGCACTTTCAGGCCGGCGCGCCCGAGATAAAAGGCGCAGACAAGCCCGTTGTGTCCCCCGCCAATAATCAGCGCGTCATAACGTTCCGCCATAGTCCGCCTCTCTTGCGACTCGTCCGGCGCGCCTGCGCCGTAGAGGGGCCGGACAGTAGCTTGAGCGACGCGGCGTTGGAAGCGGCGTTGGAAAGCGGACAGGACTAGCTGGAGGCGAGCCTCAACTCGGGTCGCACGCCATTGCCCAGGTGCGTAGGGCGGCTGCGGAAAATGTCGCTGACCGCGGCTAGGGAGCGCGGCGCATTGAGCAGCGCTATCTTCTCATTCGCCGCCAGCGCTGCTGCGTAAGCGTCGGCCTCATCGAAAAGTTCGGCGCGGGCGACGGCCATGGCCAGCGGCGGATGCACTTCTTTATCCGCAAGAGACCATCTCGTATCGGCGAGCCCGGCGCGCGACTGGCGCAGCGCCTCGTCTTTGAGCACTGCCGCGAACGATGGCGCCTGCAGGTCCGCGTAGGCGCGAACGGCGTCGCGGGCGTTGCGGAACGACGCCGGCGGCTCGATTTCTTCCGGCGTCATCAGCAGCCCGGCGCGGCGAAATCCCTGCCCGGCCGCACGCGAGCCGGTCCAGTAAGAGAGATGTCCGGCGAAAATCAGTCCGATCGTCGCCGGCGCCAGCCACGCGGCGAACACCGGCGAGATGATCAGCGCCGAGGCGAGCAGTACGACGCCGAGCGCCATCGTCACCGCATGGCGGCGGAACACATCGGCGGCGCGATACCCGCCATCGCGCTGTTGCGGCGTCCAGCCCGAATCCTTTCCGGCGAGAATGGAAATGACGGCGGTCGTCTGCGCCGCCATCAGGATCGGCGCGACGAGGATGGAAATGATCATTTCGACCAGCACGCCGGCGATCATGCGCACCGAGCCGACCGTGCCGCGCCATTTTCGCGAAACGAGACCAAGGATCAGGCCGTAGATCTTCGGCGCGAACAGGATCGCCATGGTCACGCCGAACAGCGTGAGCGCGCGCGCCGAGTCGATCACCGGCCAGTTGGGAAACAGCGACGTCTCGTCGCCGAAATATTCCGGCCGGAGGAACTTGCCCTGCAGCGACAGCGCCATGCCGACAAGGATCAGCAGAAGCCAGCTCGGCGAGGCGAGATAGGACATGACGCCCGTCATCATGTGCAGCCGGCTTGTCCATTTCAGGCCGCTCATGCGCGTCAGCACGGCGACGTGCTGCAAATTGCCCTGACACCAGCGACGGTCGCGAACCGCGAGATCGATGATCGTGGGCGGACACTCTTCGTAGGACCCCCCAAGGTCGTCGGCGATCTGCACGCGCCACCCGGCCCGGCGCAGCAGCGCCGCCTCGACAAAATCATGGCTGAGGATCGGGCCGCC
>JAVJPA010000267.1:0-2797 GCA_040216495.1 Amphiplicatus sp. | reverse complement strand
TCTCTGGGGGAGGCGAAGACACGAGGGGAAGCTCCCGGTTCGGCCTAGTCGGCGGTCTCGCCCGAGAGCACCCAGGAAGCGACATTGATATATTTGCGCCCCGCTTCGTGCGCGGCGGCGACGGCGCCGGCGAGATCCTTGTCGGCGCGGATCGAGGCGAGCTTGATCAGCATCGGGAGGTTCACTCCGGCGATGACCTCGGCGTTGGCCTTCTCCATCACCGAGATGGCGAGGTTCGACGGCGTGCCGCCGAACATGTCGGTGAGGATGATGACGCCGGCGCCGGAATCGACCGCCTTCGCCGCCTCCAGAATATCCGCGCGGCGCTTTTCCATGTCGTCGTCGGCGCCGATGGAGACGGCGCGCGCCTGCGCCTGCGGACCCACCACATGCTCGGCCGCGGCGAGAAATTCCTCGGCGAGGCGGCCATGGGTGACGACGACGATACCGATCATGAAGGCTCCTGACGAAAAGAGGCGCTATGGTGCGCGGGTCAAGGCGTTTGTCCACCCAAAATCGACCGCACTGCAGCACGAAGTCGCGCCGGCCCGGCCTCCCCCGGCGCGAAAGGATAAAGCGGCAGGGAAAGCCCTTCGCCCGGCGAGTAAAGGCCCGCCTCCGGCAATCGTTCCGCCGGCGCGCTAAGATCGAAGGCGGCCGCAAGCGGCGCCGAGGCGAGCGCGCGCGCGCGCGCCGGGCCGAAACCTCTGACCTCTATCAACCCCTTGGTGGGCGCGCGGGCCGAGGCGACCGGACGGCCGGCCTGCATCTCGATCTCCACCGCGTCGTCGGCGATCAGCGCCGTCCGCCGCCACGGGCAGTTCTCGATGGCGGCGAGCGCCAGCAGCGACTTCCCGGCCCCCGATGCGCCGAGCAGCAGAACCCCGGCGAGAGGTCCGTCGGCGTCGACGGCGAGGGCGAGAGCTGTGGCGTGGACCAGCATGAGCGTCAGGCCGTCGGCATGTCGACGATGAAGCGCGCGCCGAGGCGCGGGGCGGTCTCGTCGGCGTCGGCGGCGGCGTAACGGTTCTCGGCCCAGATGCGCCCGCCATGCGAGGCGACGATCTGGCGGCAGATGGCGAGCCCGAGGCCGGAATTGTTGCCGAACGCCGCCCCCGCCGGGCGCTTGGTGTAGAAGCGGTCGAAGACTTTTTCGAGGCTGTCCGGCGGGATGCCCGGCCCGTCGTCCTCGACCGTGACGCGCACGAACTGATCGTCCTCGTCGAGGAGAAGGCGCACTTCTCCGCCCGGCGGGCTGAACGAGCGGGCGTTGTCGATCAGGTTGCGGAACACCTGGGAAAGCGTCGCGGGATTGCCGTTGATATAGGCGGGCGGCCCGCCCGGCTCGAACCGCACCGTCGACTGGCCGTCCTTCAGCGTCGCCGCATACATGTCGACAATGTCGGCGAGAAGCTTCCGCAAGTCCACCGCCTCCCGCGTCTGGCGCGCGAGCTCCGCGTCGAGGCGCGAGGCGTTGGAAATGTCCGTAATCAGACGATCCATGCGCGCCACGTCTTTCTTGACGACGCCCATGAGTTTGGCGCGCGCGGCCGGGTCGACGGCGATGTCGAGGGTCTCGATGGCGCTCCTGATCGAGGTCAGCGGGTTCTTCAACTCATGCGCCACGTCGGCGGCGAAGCTCTCGATCGCTTCTATTCGGGCGTAAATCGACTGGGTCATCAATCGCAGGGCGAGCGACAGTTCGCCGATCTCGTCGCGGCGGTGCGAGAAATCGGGGATGCGCGCGCGGCCCGCCGCGGAGATGCCTTCGCGCACCTTGTCGGTCGCCTGCACAAGCTGGCGGATCGGCTGGGCGATCGCCGCCGTCAGCAGCAGCGACGACAGGATCGCCGCCGTCGAGGCGAGGCCGAAAAACGGCAGGATCGCAAGGCGCGCGTCGGAGACCAGCGCGTCGATGCCGCCGATCTCCGCGGTGACGATGCCGTAGATCGCCTGCACCTTGCGGATCGGCACCGACACCGAGGCGACGAGTTCGCCGTCCTCGTTGAGGCGCACCGAGGTCGCGCCGCGCTGCTGCGCGAAGGGCGAAGAGGCGAGCGCGTCGTTGAGTTCGCCCTCGATGGAGCGCCGCGCGGCGTTACGCCGGTAATTCCCGGAAAGCACGTCGCCCACGGCTTCGGATACGGGCGCCCAGAGCCGCGCGAAAAAGTTTTCCGTGGTCGCTTCCTCGATGGGCGCGAGCGTTTCCGTGACGATGATGTCCCGGCGCAGCACCACGTCTTCGAGCAGGAGCTCGCTCGCATCGCCGACGGGCGGCGTCTCGAAGGTCTGCGGCGCCTTGAAGATCCGCACGCGGCCTTCGAACGAATCCCAGACCCGGTTGAAAATCTCGTTGACGTCGCCCTGATCGAGCGAAAGCGCGCAGAGCGCGCCGCTTTCGCCGATGCGCGCGAGATCGCCCTCCTCGACAGGCTGGCATGTGGTTTCGTCGATGGCGGTCTGGGCCAGCACGTCGGCGATGATCTGCGCCTGCGCGCGGACGCCCTGAAGCTTGGCCTGAATGAGGCCGTCGCGGAACTGGGTGAGGCCGAAGGAGCCGACGAGGAGGATCGCCAGCGCGATGACGTTGGCGAGGAAAATAGTGACCGTCAGGCGCGAGACTGAATATCTCGCCCTGCGTCGCCGTCGCGTGCCGGCGCCCTCAGCCATCTATTTTTTAGCCGTCGTTATATTTGTAGCCGACGCCGTACAGGGTTTCGATGGAATCGAATTCCTTGTCGACGACGCGGAACTTCTTGCGGATGCGCTTGATATGGCTGTCGATGGTGCGGTCGTC
>JAVJPA010000266.1:0-6896 GCA_040216495.1 Amphiplicatus sp. | reverse complement strand
CGCGGATCGCGGCTTTGGCGCCTTCGGCGCCGTGGGCGTGGGCGGTAACGGGCACGCCGTAACTCGAAGCTTCGCCGACAATTGCGCGCATTTCGGCTTCGGTAAGTTCCGGCTGGCCAGGTTCCGTACCGACTGTGAGCACGGCGCCGGTCGCGATCAGCTTTAGCCAATCCACATGATGCTGCAAAAACATCCGCGCTTTCTGGCGCGCGTCTTCTGCGCCGGCGACGACGCCGCGCGTCATGTCGGGCGGAACGACGACATCTTCCGCAAGCCCCGTGATGGCGCCGCCGCCGCCGGGAATGGTGAAATATCCGCCGGCGACCGACATGCGCGGGCCTTCGACATACCCGTTGTCGATCGCATCGCGGAGCGCCACATCGGTGAAGGCGCGCCACGCCCCGACATCGCGCACCGTCGTGAACCCTGCGCGCAAGGTTGCGCGGGCGTTCGCCGCGCCGATAAGCGCGTCCTGCGCGCCGCTCGTCAGGAGCGGATCGGCGATATGAGACTGGAGCCCGCCCACAAGATGCGTGTGCATGTCCATAAGGCCGGGCAGCACGGTGTAGGCGGACCAATCGACAAGCTTTCCGTCTGACGGGGCGCCGGCGAACGGCGTGACGGAAACCACGCGCCCTTCCTCGATCCGGATCAGGCGGTCGTCAAGAACGGCGCCGCGCTCCGTATCGACCAGTTTTCCGGCGCGCACGTAGACGGTCTCAGCGTGCGAACTCGTCATTGACGCGGCGAATGACAGCATCAGCGCAACCGCGCCCAGCGCGAGCCGTTGCAATCGTTCCATGATTTTTATCTCCCGCCCGCCCGCACATTGCGCTAGCTTCCCTGAAAGATCGCGCAAACAAGAGTATGCCGCCCGCAAATCGGGGCGCAAGCGAAAGGGCCGCATCATGGCGACTGTCTCCCCTATTTCATTCGCCTTCCTCGCGGTTGCGGCCGGCCTTGCTGCGCCCGCCGCCGCGCAGGATGAGCCTTTGACCCCTCCGGCCTATACCGAGCAGGCGAAGAAAATCCTGATGGACTCGATCGGTTTCCGCACCGTCGTGCCCGGCGATCAGATGACCCGGTATGCGGAATATCTTGCGGAGGTTTTAAAGGCCGCCGGATTCGCCGACACCGATATCGAAATCATCCCGATGGACGACACGGCGATGATGATCGTCACGCTGCGCGGAGAGACCTCTGAAGCGCCGATCCTTCTCTCCGGCCACATGGACGTGGTCGAAGCCAAGCCCGAAGACTGGGAGCGCGATCCTTTCACCGCCGTCGAAGAGAACGGCTTTATTTATGGGCGCGGCGCCTCCGATATGAAGTTCGGGGTTTCGATGCTGACGGTCACGCTCGCCCGTCTCAAGCAGGAAGGGTTCAAGCCGAAACGCGACATCGTCATGCTGCTTTCGGGCGACGAAGAGACCCGGATGGCGACGACCGCCGTTCTCGCCGAGAGGTTCGAGCGCGCGAGCGTACTCCTCAACGCCGACGGCGCCAGCGGCGCCCTGTCGAGCGACAACAAGCCCATCGCCTATTACCTTCAGGGCGCCGAGAAGACCTACGCCGACTTCCGCATCGAGTTCACCAATCCGGGCGGCCATTCGAGCCAGCCTCGCGCCGATAACGCGATCTACGACCTCGCCGCAGCGGTCAGCAAAATCTGCGCGTATGAATTCCCGGTGCAATGGAGCGACATCACGCTGGAGTCGTTCCGCGCCACGTCTTCGCAGGAATCCGGCGAGATCGCCGACGCCATGCGCCGCTTCGCCGACAACCCGAAAGACAAGAAGGCGATTAAACTGCTGCGCTCCAAGCCGGAATATGTCGGCCAGCTTGGCACAACCTGCGTCGCGACGATGCTCGAAGGCGGCCATGCGCTCAACGCCTTGCCCCAGCGCGCGACCGTTTCGGTTAATTGCCGCATATTCCCCGGCGTCAGCGTCGAGAGCGTGCGGCAAACGCTTGAAAAGGTGATCGACAATCCGGACGCCTCGGTCGCGCTGATCGTTGAATCGTCGACCCCTGAAAGCCCCGCCTCGCCGCTGCGCGACGACATTCTCGCCGTGATCCGCAAGGCGCTCGACCGGCGGTATCCGGGGCTTCCGATCATCCCCTACATGTCAGCCGGCGCCAGCGACAGTCTCTACTTCCGCGCGCGCGGCGTCGACAGCTATGGCGCATCAGGACTGTTCATGCGCGCTGAAGACGAGTTCGCTCACGGCCTTAACGAGCGAGCGCCTGTCGCGTCGATCGACGGCGCGCTCGATCATTGGCACGTGGTGCTGACAACGCTCGGCGGAGAATAAGCGTCGAACGTTATCGCGCGGATGGGACGGCGTCCTTGCCGTTTCGCCAGCGTACGAACAGGTAAACCGGCGCGCCAGCGAGCAGCAGGGCGAAGCCCCATTTCACAGCCTCGCCGCCGGCGCCGTAGATCGTCCACATGGCGTAAAGCGCGGCGACAATAGCGACGACGCTAAGCGCTGACGATGAAGACGCGACTCCCTTGCGTTGCAAAGCGAGCGCCGACAACGCCGTGACGAGATACATGAACAACGAGGACGTCGTCGACAAAAGCAGGACGAAGGTGAACGCCTCTGTCATGGTTCTTGAATAGTTCATCAGGACGACAAAGGTGAGCAGCGCGCTTGAGACGAGATGCGCGCGCACGGGCGTGCCGCGCGCATTGGTTTTGGCGAGGACGCGTGGAAAGACGCCGTCTTTTGCCATGGCGTAGGGAAGCTCGCCCTGAAGAAGTATCCAGCCGTTGAGCGCGCCGAAGCCTGAAAGCGCCGCAAACGCTGCGATGAGAACGCCCGCGCGCGGATCGAAGTAGCGCGACACGAAATCGGCGAAGGGCGCCGACGACGCGGCGACTTCGTCCGCTGGCAGAAGCAGGATCACCGCCGAGCAGGTGAAAAGATAAAGAACGCCGGCGATCAGCATGCCGACCATGGTCGCGCGCGGAATGGTGCGGGAGGGATCGTTTACTTTTTCAGCCGGGACTGTCGCCGATTCGAGGCCGAGCAGCGCCCACAATGTCAGCGTCGCTGCGGCGGTGACGCCAGCGACATTAAGATCGGCGAAAGCGAACGGCGTTCGCGCGGCCGGCGCTGCGTCTCCCAGCCCAAGCACGACAATAATGGCGAGGACCATTACGGCGAACAGCGGGATAACCTTGATGATCGTCGAGACGAGCTGCACGCCTCCCGCCAGAAACGCGCCGCGGCAGTTGACCGCCGTCAGTATCCAGATGACGCCGCACGTGACGATGGCGTGCAGACCGGGCGTTGTTGCGATTTCCGGAAAGAAGACGCTGAGATAACTGACCGAGCCGGTGGCGACGGCGGCGTTACCGACCCAGATCGATATCCAGTAGCTCCACGCGACAAGAAAAGCCGGCGCCGGCCCGAAGGCTTCGCGCGCGTAGGCGTAAGGCCCGCCGGCTTTCGGCATGGCGCGGGCGAGCTGCGCGAACACAAAGGCGAGGCAGAGCCCGCCCGAGATCGTCAGCACCCAGCCGAAAATCGCATTCCAGCCATAGGGGGCGAGCGTCGCGGGAAGGAGGTAAACCCCCGACCCGATCATGTTGCCGACGACCAGCGCCACGCACATCCAGAAGCCGAGCGGTCGGGAGGGCTTCTGATCCTTCACCTTGTTCCTTCAGCGTTTCGCGGAGAAGCTGCTTGCGGTAGGCGATGCGCGGGGCGCCGTCAGGCTCCCCGCGCAACCACCCCCTCCCGCGCCCTCCCGCGCTAGAACTGTTGCCCGAACCGGATCCCGTAAGTGCGCGGCCTCGCGGTGCCGCTGTAAATGCCGTTCGTTCCCTGCGGTCCTACAATGCCGCATGTCGTGATTGCGCAGCCGACGAAGCTGATAAGGTCAGGCCGCTCGTCGAAGGCATTCGTCACATACATTTCCAGACGCCAATTGTCCTGCCGCACGCCCGCGGTGAAGTCGACAAGGACGAACCCTTCCTGATCGCCGATGATATCCTGATCGACGACAAGCAGGTTAGATGGCGAATCCGTTTGACCCGAAACTGAAGACTGGACATGCCCTGTCATAGCCCCGATGGGGAACTCGTACCGCGCTGTCATCGTGCCCTTGAATTTCGGCACGACCGGAAGCCGCGTTCCTGACGGCGCTTCGGGGTCCCCTGTTTCGTCGCCGATCGTGTCGGGATCGTCCACCGCCTGCGGACAATCCGTTACAGGATTGCGGTCGGCGTCGAAGAAGCCGCAGAAGTTTTCGCTGAGTTCGGAATTGATGACCGAAACGGCGCCGTTCAATGTAAAGCGGTCTGTCGGCGCCCAAGTCATGTCGGCTTCAAAGCCGTAGATGCGCGCCTGCGCGGCGTTCTGGACCTCCGTAAGGCCATTGAGGCCGAGGATCGGAAACTGGAAGTCTTTCCATTTCTGATAGAAAAAGGCGCCGTTCAGCACGAACGTATTGTCTGCCCATCCCGTTTTGAAGCCCGCTTCGTAGTTGACCAGTTTGTCCTCGAGATAGGGCGGCAGAGGCGTTCGTCTGTTGGCGCCGCCCGGCCTGAAACCGGTCGAGTAGGTGAGATACACCATCTTCGCGTCATCGACGTCGTAAGTGACGCTCAGCTTGTGGGTCTCGCCGGTTTTTTTCTGAACGCTATCGAGGTTCGTGCACGGGGAGTCGGGAACGCTCGGAGGACCGAAGCACGCCGCTTCGCCTGTGGAGCCGGAGAAACCTGCGCCATACCCGTTAAACCCGATCAGGGAGTTATTGTACTTGTATCCGCGCACGCCGCCGATGAGCGTAAGCCTCTCCGTAAGATCGAATTCGACCTCGGTGAACAGCGCCAGATCCCGGTCGACCCGTTTCTGTTCGGTCAGCCAGATCGTGTCGGGATGGTCCGGCACTTCGAGAAAGTCCGCTAGATCCCGGACGATATATTGCTGGTGAATGTTGTGCCGCTGGTAATTCTGGAAGAAGCCGGCGACGAATCTCAAACGCTGGTCCTGCGGCGAGGAAAGCCTGATTTCGTTCGAGTACTTTCCGTATGAATCGTCACCCTGATAAAACTGGGACGGATCAATCGGATTGTACATGTTGTCATAGAAATAGGCGCTGAAATTATAACCGAGGTCCTGATAGAGCACGTCGTAATAATAGGCGTAATCAGTGTAATCGTAATTGGAGTCGATCTGCCGGCGGAGATATGCGCCGGCGTACACAATATCGAAATTGCCTATTTTGCCTTCGACTGTCAGCGCCGCCTGAACGAACTTGTCGGTGTTGAATTCCGGTTCATAGCGCGTGATCTTGAGATCGCCGGAATCCGGGTTATAGAAGTGAACGCCATTCGATTCCGACTTTTGAGCGAACACGGACGGCGTGACAGTCCAGCTTTCATTCAGGTCAATCTTCAACGCGACGCGCGCGCCGTAGGTTTCAACATCGTTGAAATTGTCTTCGACAAGATCGGCATTGGTTCGGCTGATGCCGGAACCGGGGAAGATCTTGCCGCCGAGAATGTTGTCGATGTAGCCCGCGTCTTTTTTATAGTAGCCGACAAGGCGAATGGCGGCGTTGTCGGCGAGCGGCTGGTTCACGAATCCTTCGAACTGATAGCCGATATCGCCGTGCTGTACGGCGTTGGCTTCAAGATCATAACCTGCGGAGAAGCCCGAAAGGTCCGGTTTGTTGGTGACAATCTTCACAACGCCCGATTGGGCGCTTGCGCCGTACAACGTGCCCTGCGGACCGGCGATCCCCTCGACGCGCTCGACGTCGTAAACATGAATCGGCAGAAGGCCGAGAATGGTGGTGACCGGCTGTTCGTCGAGATAGACGCCGACGCTCGGAAGTGAAGCCGAGTGGTTCCCGTCGCCGCCGCTGGCGACGCCGCGGAAATAGACGGTCGTATAATTGGGGCCTGTCGACTGGTAGGTCAGGCTCGGAATGAATTTGGCGTAGTCGCTGAACTGCGAAACTTGAAGCTCGTCGAGCTTTTCCGTCCCGAGCGCGATGATGCTGATCGGCACATCCTGCACGCTTTCGGACTTCTTCTGCGCGGTGACTGTGATGATATCGACGCCCCTCCGCACAGGCGGCGGGTCATCCTGCGCCGCCGCAACCGTGGCGGCGGTCAACATCGACGAGGCTAAAAGAACTGACCGAACCACCCGGCGGCGCCCGATCACCTTAGCAAGTTCCTGTTTGACAACCATCTCATCGCTCCCTCTGGCGCTGCCAGGCAGCGCTTGCCGTCATCCGAATCGCCCCTTTCCGAAGGCTATGCCGATCATACATTTGTCACAATCAGGACAAGTTGAAACGAGCCATTTTCCGCCAACCTGTGGCCCAAACGTTCCTATTTCGACCGGGAATAAGGATATTTCCGAAGAATCTCGCGCGCCGGGCGCGCATGGACCGCCCTCTCCTGGAGTGGCGGCCGGCTCAATCATTCCGCTTACGGCGCGTCGGGATAAGCGTTGAGGACGGGTCCGAGGGCGGTTTTCAGATCACCAAGCCACGGTTCATAATTGCGCCAGTGATCGACCCCTCCCGCGTAAAGCGGCTGGCGGACCTGTTCGGAACTCGCGGTGCGCACCGCCCGTTCGGTCTCATGGAAAGCGAGACAGGCAGGCTCGAAGGCGAGTCCGCAAAAATCGAGAAGGCGGCGGATTTCCCGCTCCGGTTGGGCGACCAACTCTTCATAAATGACGCGATGCACGCCGCCAGGCAGCGCTTCGTCGAAATGTTTCATCAGCCCGACATAGTCGCTGTAATAACGGCCGATCCGGGTCAGACCGTAGGAGAAGTTCTGCCCGTGCGCGAAGTGCTGCTTGAAGCCGGAAAAGCAGCAGGCGAGCGGATGGCGGCGCGCGTCGATGATCTTCGCATTCGGC
>JAVJPA010000265.1:0-15813 GCA_040216495.1 Amphiplicatus sp. | reverse complement strand
GGATCGTAAAGCGCGATGTCGCCGTTGCGCGCGCGCGCGCCCATGACCGAAATTTCGCAGGAGAAGTCGATAAAGCCTTCGAGGATCGACGGGCGCGCCCCGATCTCATCCCAGGCTTTCTTCTTCGCTTCCTCCCAGGTGAGGCCGAGATCTTTCGCATTGTCGCCGATGGTCGTCTGGCCCTTGCCGTCATAACCGAGGCGGCGGGTCTTCAGGATCGCCGGACGGCCGATCTTTTTCAGGCCCTCTTCGAGCGAGGCGATGTCGTCGACAGGGAAATAGGGCGCGGTCTTCGCGCCGATCCGATTGATGAAGTCCTTCTCCACCAGCCGATCCTGCGCCACGGCCAGCGCTTTCGCCCCCGGCGCGACCCGCGCGCCGAAGCCCTCGAGCAGCGTCACGGTCTCAGCCGGCACGTTCTCGAACTCGTAGGTGACCACATCGACCGCGCGGGCGAAGGCGGCGAGAGCCGCTTCGTCCGTGTAGGAAGCGATGGTCCGGCGCGCCACGACATCAGCGGCGGGGCAGGGATCGTCCGGGGCGAAAATATGCGTCCTGAGGCCGAGCCGCGCGGCGCCCAGCGCCAGCATCCGCCCCAACTGGCCGCCGCCTAGAATGCCGATGACGCCGTTCGGCGGGATGGGCGCGTTCCTACTGTCGCCGCTATCTGAAGGCATCACGCATCCTTCGGCGCATCGCCGACCGAGGCGGTCTGCCGGGCGCGCCATTCGGCGAGATGCTTCGTCAAAGGGGCGTCGGAAAGCGCGAGGATCTGCGCCGCGAGAAGCCCAGCATTGGCGGCGCCCGCCTCGCCGATGGCGACAGTCGCGACCGGCACGCCGGCGGGCATCTGGACGATGGAGAGAAGGCTGTCGAGGCCCTTCAGGGTTTTCGACTTCACGGGCACGCCGATCACCGGGAGCATCGTCATCGCCGCCGCCATGCCGGGAAGGTGCGCTGCGCCGCCGGCTCCGGCGATGATGACTTTGAGGCCGCGCCCGGCGGCTTCCCTGGCGTAGTCGTAAAGCCGCTCGGGCGTCCGGTGCGCCGAGACGATGCGGGCTTCATAGGGAATGGAGAACTCGTCGAGGATGGCGACGGCGCGCTGCATCGTCTCCCAGTCCGACTGCGAGCCCATGATGACGCCGACCAGAGGGCCGGTTTTCGCGCTTACGGTCGCCACGGCGGGTCCCCTCCGGTCGCTCGGAAAAACGGGGCTTATAGCAGGCCGGCGGCCCGGAACAAGCGAATGCGGGAAAAGCAGGGTCGAGGAGACGCCGGCCGACTGGACGGGGGCGCGTTAACCGGCGTCTCCTCTTTCCGGACGCGGGGTCGGGACGCGCTTTTGAGAAGGGGATTGGCGCGCACCTGATCCGCGCGACAAACGTCGCGCGTTTGCCCGGTTCGCCTCAAGGTCGAAGCGACAAAGCGAGGTTTTCTTGCGCCGAATCGGGATGCGCCTCACAATCGCGCGAGCCGCGCCGCAAGCGTCGCGCAACGAATGAACGGATAAGGATGAAAGTTTCAGACGTTTCGAAAGCGGCGCCGGCGAGCGGCGTCGGCGCGGTGAAGAAAGCGGCGCGCGCCGAAAGCGTGACGGCGCCGCCCGCCGTGGATGAAGTGTCGTTTGCGGGCATTCCGCCGGAGGAGTTGACGCCGCGCGTGCGCGAAGCGCTGACGGCGCTCGTCTCAGAAGTGCAGAAGCTTCGCGAGGAGCTGTCGACGACGCGCGCGCGCATCGACGAGCTTGAGCACCTCGCCGACACCGACCCCTTGCTCGGCGTCTCGAACCGGCGCGCCTTCGTACGCGATCTCAACCGCGCCGTCGCGATGGCCGAACGCTACGAGACGCCTTCGGCGCTTGTATTCGCCGACCTGAACGATCTGAAAAAGATCAATGACACGCTCGGTCACGGCGCAGGCGACGCGGCGCTGGCTCATGTCGCGTCGATCCTCTCGGCGAACATCCGCCAGACCGATGCGGTCGGCCGTCTGGGCGGCGACGAGTTCGGCATTATCCTTACCCAGAACGATCAGCCGACCGCGAAATTGAAAGCGCAATCCCTCGCCGAGCTTGTGGCGGCGACGCCCGTGGAATGGAAAGGGACGAGCTTCACCGCGCATATCTCCTGCGGCGTGGTCGAAATTCGCAAGGGCGCGACAATAGAAGAGGCGCTGCAACTGGCGGATACGGCGATGTACGAGGTGAAGAAAGCGCGGTGATGCGCGCTTAGGCGATAATGTCCGGCGTCATCTGGTCCTGGATTTCCTGCATCTGGTCCTTCAGCCGCAGCTTCTTCTTTTTCAGGCGCGCGACCGAGAGCCGGTCGTGATGGGCCTGCGACTCCAGCGCCCGGATGGCGGCGTCGAGATCCGCATGCTCCTGCTGGACGATCTGCAACTTGATGAGCAGCGCTTCGTCATTGGCGCCGTTGAAGTCCTGCTCGCGCGCCTCGAAGCGGTTGATGGGGCTTTTGCCTTGCTTGCCTTCAGTCGCGTCGGTGGGCAGGTCGGTCATATCAATCCTGGGCGCCGGTGCTGGCGTCTGCGGCAGGATAAAGCTTCTCGGCCAGCGCGTCGATTGCCAGCACGGAAAATCCCGGCCTCTTCTGGGCGCCGGCAAGCGCAATATAGCGTGCGAAGTTGCGCCGCGCGCGTCCGGCGGCCGCGCCGCTTTCGGCGAGATCAAGCCCATCGCGGGCGAGGGCGGCGAGCATCTCCTGCTCGATCTTCTCGGCCCGAAGTTCAAGCGCCTTGATCTCCGAACGTAACGACTGCGTCTCCTGCGCGTCGGCCTGACGCGGCGGAGATTTCAGCGCGCGTCTGGCTTGCCGTAACGGGCCGGTCACATCGCTTGTCCAATGCTCCGCGAGATCAACAGCCTTGCGCAAAACCAGTTCCGGTATGTCGGCGAAATCCTGCGCGCACCATCCGCACCACAACAGCACGTTCACGTTGAGTCCGAAATTGTCCTGGAGGTCGAGCAGCGTGCTGGCGACGCCATCCTGATCGTAGCGCTCAATCGACCAGTCCCAGAAGGACGCGCTCATCCGCGTCTGCCTTTTTCAAGATCTTCGCCCCAGCGCCTGGCGAGCGGCGTGTCGATGTCGAAGAGATCGAGGGCGCGTCCGACCGACTGGTCGACAATGTCGGCGACGGTGGCGGGTTCGGCGTAGAAAGCGGGAACCGGCGGCATGATGACGGCGCCCATTTCGGCGAGCTGTGTCATGGTGCGTAGATGCCCGAGATGCAGCGGCGTTTCGCGCACCATCAGCACGAGCCGGCGTTTTTCTTTCAGCACAACATCGGCGGCGCGGGTGAGGAGGCTCGAGGTGACGCCGGTCGCGATCTCCGACATGGTCCTGACCGAACAGGGCGCCATCAACATGCCGCGTGTACGGAACGATCCCGATGCGATGGGGGCGCCGACGTCCGAAATCGCATAGGCGTGATCGGCGAGGGCGGCGAGCCCCTTCGCCTTTTCGCCGAGTTCATAGGCGATCGCCATCTCGGCCGCCTTGCTGACCACGAGGTGCGATTCGATCCCCGCCGTCTTCAGCGCCTCCAGCGCCCGGCGCGCATAGATCGCCCCCGAAGCGCCGCTCACGCCGAGGATGATTCGGTTAGAGTTTTTCACAAGTCTCTCAATGGGTTGCGGGACAAGAGATAACAAGCCGCGGCAGCCTTGGCAAAGCGCAAAGGTTAACGCGGATCGATCAGGAGACTATCGACATAGGGCCTGCCGGCGTGATTTACTTTGATGTCTTCCAACACGAAGGAGGTTGACTATGGCGATGAAAGCTCACCTGGATACGCTGGCTACGCGGCACCAGGAGCTGGAGACGGCGATTGCTGTCGAAATGAAACATCCCAGTCACGATGAAGTCCGGGTGACCGAACTCAAGCGCCTCAAACTTCGAATCAAAGACCAGATCGAAAGCATCAGACTGCGGAACTTCAGTCCGCAATAGATTGTGAAAAACCGCCGTTGAAGGACTAGACAAGCAGCGGCGAAGAGTGAAACCCGGCGTCCCGGCGCGCCGCTTAGCGGGCCGAAGGCGCCTCGTTTCATTTTTGGAGAGGCTTTTGCAGCGATCTCCTCAACGTGTTCGTTGAAAGGATAATTTATGGCCCGTCGATCGGTGATCGTGACCGGCGCTGCGTCGTCGGTCGGCGCGGCATGCGCGCGCCGCTTTGCGCGGGACGGCGACAGGGTGGTTCTCGCCGACACGGACGAGGAAAAAGGCCGCAAGCTTGCGCAGGAGTTAACCGAGAAAGGCGTCGAGGCCTCGTTCGTCCTCGCGGATGTCGCCAACAGGCTGCATGTGCACAACATTGTCGCCGAAGCGCTCGAGTCGTTCGGTCGCGTCGACGTGCTGGCGCACATGGCGGGCGAAGAATATTCCGCCGCCTTCCTTGAAACCTCGGAAGAAGATTTCGATCGCGTAGTCGGCGCCAACCTGAAAAGCGCGTTCCTGATCAATCAGGCGGTCGCGCGCCAGTTGATCAAGCAGGCGTCTGATGAGAACGACGAAGGGCCGGGCGGCGCTATCGTCAACATGATGTCGGTGGAAGCGGTGACCGCCGCCGCCGATCATGTCGCGTTCGCCGCGACGCAGGGCGGACTGCACCAGATGACCAAAGCGGTGGCGCTCGCCCTTTCCGCGCACGGCGCGAGAGCGAACGCTGTCGGGGTGGGCGCGATCAATACCGACGCGGCCGGCGAGGTCGACCGCAAGCAGGCGAAAGAAACGGTCCCGCTGAAACGGCTCGGCGATCCCGACGAGGTGGCGGAGACCGTGTTCTTTCTCGCCTCCGGCGCTGCCTCCTATATCACCGGCCAGACGATCTATATCGATGGCGGCCGAATGATTCGCGCGGGCGGCGCAAGGCAAGAACGGGCGAAGGACGAGTAGGCGCGCGCGCCGGAGCCTAGTAGCTGTCGTCGTCCTCGTCGTCGCGTCCGGCTTTCGCGCCGCCGCCGAGATTGGCGAAGACCTTGTCGAGATCGACCTTGCCGGCGCTCTCCTTGTCATCCTCTTCGGCTTCAGGCGCGACAGTTTCGCTCGCCGGTTCCAGCGCCGCTCCCTCAGGAAGCGCCGGTTCGAGACGGGCTTTCTTCGCCGCGGCCTTGCGCACAAGCGCGTCGAGTTCGATCTGGGTGCAAAGGCCGAGACCGACCGGGTCCTGCGGCTGGATGTTCGCCGAGTTCCAGTGGGTGCGGTCGCGCACTGACTGGATGGTCGACTTGGTGGTGCCGAGCAGCTTAGCGATCTGCGCGTCTGAAATTTCCGGGTGGTTGCGCACCATCCACGCGATCGCGTCCGGGCGGTTCTGGCGCTTCGACACAGGCGTGTAGCGCGGACCCTTGCGCGGCTTTTCGGCGATCAGCGTTTTCGGACGCATCAGCTTCATGCGGTAGGCTTCGTCGGCCTGAGCCTTGTCGATCTCGTCGCGCGTCACCTGATTGTTGGTGACCGGGTCGATGCCGCGCACGCCCGCCGCCACGTCGCCGTCGGCGATGCCCTTCACCTGAAGAGGGTGCAGGCCGCAGAAGTCGGCGATCTGGTCGAAGCTGAGAGAGGTGTTCTCGATCAGCCAGACGGCGGTGGCGATGGGCATCAGGGGCTTGTCGGCCATGGAAAGTCTCCGAATACGGTTTCTGCCCGGCCCCCGGTTTCCCGAAGGCCGCGCTAACCCTTGGTTTTAGGGGAAAGCGGCGCGCTAAACGCGACTTGGCCCGCTATATAGTCAGATTGCCGGGCCGGGCCAAGAGACTCCGGGCCTTAATCCCCAAAGAAATCCCTCAGGCGGTCCTATATGGAGAGCACGATCTTGCCGATATGCGCGCCCTTTTCCATGCGCTCATGCGCCTTCGAGGCGTCGGCGAGGGGGAAAATGCGGTCCACCTGCGGGCGGATGCGGCCCGATTCCAGCAGCGGCCAGACCTGCCCGCGCAGTTCGAAGGCGATGCGCGCCTTGTCCTCGACAGGACGGGCTTTCATGGTCGATCCGGTCAGTTTCAGCCGCTTGCGCATGATCGCGAAAATATCGACCTCGGCGCGCGCGCCGCGCAGCATGGCGATCGAAACATGCCGCCCGCCGGGTTTCAGGCAGGCGAGGTTGCGAGAGACGAAATCGCCGCCCGCCATGTCGAGCACGACATCGACGCCGCCAACGTCGCTGATCTTTTCGTCCCAGTTTTCCGTTGCGTAATTGAAAGCGTGATCGGCGCCGAGTTCGAGGATCGCTTTCAGTTTTTCAGCGCTCGACGCCGTCGCGATCACGCTCGCGCCGAACGCTTTCGCCATCATGATCGCCGTGACGCCGATGCCGCTGGTCCCGCCATGGATGAGCGCCGTCTCGCCGCCGCGGAGCGCGCCGTCCTCGAACAGGTTCGCCCACACGGTGAAGAAGGTCTCGGGCAGGCTCGCCGCTTCCGCCATGGAGAGGCCGCGCGGCGCGGGCAGACACGAGCCTTCATGCACGACCGCGTATTCCGCGTAGCCGCCGCCGGGCAGCAGCGCGCAGACCTTGTCGCCGATCTTGTCGGCGACGACATCGGGGCCTATGGCGACGATCTCGCCGGCGACTTCCAGACCGGGAAGATCGCTTGCGCCGGGCGGGGGCGGATAAAGACCCATGCGCTGGAACACATCCGGCCGGTTGACGCCCGCCGCCTCGACCCGGATCAGCACCTCGCGAGCGCCCGGTTTCGGCGTCGGGCGTTCGGCGAGCTTGAGGACTTCAGGCCCGCCCGGCGCGGTTATTTCAACGGCGCGCATGGTTTGGGGGATTGGCGAAGTCATGAGCGGCTCCTGGCTGAGGCGTTAACCAAACCGACAAGGCCTGTGATCCCCCGCACAGGGGGCGGGCCCGGCTTTGTCTTAGGGTCTTTGCGAACGGTTAGACAACCGCCCGCGAGGAGCCAGTCATGAACGCCGCCCGAGATGTCATCAGCGCCGCCGCCGCTTTCACCGCCTTCGCCGTCGCGGTCGGGGGAATCGCCGCCGCCGCCGGCTATGTTTTCAGCGCGGTCGTCATTCCAATGATGATGAACGTCGCGGCCTATGTCCCGGCCGCGCCGGTCTAGCCGTTCTTGATCCGCTGCAAGCGATCCCCCACAATCGCTTCTCTCCGCGGCGCGAGGGATCGAGCAATGGATATCGAAGAACCAAAAGAACAGCCGGATCTCACCCTGCAAAAGCTCGGCAAGCAGGATCTTTACACGATGTCGGTCGGCGACCTCGAAGAGCGCATAGCCTCGCTGAAAACGGAGATCGCGCGCTGCGAGAAAGCGTTGGGCGATCGCGGTTCGACGAAAGAGGCCGCGGAGAAGCTGTTCAAGTTTTAGAAACGGCGCCCTACGCGCTGCGAGACTCCTGTACGCCCGCCGCCACGTTCAGCGTCCGTTCGATCATGCCGACAAGACTCGGCTTGCGGACAGGTTTCGACAAAAAGTCGTCCATGCCCGCCTGGCGGCATTTCTCCCGGTCGCTTTCAAGGACGTGCGCGGTAACGGCGACGATGGGCGTTCGCGGAAGATTGCGCTCGGATTCGATCTGGCGGATGCGGCGTGTCGCCTCGAACCCGTCCATCTCCGGCATCGAGAGGTCCATGAGGATGATGGCCGGCGCAATGTCCATGTAGCGCTCGACGGCGATCCGGCCATTATCGGCGAAAACGATGTCATAGCCGTCGGCGCTGATCATATTCTTGATGACGAGCTGGTTGACGACATTATCTTCGGCGACGAGCACTTTGGTTCGGTCATCCGCTTGCGGATCGGCGACCTTCTGCGGAGGCGCTTCGACCGGCGCGGGCGCGGGTTTCAGCGTCTGGGTCGCCGGATCGAACAGCACGCGCGCAAGAAGATCCATCAGTTGAGACGGGCGCACCGGCTTGGTGAGGTATCCGGCGAACGGGCCGCCGGAAGGCGTCGCGCCCGCATGGATCGCGTCGATAGACGAGAGCATGATCACCGGCACCGACGCGAAACGGGGATCTTCCTGTATCCGTCTCGTCAGGGTGAGGCCGTCGACGCCGGGCATCTGGTGATCCATGAGAATGACATGGTAGGGATCGTTTTCGCTCGCGGACTTTTCCAGCGCCGTCGCGGCCTCGCGCGCGTCGCCGACAATAGTCGCGCGCAAGCCCCAGCCCTTCATCAGTTCTTTGATGACGCGGCGGTTGACGGCGTTGTCGTCGACGGCGAGCAATCGGACGCTGTCGAACGCCGCGGTTGAAATCACCGGGAACGCCTTGATCTTGGGATCGATCGGCGCAGTGATGGAGAACCAGAAGCGCGAACCGCGCCCCGGTTCGCTCTCGGCGTTGATTTCGCCGTCCATCAGCTCGACGATGTTCTTGCAGATGGCGAGACCGAGGCCGGTGCCGCCGAATTTCCTCGTGTGAGAGCTGTCGGCCTGTTCGAACTTCTCGAACATGCGCGGAATTTGCGTCGGATCGATGCCGATGCCGGTATCGGAGACGCTTACGGTCAAGACGACATCGGCCCCCACGCGCTCGCCGGAGACGTCGATCAGCACATGGCCTTTTTCGGTGAACTTCACCGCATTGCCGATGAGATTGCCGATCACCTGGCGCAGCCGCGCTTCATCGGCGACGACGCCTTCAGGCAGGTTCGGCGCATAACGGACGATCATCTCGATGTTTTTCTCGAGCGCGCGCGCCTGCATCATGGTCGCGATCTCGTAGACCATCTGGCGGAGATTGAAGCCGCCCGTCATCAGGCGAAGCTTGCCGGCTTCGAGCTTGGAGAAATCGAGAATGTCGTTGATCACCGTCATCAGCGCCTGACCGGACGTGACGATGATCGAGGCGAATTCGCGCTGGTGCTTATTGAGGTCGGTGTTGAGCAGCACTTCAGCCATGCCGAGAACGCCGTTCATCGGCGTGCGGATTTCGTGGCTCATCGAGGCGAGGAATTCCGATTTCGCCGCGTTCGCCGCATCGGCGGCGACGCGCGCTTTCTCAAGCGGGCGCACCAGCAGGCGGTGGATGACATAGCCGAGAACGGCGATCATCAAGAGCGTCGCCGCAAGCGTCGCGACCAGCGCCGACACGCGGAACTCGCGAAGGCCGGCGTAAGCCTTATGCTGGTCGATGGCGACGGCGAGCCGCCAGTCGACCGCTTTCAGCGAGGGAATATCGACAAAGCGGAGAATCTGCGGCGTCAGCGCGTCGTCGAGATGCTGGACTGTGTCATCGACGCGCGGCGTGGTGCCGGGGTAGGCGTCGCTTAGATGTTTTGACACCAGCTCGCGGATCGGATGCGCGAGAATCTTGCCGTCGCCGGTGACGAGAAAAGCATATCCCAGACCTCCGAGATCCGTTTCCCTGAGCACGTCGCTCAGCGACTGTGTGGAGAAATCGGCGCCGACGACGCCGGCCAGCGCGCCGTTTTTATAGACAGGCGCCGCGACGGTGACAGTTTCCACGTCGGTCGCGATGTCCAGGTAAGGTTCGGTCAGCGTCGTCTCGCCCGCCGCCGCCGCATCAGCGTACCAGGGCCGGGTGCGCGGATCGTAGTCGGCGGGGAGCGTGTCGTCCGGCGGCCAGATGTGATAGGCGCCGTTCGCCTCGCCGTAATAGGTCCACAGGAACATTTTTTCGTAGACCTGGCTTCTCAGCGTTTCGGCGAGATCGTCGCCTGGCGCAGATTCCCCGAGATGGTTCGCAACCTCGTTTGCGAACTGCACGCGCGCCGAGAGCCAGTTGTCGATGCCCCATGCCGTCGCGCTGCTGATCGTCTGCAGATATTGCTCGACCTCGGCCCGGCGGATGCTCCGCTGGGTGACGTCATAATAGAGAGCGAAGAGAAAGAAGATCAGGACGACGGCGAAGGTTCCTGCGGCGAGCGCGGTCGTCATCAGGCGCGCGCCAGAAGGCGCGGCGCTTGGTGTCTGGGGAAACGCCGGTTTGGCGGACATGCGGGCAATACCTCACGGAAATCCGGCTCCCCACCGGAAGTTTTCATGAGGCTAACGCGAGATGGTTAACAGGCGCGTAAGCCTGCGAGGGCCTGCGCCGCTTGGATTTTGCGTTAAGGGGACCGTTACTTTCCGAGCCCGCCGACCAGCGCGTACTTAATGTTGAGGTAATCTTCGAGCCCGTATTTCGAGCCCTCGCGGCCCATGCCGCTCTCCTTGACCCCGCCGAATGGCGCGACCTCGGTTGAGATGATTCCTTCGTTAAGACCGATGATGCCGTATTCGAGGGCTTCCATGACGCGGAAGGCGCGGCCGAGGTCCTGCGTATAGAAGTAACAGGCGAGACCGTACTCGGTGTCATTGGCCATCTTGAGCGCTTCTTCTTCCGTGTCGAAGCGGAACAGCGGGGCCAGCGGACCGAAGGTTTCCTCCTTCGCGACCGCCATGTCGCGGGTGACGCCGGTGAGGATAGTCGGCTCGAAGAAGCTCAGCCCCTTTTGATGCCGATGGCCGCCGAGCGCTACCTTGGCGCCTTTCGACACGGCGTCCGCCACATGCTCTTCGACTTTCTCGACGCCGGCCATGTCGATCAGCGGTCCTTGCTCGACGCTGGCTTCAAGCCCGTCGCCGACTTTTAGTTTCTTCACCGCCGCGGCGAGCTTATCGGCGAACGCATCGTAGACAGAGGAATGGACCAGCAGCCGATTGGCGCAGACGCAGGTCTGGCCGGAATTGCGGTACTTCGAAGCGATGGCGCCGGCGACGGCGCGGTCGAGATCGGCGTCTTCGAAAACGATGAAGGGCGCGTTGCCGCCAAGCTCCATCGATACGCGCTTCATGTATTTCAGCGCGTTCGAAGAGAGCTTTTTGCCGACTTCGGTCGAGCCGGTGAAGGTGATCTTCTTCAGCTTCGGATTCTCGCACATCTCGTCGGCGATCTCGGAGGCGGAGCCGGTGATGACGTTGATGACGCCTCTGGGCAGGCCGATGTCTTCGGCGATCACGCCATAGGCGAGGGCGGAGAACGGCGTCTGGCTCGCCGGCTTGCAGACGATCGTGCAGCCGCTTGCGAGCGCAGCCGCCGCCTTGCGCGCGATCATCGCGGTCGGGAAGTTCCACGGGGTGATCGAGCCGACGACTCCGACCGGCTCTTTCGTCACGAGAATGCGCTTGTCGGCCCAGGGCGAAGGGATGACGTCGCCATAAACGCGCCGGGCCTCCTCGCCGAACCATTTGAAGAAATTGGCGGCGTAGGCCACTTCGCCTTTGGCTTCGGCGAGGGGCTTGCCCATTTCGATGGTGAGAAGACGGCCGAGCTCGTCCTGATTGTCCATCAGCGCCTGATAGAATTTACGGCACAATTCGGCGCGATCCGCCGCCGGTCTGGCTTTCCAATGGACGAAGGCCGCCTGCGCCGCATCGATCGCAGCCGCCGTTTCCTTGCGTCCGAATCTTGGAACAGAGCCGATGATTTCGCCTGTCGCCGGGTTGTTGACCTCTATGGTGTTGTCGCCTCCGGCCCACTCGCCATCGATGAAACACTCCTGGCGAAAAAAGCGGCTCTTGGTCATGACGCGGTCCTCCTCGGCTTTGCGGCGTCGGTCTATCGCTTCCGGCGGGACGGGTCAAAAGGGGGGCTGTCGTCCAGGCGGCGGCCCTCAAAAGTCAGGCCAGCGGCGCTTTACCGGACCGCTCTTCAACGTATTCGCTGTTCGAGCCGCTTGAGGGATCGAGCGCACAGGCCGATGATCGGATATGTGTGGACCGGAAACGAGGCTTAGATGACCGTCAGATACGAGACGCCCGCCGACGCTATTGCGCTGATCACTCTTGATCGCCCGCAGCAGCTCAACGCCTTTAACAGGCAGATGCGCGGAGACCTGACCGACGCCGTCTGCAAGGCGTCCGCGGACGTCTCGGTGCGCGCCGTCATCATCACCGGCGAAGGGCGCGGCTTTTCCGCCGGCGCCGACGTCACCGACGTCACAATGGAGCGGACGGTCGAGGATATTCTGAATACGGAATATGGCGCCTTTCTCGCCGTCGTCCAGTCGATGGAAAAGCCGGTGATCGCTGCGATCAACGGACCGGCGGCGGGCATCGGCTTTTCCTTGGCGCTGACCTGCGATCTCCGCGTAATGGCGGCGGACGCATATCTGATGAGCGCTTTCGCCAACATCGGCCTTGTGCCGGACGGGGGACTGTCCTGGCTGCTGACGCAGGAAGTCGGCTATGCGCGGGCCTATCAGCTCGCCATCGAAGCGGAGAAGATCAATGCCGAGCGCTCGCTCGCGCTGGGGCTCGTCAACCGCATAGCTGAAGCGGGCAAGGCGCGCGAAGAAGCGCTCGCTTGGGCGGAAGGCCTTGTGCAGCGCGCGCCCCTGGCGCTCGCCGCGACAAAGCGCGCTTTCCGCGCCGCCGCGCAGGACGGGCTTCGCAATGCGCACGCCTACGAGGCGATGCTGCAGAATCGTCTCCTCGCGAGCGAAGACTGCCGTGAAGGCGTGGCGGCGCTGATGTCGAAACGCAAGCCCGAGTTCAAGGGTAAGTAAGCGGTCTCTAGCCGCCGATGAGCGCGTCGGCGAAACGGGTGAGGTCGATCCTGCTGGCGGCGAGAACCGCCGCCGCCCCGAAGCATAACCCCGGTCCGAACGGCAGGGCCGTTCCAGCCTGAAAGCGCCGCCCGCCGAGCCTCACCGCCATGATTATGACGAGGCTGCCCGCCGCAGCGATGAAAATGGCCGCCGGCAGTCCTTGCCAGCCGACCCAGGCGCCGATAGCGGCGAGGAGCTTGGCGTCGCCTTGGCCGAGCCCCTCGCGCCCGCGGGCGGCGGCGTAGGCGAGGCGGATAAGGGTGAAGACGAGATACCCCGCAACGGCGCCGATCGCCGCGTCGGCGAAGAACACGAAACGGTCGCCGATATTGACGATCAGCCCGGCTGCGATCAGGGGCAGAACGATGGCGTCAGGAAGATAGCCTGTCTCGAAGTCGATGACGGCGAGCGCGATCAGGCACCAGAAAAAAATCGCAGCGAAAAGCGCCGACAGGGTGAATCCGAAAAGCAGGCACGCGCCGAGCGCCGCGCCGGCGCCGAGCAGTTCGACCAGCGGATAACGAATCGGAATTTGAGCGCCGCACGAAGCGCACTGACCGCGCACCACCAAATAGCCGACCAAAGGCGCAAGGTGTGCGCGCGCAATCGGAGTCTTGCAGTTGGGGCAATAGGAGCGCGGCGCAATGAGATCGCCGCGCGCGCGCTTATCCTCGCCGACAAGTCCCCACATCGCAGGGCCGCGATAGATCACGACATTCAAAAACCCGCCGATCAGAAGACCGACAAGCGCGGCTGTGGCGAAGAAGACCCATTCAGAGAAAATCGGTTTGCCCTTTAAATTAATCAGTGCGCACACAGTGCATTTTGCGTCGTTTGCGCGCAAGCCGCAGCGATTCAACAGGATAACGCATCAATTGCGTACCCTGTGCGCCGAACTTCGATGCGCGCGTCATAAAATCGCAAAATAACTGTCACGCGACTGTCGCTCGCCCCAACTAACGCCCGCTTCCGTGAGCGGCGCGTGGGGCGCCGTTCATTCCAGTTTTCACAGCGTCAACATCCCGCGGGGGTTAAGACATGAGACTACTTCCGACCATTCGCACGATTCTTCTCGCCGGCGGCGCCGCTTTCGCGCTCGCGGCCTGCACGCAAGGCGACGAGATCAAGTCGCCTGGACCTTCGGATCCAGGCACGGGGCCTGGCAATCCGGGCGGCGGACCTGGCGATCCGGGCGGACCTGGCGATGCGGAGTGTCCCGCTGGCTTTGTCGAAGGAACAAGCGTCGGCGGTCTCACGGTGTGCAACGTTGGAGGAAACATCCTGTCCAACCTTACGCTGCCTTATGTTGACGGCGTCGCTTACCGCCTGAACGGCCGCGTCAATGTCGGCGAAGACCGAGGCGCCTCTGGAACGGGCGGCACCCCCGCCGTCCTGACCATCGAGCCCGGCGCCATTGTCTTCGGCGCTTCCGGCGCGGACTATCTGGTCGTCAACCGCGGGTCGCAGATCGACGCGGAAGGCTCCGCCAGCCGCCCGATCATTTTCACCAGCGAGAACGACCTCGTACGTCAGGGCGACGCTGACCCATCGAACGATGACGGCGGCTCGGCGATTTCGGAGTGGGGCGGCCTCGTCATTCTCGGCCGCGCCCCGATCAACCGCTGCATCACCGGCACGCCGGGCACGGCGCAGTGCGAGCAGATCGTCGAAGGCGTGACCAATCCTGAAGCCGTCTATGGCGGCGCTACCCCGAACGACAGCAGCGGCGTGTTGAAGTACGTCCAGGTGCGCTTCGCCGGTTTCGCCATCAACCAGCTCGGCAACGAACTGAACGGCATCACCTTTGCTGGCGTCGGCGACGGCACCGAGGTCGAATATGTCCAGGTCCACAACAACTCCGACGACGGCATGGAGTTCTTCGGGGGGACGGTGAACCTCAAGCACATCGTGCTCACCGGCAACGATGACGACTCGATGGACACCGACAATGGCTGGGACGGCCAGGTCCAGTACCTTGTGATCAAGCAACGCGATGACGGCGGCGACAACGGTTTCGAGATGTCGAGCGCCGGCAACGCCATCAGCCCGCCGACCAACCCGACGATCGCCAACTTCACGCTCGTCGGCGCCCGGACAAATGCGTTCCGCATCAACTCGGGCCATGTGGGCCGCTTCCTCAACGGCGTCGTTTCCTACGGCGCCAACTGCTTCCGCTGGGAAGGCTCCGCAGGCAACAACACGCCGGCCTCCTATGACGGCGTCGATGTCGATCCGACCTTCAACTCGGTCCTGTTCGACTGCACCGGCCTCACCAACGACAACCCGGACACCCCGGCGGCGGTCGGTTCTGTCAACGCTGATGCGAACAACGAAGTCGGCGCGAGCTCGCTCGCGGCCTCCTTCTTCCCCGGTCCGAATGAAAACGCGGTTACGGCGTTCGACCTGACGAGCCTGCCGGGCGGCAACTTCTTCGATGACGTCGATTACATCGGCGCCTTCGGCCCCAGCGAATCCGAAACCAGCAACTGGGCGATCGGCTGGACGTTCGGCCTGTTCCCGGAGCCGACTTGCCCGGCCGGAACCACGGACACCGGCACCACCATTGGCGGCGTCAATGTGTGCGGCGTGACCGGCGTGCAGACGAGCGATCTGCGTCTGACGCGCGGCAATCTCTATGAGCTCATCGGCCGGGTGGATATCGGCGTCGACGTCGGCGCTGACGGCGCGGCTGTCGGCGGCGTGGCGGCGGAACTGGTCATTGAGTCCGGCGCAGTCATTTTCGGGGATAGCGGCGCCGACTACCTCGTCGTCAACCGCGGTTCGAAAATCTTTTCGAACGGCACGGCGCAGGATCCGGTCGTCTTCACATCGGAAGCGGACCTTCGCAACACGCAAGCCGACCCGCTGAACGCCATCAGCGAGTGGGGCGGTATCGTCATTCTCGGCCGCGCGCCGATCAACCGCTGCATCGCCGCCGTTCCGCCGGGATCGGTCGGTTGCGAACAGATCGTCGAAGGCGTCACGGCGCCGGAAGCCGTCTATGGCGGCGCTCTCGCCAACGACAGCAGCGGCGCGATCCGCTACACGCAGGTCAAGCACGCCGGCTTCGCCATCAACCAGCTCGGCAATGAACTGAACGGCATCACCTTTGGCGGCGTCGGCGACGGCACCGTGGTCGAATATGTCCAGGTCCACAACAACTCCGACGACGGCATGGAGTTCTTCGGGGGGACGGTGAACCTCAAACACATCGTGCTCACCGGCAACGATGACGACTCGATGGACACCGACAATGGCTGGGACGG
>JAVJPA010000264.1:0-9521 GCA_040216495.1 Amphiplicatus sp. | reverse complement strand
AATGACGGGGCTTGTCGATATTGAAGTGAAGCCGGTCGACGGCGAGACGGGCGAGCCAGCCGAGCTTGAAACGACGGGGCAAAAACCGCCGTCGCTGGCGTTCGACATCAAGGTCGACGCCAACGATAAAATCTTTATCCGCGGACGCGGCCTTGAGAGCGAATGGCGCGCGGCGATCAGCGCCAGCGGCACGACAGAGGAGCCGCTTATTCTCGGATCGATGACCCTCCGCCGCGGTTTCATCGATTTTTCAGGGCGGCGTTTCGAACTGACCCGCGGGCAGATCACGTTCGACCGCCTCACCCAGAATAACCCGATCCTCGACATGCGCGCCGAGTATGAAACCGGCGAAGGCGTCGTCGCCGCCATCGAGATCAAGGGCCGCGCGCTCCAACCGCAAATCTCCCTCGTTTCCTCGCCTTCATTGCCGCAGGAAGACATCATGGCGCTGGTCCTGTTCGGCAAGCCGGCAACGGAGCTTTCCGCTATTGAATCGCTGCAGATGGCGCAGGCTCTCGCCCAGCTTGGCGGCATCGGCGGGCTCGGCGGCGGCGGTTTCGCCCGTCGCGCGCTCGGTCTCGACATGTTCAACGCCGACTTTGATTCAGACTCGGGCGCCGCCTCGCTTGAAGTCGGCAAGTATGTGGCGGATGGCCTCTTCGTCTCCGCGACGCAGGACGCGCGCGGCGAAAACGGCGCCGTCCGTCTGCAATACGAAATCTCCAACTCGATCACCGTCGAGACCGAGATCAAGCAGACCGGCGACCAGACCGTCTCCGCCAACTGGAAGCACGATTTTTAAGGATACGCGCGTTTAGCGCGTTACTTCGGCTTACGCAAATACTCGCCGAGCGCTTTCGTTCGCCCGTTCTCATCGCCGTAAAACCCGTCAGCCCACGGATGCTCCAAAATCGTATCTGTCTCATCCGGCTCCTGGTCGCCAGCGGAAATGCCGTAAAAATTCGCGATGATCGCATCCGGGTTCTGCTTGCGCAGCGCTTCGACCCACGCGCGCGTGACGCGCTCGCCTTCCGGCCCGTAGCGATAGCGTTCGACCCAGTTCACATAATCGGGCTGGCTTCGCAGCTTCCCTGGCGGGTTAGGGTTGTCATGGTCATGACCTTCGTAATCGCCGAGCAGGAAGGCGCCGAACTCCTGCGCGACTTTCTCGTTTTGCGCGCGCCTGGCGACAATCCAAGCCAGCGTGCCCTGCTGGGCCGCCGGGCCATTCACGATGCGATCGGCTGCGCGCCGGGCGAGTCCGTCCGGATCCGCTTTGATTTCGCGCAGCCAGGCGTCGGGAGGCGTCTCGCCGGGCAGCGCTTTGGCGACCCCGTGAGTGGCGTTCAGCGCGCCCTGATAGTAGCTCGCCGCCGCAACGCCGGCTATTTTGAGCCACGGCGCAGCATCGATCTTGCGGTCTTCAAAATACGCCTTGTAGCCGACGAGCGCGCCGCGATTCATTCCGGGGTTCGCCATCTGCCCGGCGATCACTGGAACCCATGCCTGTTTGCGGCCGCGCTCGGCGAGCGCCTTTTCGAAGGCTTCCGCCATGCGCGCCGTCGCGTAGCCGTAGCCGTAGCGGAAGCCTTGCGCGCCGTTCGACACGCCGCGTCCGATCCCTTCGAAATAATGCGTCGAACGCCAGAACGGGTTGGCGAAATTCCAGACTTCATTCGAAAGTTCGAGATAAAAGCGCCGATCTTCGGGATAGCCTGAGCTGATCAACGCATCAGCGATGCGCGCCGCGATCCTGTCCCATTCCGGGCTCGCGACGATTTCCTGCGCCTTCTCCTCGGACGCGGAGTGGAGCGCGCCCTTCACGTCGCCAGTCGAGCCGTCATCAATATTTTTGAAAATGTCGTCAGCATCGAACTCAGGTCCGGCGCCAGCCTGCCCCGGAAAGTGCATCCAGAGCGCCGTATCCGTCTCCATCGCCATCTGGAACATGGGCTCCGGCGGGAAACCGCGCGGGCCGGCCTTGACCTTCTCGAAATTGGCTGGGCGCCAGCCGGGACTGTCCAGCGGCGCAAACTGATCCGCCGTGCGCTGCCAGTTGATATTCACAGCTTGCAGATCAAGCGTGCGCAACACCTTGTAGCGCGAGGCGTAGGCGGCGAAGTCCGGGGAAAGCAGCCTCCCCGCTTTCAGCGCGGCTTCATTTTCCTTGCGGTAGACCCGCAGATTCGAAAAACCGTCCCCAAGCTGATTGATGACCACGCTAGCGTTGTTTACGCCCGACGGCGGGAATACGCCTTCGATGCGATTCTTCCCCGGATGCGATACTTTGACTTTCTTCAGATCAATCAGACCGAACGCCAGCCTGGCGTCGCCGTCCCATTCGATAACCCACCTTCCCGCATAGTAGGGCTGTAAAGCGGGCGTGCGCGCGCCATCTCGGAACGGCATGCCGGCGATGCGCTGATAGCCCGAAGGAAATTTACGCGGCATCCATGCCGCGTCGGTTCCGCCCTCGGCGGCGAAGGCGGCGATCTCCAGTTTAGGAAGGCCGGGACCGTTTGCGTTCCAGTTGATCGACCCATCCTTGATGACATTGATGAACGGCGCTTCGAGGCCGGCGCCGACGCCGAGCTGCATGATTGGCAGGCCGTCGTCCGTGTTCGGGAATGCGACTTTGGGCTGATGGTGCGGAAGACTGTGCGACGTCCCAACCTTGACCGACGCCGGCGCAGCGGCTGGCGAACTGACTGACGCGTTCGACACCACAAGAGCAAGCGCCGCCGTCGCCGCTACCGCTGAGAGAAAGTATTTAGCAAGAGTCATAACCGCTCCGCGAATGCCCCCCCTGAAGATGCAGGCTGGCGGCGGGTTGCACAAGCGATGCCGGAACTCCTTTCGGCATATGTTTCGCGCTTAACTCTATGGGCCGATCCCTAATAAAGTCCCGCCTTTACATGGACTCAAGTCCAATAGACGGCTTTCGCGCGCGCCCGCATAGTCCGGAGGTCGCGTAAGAGCTTAAACAGAAAAATCTGCGCGACAGGGCGCGCGCCCGGTAATTCCGCAATCAGAAGCTGAAATACGCGAATTATCCAGGCGGGCCGCTGTTTCGCGACAGAACGTGAAACGGAGCGAAACGCCACATGACGCACATTCTCCGCGCGCGCGCGCGTGCGGGCGCAGCTTTTGCGCTCGCGCTTCTTCTCTCGCTGCAATCCGCCGCGGCCGGAACCTGGCAGCGCAATGTCAGTCTCGGCGGGTTCGGCAACGTCAACATTTACACGCCGACGACTTATTCGCCGATCGGACCTGCAAACAAAAAGTCGCTGATGCTTGTGCTGCACGGCTGCGCGCAATCGTACACGGTTTTCGACACCGCCAAGCTTGAAGTCGCCGCCGACGAATACGGCATGGTGATCGCCGTTCCCGACGCGGTCAACAAAGCGGGTTTTAGTTGCTGGGCGTACTGGACAGGAACGAAATCGCGAGCCAGCAACGATTACAAGCGCCTGATCGACCTCGCCAACGCGATGAGCGGCGACGCGGCGCGTCAGATTGATCCGGACCAGGTCTATATCGTCGGCCTTTCGTCGGGCGCGAGCTTCGCCAACACGACGGCCTGTCTTGCGCCAGACGTTTTCGCCGGCATGGGCGTCAGCGCCGGTCCCAGCATCGGCACAAGTTCGAACGGCGCGCTCGGCCCGTGCGAGGCGGCGAATGTCGCGGCGCGCTGCGACTCTTATGCGGGCGCATCTTACCGGCAATATTTCTCTACCCAGATCGCCTCTATCGCGCAGGGCGACGCCGACACCACCGTCAACCAATGCTACAACACGCAGAATTCGGAAGGCATGGCCGAACTTTACGGCGCCGGGATCGTCCCAGGATCGAACACGATCAGCGAAGGGCCGGGGCGCACAGCGCAGGAAACGCTTTGGGAAGGCGGGCGCGTGTCGCGATTGTGGTTCAACGGCGTCGCGCACGCCTGGTCCGGCGGCGAAGGCGCGAGCGGCGCCTACATATCGAACGCCAGCATCAACTACGCCTCCTACCTCGCCGACTATTTCTCGAAGAACAATGTTCGCGTCGATCGCAACGAACCGCCAACGATCGCCGGTCTCGCCCTGTCGGAGAGCGACGGAAAAGTTTCCGTCAGCGCGTCGATAACGGACGCGGAAGGAACGGTCGCGTCTGCAAGCGCCATTGTGAAACTCGCCGCCAGCGGCGCGCAAGCCGACTCTTTCGTTCTTTCCGGCTCCGGCGCAACGTACTCGGGCCTAAGCGCGCCGCTCGCGGACGCGCTTTACGTGGTCGCGGTGACAGCGACGGACGATGAAGGCGCGACGAGCGAGCCTGCGTCCGCGACAGTGCGCATCGGCCTGCCGCCGCCGCCTTCAGCGCCCGCCCTCTCCGACGTTGCGGCGAATGTCGTCGGCCAGTGCGCGACGGTCATGGGAACAGTCGTCGACCAGAATCAGGATCTCGATACTGTCACAGCCGCTTTCGCCACCGGTTCGGTCGCCGCGACGATCGACGGCGCCGCTTTCGAAGCGGAAAAGTGCGGGCTGCCCGGCGGCGCGAACAGCGTGACCGTCACCGCAACCGATTTTTCGGGATTGAGCGACGCTGAGACGGTTTCGTTTGCAATCGATGCGGGACAAACAGCCACTCTCCAGCAACACATCAACGCCGGACGGCTCGACTATACGAATTACGCCAACTGCTACCTCGAATATGGGACAGCCGCGTTCAAGCTGAGCGAAACGGCGGTTTCGGCGCAACAATGCCGCTGGCATGACGACGACGCCTCGTGCCAGGGTCCGTTGGTCGCCTGCTCGGGCGGCGCGGGCGATCCGGGCGGCGACCCCGGAGGCGACCCGGGCAGCGGCTGCGAGCAGCACACGACATACAACTACAACCAGAAAACCGCAGGTCGCGCGCACAGCACAGGCGCGTACTACACGCCGGACTATTTCGCCAATGGCAGCAACGATCCGATGCCCGGATCCACATGGGGAACCAACACGCTCCACTCGACCGACGGCGGAACTTTCTGGCGCGTCGGCGTGTGTCCGCAGTTCTGACGTTGCACGCAAGCGACGGCGCCATGAGCACCGCACGCGCCGCTCGCCTCTTCCTGTCAGAAATGTCATTCCGGCGTCAGCCTTGCGACACCTGCGCAAGTGTAGATCGGCGTGCGGGCGCCGGCGACGGGATTTTCCCTTCGCCGGCGCTGCGGTCTCGCCGGTTGCATAGCCTCTCCCCCTGGCCTTCGCCCGCCCGAAGCTCTCCCCCGTCTGATGGGCGTCGAATGCCTCCCGGTGCAACCGGCGCGATCCGGGGCGGCGGTCGGCATTGATCCGAAGCTCTGCTAATATGGAGATCGAGGCGCGCGCATTCCGGCGTATCCGCAGGCGAAGAAACGGTCGAAAGCGTGAAAATTTTGGTCGTTGAAGACGAAGCGAAAACGGTCGCCTATTTGCGCCGCGGCCTGACGGAGCATGGCTATTCTGTCGACGATGCGGCCAATGGCGAGGACGGCCTGCACCTTGCGCTCACGGGCGAGTACGAAGCCATCGTTCTCGACATGATGCTGCCGCGGCTCGACGGCGTCGGCGTGCTTGAAGCCCTTCGCGCTTCGCGAGACACGCCAGTCATCATGCTGACCGCCCGCGACAAGATCGACGACCGGCTTCGCGGCCTTCGCGCCGGCGCCGACGACTATCTGATCAAGCCTTTCTCTTTTCTGGAGCTGCTTGCGCGCATCGAGGCGATCCTGCGCCGGGGGCGGTCGCAGGAAGTCACGAAAATACAGATCGGGGACCTTCATATCGATCTCATCTCGCGGCGCGCTGTCCGCCGGGGCCGACGGCTGAACCTTACGGCCAAGGAATTTGCGCTTCTCGCCGCGCTCGCGCGGCGCCGCTCCCAGATCGTCTCGAAGACGGCGATCACCGAGCTTGTCTGGGACATCAATTTCGACACCAATACGAATGTCGTCGAAGTCGCGATCAAGCGGCTGCGCGCCAAGCTTGAAACGACGGGCGAGATGAAACTGCTGCATACGGTGCGCGGCATGGGTTATGTGCTTGAAGCGCGCGACGGGGTTGCGCGATGAAGTCTCATTCCATCGCCGGCCGTCTCGCCCTGCTGTTCGGGCTTTCCGTGGCGCTCGTTTCCTCAATCGCCGGCGCCGCGCTCTACGCTTTCCAGGCGGCGGAAATACAACGGCACAAAAAGGCGGAACTGGAAGGGCGCTTCACCATCGTCGAAAGCATGGCCGGCAAGTATGGCGATCTCGTCCTATGGGAGAAGTTCACCGAAAAGCTGTCGGATTTCACGCCGACCGACGGCAGTCTTCGTTTTGTCGTGGAAAGCCCCGACCCCCGGTTCGCCTTCGGCGCCGATTTTCTGGCGGATGCGGAGGGTTCCTCCCAAGGATTCGGCCACGCCAAAATCGAAGGCGCTCACTACCTAACGCTGTCCAGCCTCATCCCTTCATTGGGGGAACGCCCGCAGGTGCGGCTGACGCTCGCTATTGAACACAGCGATGTCGACAAGGCCCAGTTGGCGCTGGCGCTCGGCATCGTGATCATCTCGTTTCTCGCGATCGTCGCGGCCTCCGCGCTCGGCTGGTGGATCGCCCGGCGCGAGCTCGCTCCGGTGGACCGGCTATCGGAGCACTCGAGCAAGCTCGGCGGCGGCGACCTTTCCCTGCGGCTGCCGACGGCGACCCTGCCCGTTGAGCTTGAAGGGCTTGTTCACGCCCTTAATGAAGCGCTCGAACGCTTACAGAAGGCGTATGTGCAGCTCTCCTCGTTCAATGCGGATGTCGCCCATGAATTGCGCACGCCCCTGAACAATCTCATCGGCCAGACCGAGGTTGCGCTGTCCCGCCAGCGGTCTTCAGACGAGTTCGAGGGCGTGCTTCAGTCGAATCTCGAAGAGCTCGAACGATTGCGCAGCATCATCAACAACATGCTGTTCCTTGCGCGCGCCGATCAGGGAGACCTCGCCGGCAATCTCGTCGATGTTTCGCTCGCCGAAGAAACGCGCAAGAGCGCCGAATTCATGGAAGTGCTGTTCGAGGAGGCGGGCGCTTCGTTTCGCATTGAAGGCGACGCGCGGACGAAGGCCGAACAATCGCTCTGCCGGCTCGCCATCACCAACCTGCTCGATAACGCCCTTCGCCACGGCGAAACCGGGGGAGCGGTCACGGTCACGATCGAGGACAGGGAAAAAGAGGTCGCCATCGGCGTTTCGAACCCGGCCGAGCCGATCGAGCCTGAAAGGCTGCAACGGATTTTCGACCGTTTCTACCGCGCCGATCCGGCCCGGTCGAACAGCACGGACACGCACGGACTAGGTCTCGCCATCGTCAAGGCGATCGCGCAAATGCACGGCGGATCCGTCTACGCCCACAGTCAGAACGGCGTCATCAGAATCGGCTTCACGCTCGCAAAGAGCATCGCATAGCGGCTCGGGACATGCGTTTTCGCAGCCGCGAAATCACGCTTTTGTCATCATATCCCGGCACATGTCAGGTTTGTCAGCTTTATGTCAGGCTGCGGACACGCGCCGCTTGTTAATGCTTAGGCGAGAGTTCAGACTCAGCGTCCCATGAAGGCCCGGCGAACGGTCTTCGCCCCACAGTTCAACAACTATCCGGAAGGCCATGATGACGCTCATGCATCGATCCCGCGCATTGCAGATCGCAGGTCTGCTTCTCGTTTTACTCCCGGCTCACTCCCTCGCCCAGCAAAGCCCCGCCGACGGCGAACGCGTTTTCCGCACGCAGTGCGGCGCGTGCCACAGCGTCGAAGCAGGGCAAAATCGCATCGGCCCGCACCTCGCGGGGATTATGGGACGCAAGGCGGGCGGCGTCGAAGGCGCACGCTATTCGCCGGCGCTGAAAGCTTCGACGATTATCTGGAACGAAGAAACGCTCGCTGCGTTTCTCGCCAATCCGCGCGAAGTCATTCCAGGGACCACAATGACCATCGGCGTACGGAGCGAAGAGCAGCGCGCCGCGATCATCGCCTACCTCAAGAGCTTGCCTGAATAACCCAGCGCGCGGGTTAAGAAGCCGCGCATCTTCGAAAACTTCCAACACAGGATCTTCGACATGGCGCAACTGACCATCAACGGAACGACCCGCGAGATTGACGTCGAACCCGATACGCCCTTGCTGTGGGTCTTGCGTGAGCAGGCTGGCCTGACCGGCGCAAAATACGGATGCGGCGTCGCGGTTTGCGGCGCGTGCACCGTTCATATTGACGGTTTCCCCACGCGCGCCTGCGCCATGCCGGTGAGCGCGCTCGGACCGGAACAGAAGATCGTCACCATCGAAGGACTTTCGCCGGACGGTTCCCACCCCGTTCAGAAAGCATGGCTCGCGCTTGACGTTCCCCAGTGCGGCTATTGCCAGCCCGGCATGATCATGGCGGCGGCCGGCCTTCTCCAGAACAACCCGAACCCGACGGACGAAGACATTGACGCGGAGATCACCAACATCTGCCGCTGCGGCACGTACAACCGCGTGCGCGCGGCGATCAAACGCGCCGCCGGCGCCTCTCGCGGTTAAGGAGAAAAACATGAGCGCCACTGCTGTTCTTTCCCGTCGCCGCTTCGTCGTCGGCTCCGTCGCAGTCGCCGGCGGCCTTTCGCTCGGTTTCCATGTGCCCTTGGGGCTCGGCGCGCACGCGCAGGACGCGACCGCGCCCGAGGTCAACGCCTGGGTGCTGATAAAGCCGGACGACACGGTCGTCATCCGCATCGCCCGCTCGGAAATGGGTCAAGGCACACTCACCGGCCTCGCCCAACTCGTCGCCGAGGAACTTGAATGCGACTGGTCGAAAGTCACGACCGAATATCCTACCCCCGGCCAGAACGTCGCGCGCGAGCGCGTCTGGGGAAGTTACTCGACCGGCGGCAGCCGCGGCATCCGCGAGTCTCACGACTATGTCCGCGCCGGCGGCGCAACAGCGCGCGAAATGCTGATCGCCGCCGCCGCTGAGCAATGGGGCGTCCCCGCCGCCGAATGTTCCGTCTCGAAAAGCCTCATCACCCATCGCCCGTCGCGCCGCACCACGACCTACGGCGCGGTCGCCGCCGCCGCCTCGAAAATAACGCCGCCGACTGACGTCGCACTGAAAGACCCGAAAACCTGGACTATCGCCGGCAAGCCGCTTCCGCGTCTCGACACGGCGGACAAGCTCACCGGCAAGCAGGTGTATGGCGTGGATGTTACCATGCCGGGCCTTCTAAACGCCGCAATTCGTCAGTGCCCGTACTTTGGCGGCAAGGTGAAGAGCTTCGACGCCGCCGCCGTCGCGAAGATGCCGGGCGTCAAGAAGGTGGTGCGGGTCGATGACACCGCCGTCGCCGTCGTCGCGGACACCTGGTGGCGCGCCAAGACCGCGCTCGACGCCCTGCCTGTTGTCTGGGACGAAGGCCCCAATCGCGGCGTCACGAGCGCCACGATCGCCGAAACGCTCAAGGAAGGTCTCGACGCGGAGGACGTCTTCGTCGGGTGGGAGCGCGGCGACGCCCGCGCCGCC
>JAVJPA010000263.1:0-2156 GCA_040216495.1 Amphiplicatus sp. | reverse complement strand
GCTCTTCCGATCTCGCCGCGCGCCGTCGCCGGCCGCACCGCGTGCGGACGAAGCGCCCGCGACGTCGCCCGCTGCACCCGCCCGACCGGCGCCAGAAGCTCCTTGCCCGCCTCGACCATGAGAACGCCGCCAAGGCCGGACCAGAGCTGCGCGCCGGCGCGCTCCCACACATCGGCGGCGCGCAACAATATGCGGGCGCCGAAGGGCGGGAAGTAAAGCGCGCCGGTGACGAACAGCGGTTTCAGCATCGCTCCTTGCAGCAGCTTGAAAAGCTGGCGCTTGAGCCAGGGCCGGCCGGCCGCGAACGGCGTCGTGTCGACCATGGACCAGAGGCCCCGCCGGTGCGCCGCGACGATGATGAGGCGCCCGGTCGGCGCCAGCACGCGCCACGCCTCGCGCATCAGCCGTTGCGGATCGGAGGCTTCTTCAAGTCCGTGAACGATCAGCAGGCGGTCGATCGACGAGTCCGGCAAAGGCCAGCCGTTCTCCGGAACGAGGCTCGAAAGATTGCGCCCCTCGGTCGGCCAGCGCATCGCCCCTTGCGCATCGGGCGCGAGAACGAGCCTGCGTTCCGCTTTCGGAAAAACCCCGAGATAAGGGCTCGCATGGCCGAACCCGGCGATGCGCATCCCCGCCGCCTCGCCCCACGCTTCGACGAGCCGCCCCTCGATCGAGGCGCGCGCGCGCCGCCCGAGCGGGCTCTCGTAGAATTTGCAGAGGTCGAGAATATCGGTGCGCATGAGAGGTTTTAGGTGTTGGGGGTTAGGGATTAGAGTGCGTGCGCGTCCCTTGTCACTAACCCCTAAAACCTAAGCCCTAAAACCTCATCAATGCCCATAGAAATCCGCCAGTTTCCCTGCCTTTCCGACAATTACGGCTATCTCGTCCGCGACCGCGCGACGGGAGAAGTCGCCGCAATCGACACGCCGGACGCCGAGGCGATCAACGCGGCGCTGGCGCGCGAGGGCTGGCGGCTGACGCATATTCTCAACACCCACTGGCACCCGGACCATGCGGGCGGCAATCTGGCGCTGAAGGATAAATGGGGCTGCCGCATCATCGGTCCGCGCGGGGAGGCGGCGAAGATCCCAGGCGTCGACGCGCTGGTCGGCGAAGGCGACATGGTTTCGCTCGGCGCCTCTGCGGCGCGCGTCCACGACACGCCGGGCCACACGCTCGGCCATATCGTCTATCATTTCGCAGACGACCATGCGGCGTTTGTCGGCGACACGATTTTCGCGCTCGGCTGCGGCCGGCTGTTCGAGGGAACGCCGGCGCAGATGTGGGAGTCGCTTTCCAAGATCGCGGCGATGCCGGACGACACCGAGCTTTATTGCGCGCATGAATACACGCAGGCGAATGCGCGCTTCGCGCTCAGCGTCGACGCCGGCAATGACGCTCTCGCCGCCCGCGCCAAGACGATCGACGCGCTTCGCGCGCGCGGCGCGCCGACTGTGCCGAGCACGGTCGCGATGGAGCGCGCCACCAACCCGTTCCTGCGCGCGCGCGATCCCTCGCTTCAGGCCGCGCTCGGCATGAGCGGCGCCGACCCTGTCGCGGTGTTCGCGGAAGTCCGTAAGCGGAAGGACAAATTTTGAGCGGGGCAAAAAAATTCAGAAAACAATACGAACGCATTGTTTTTCTGATTTTCTAAGTACATGATATTGCTTTAGTTTTTATGGATACCATCACTTTTCTCTGTACTTATCCCCGCCCTTTTCGCCTCGCTTATGCTGCCTTCATCCGTTGGCGTCGCATCTCCAAGTCGGAGTCGCGGCGACGGCGGAAAGACTTTGCGCTCTTTGACATTGTGAAAAGAAGATGAGCCGCCGGACCGGATTCCGGCTGCGCCGCGCCTGACGCTTCAAGGCGGCGCGCGTGCGCAGCCGGCTCTGGCCGGAACGGTTCGATAAATTTTCTGCGCCGATCTTCGCCGGTCAGCGCGCCGCAAACGCGCGATCGACGTCCTGCCCGTAGAGCGCGATGGTCGAGATCGCCATCTTCGCGGAGCCTTCTACCGGCTTGCGGGAGTAGACGACGTAGATGAGCGTGTCGTTCTCCGCGTCGTAGATGCGGCGCACAGCGAGGGATTTGAAAATCAGGCTCTGCGCCTGGCTGAAGACTTCCTCGCCGGACTTGTCGAGATCGATCTTCCC
>JAVJPA010000262.1:0-19034 GCA_040216495.1 Amphiplicatus sp. | reverse complement strand
GCTCTTCCGATCTCTGCTCGGCGTCATGGAGGAATTCGGCGCCTGGGCGCGGGAGTTGAAACCTCTCTCAGCGCTGCAAAGCTTCACCTTCGGCGTCTCGCGCGGCGGCCTCGTCAACACCGCGCCCGCCTTCATGGCGTTCACCGGCTTCGACAAGAATATCGAGGATCTCGGCGTGAAGTTCGGCGCCGTCGCCGCCGATCTCGGCACCGGCGAGGAAGTCTGGCTGACCGAGGGCTCGGTGATCGAAGCCGCGCGCGCCTCATCGGCGATCCCGGTGATGTTTCACTCCGTCCGCCGCGACGGACGCTGGCTTGTCGACGGCGCGCTCGCCAATCCGACGCCGGTGTCGCTTGCCCGCCATCTCGGCGCGGATGTGGTGATTTCCGTCGATCTCAACGCCGTGCCGCGAGTGCTGCATAGATTCTCGCGCAACCAGCCGGGGCCGGGGGGATCGATGCTCTTCGACGCCGCGCCGGCGAGCGAAGAGACTGAGGGCGGCGAACCGATCCTCGGCCCTTCCGTGTCGAAACTGGTCAAGGAAACCCGCAGCCTCATCGACCGACAGATCGAAATGGCGAAACAGAAGTCGCTGTCGCGGCCGAAACTGTTCGAGACCGCCTACGCCGCGGCCGACATTTTCCAGATGCAGCTTTCGCGCGCCCGCGCCTACGCTGAGCCGCCCGACATCACCCTCGAACCGGACGTCCGCCACGCCATGCCCAACGCCTTCGACCGCGCCGACGAATTCATCGCCGAGGGCCGGCGCGCCCTGTTCGGCAAGCGCGCGGAAATCGAGGCGCTGATGAGATAGCGCCTAATAAAATAACAACATAAAGATATACTTATATGTTTATTGACTCCCGCCGCTGACGCGATCATCATTATCGCGCCATGGTTCTTCGCCTTAGGGCGAGGCTAAGAGGGAATCCGGAGCGCCTTTCGCGAGGCGAGGCCGGAGCTGCCCCCGCAACTGTGAGCGGCGAGTTCTGCGCCCGTAACGCCACTGGCCCTCAGGGCCGGGAAGGCGGGCGCAGCGCGGCGACCCGCGAGCCAGGAGACCTGCCGTGGCGACCGACGACCGCTGGCGGGGTGTCCGGCGCGGCCGAGCGCAAAACCGTCCGCGCCAGCGCGACGGCGTCCTCGCGCGTAAGCCGATCAGAGCCCCGCTTCAAACATGAGAAGAGGGCTAAATGACCGTCACCGTCGCCAATCTCGGATTCCCCCGCATCGGTCCGCGCCGCGAGCTGAAGACCGCGCTCGAAGCGTACTGGGCGGGAACGATCGACGCCGAAACGCTCCGTGAGCGGAGCGAAGGCCTGAAAGCCGCCGCCTGGACGCGCCAGCGCGCCGCCGGCGTCTCGCATATTCCGAGCAACGATTTCTCGCTGTACGATCATGTCCTCGATACGAGCGTCATGGTCGGCGCGATCCCGCCCGCTTATGGCTGGGCAGGAGGCCCGGTCGGGCTCGACACCTATTTCGCCATGGCGCGGGGCGCCAAGGGCGCGTGCGGCTGCGGCGGCGAGAACGAAGGCGCGCCGGCGCTCGAAATGACCAAATGGTTCGATACCAACTATCACTATCTCGCGCCGGAGTTCGAACCGGGCCAGCGGTTCTCGCTCGCCTCGACCAAGCCGGTCGACGTGTATCTCGAAGCCAGGGCGCTCGGGATCGAAACCCGGCCCGTGCTGCTAGGTCCCGTCACTTACCTGAAACTCGGCAAGGTCAGGAGCGGCGCGCTCGATCCCCTGTCGCTGCTCGACTCCCTTATTCCAACTTATACGGAGATTTTGCGCCGGCTTGAGAAAGCGGGCGCGACATGGGTGCAGATCGATGAGCCGGCGCTGGCCCTCGATCTCGACGAGGCGGCGCGGACCGCGTTCGCGCGCGCCTATGAGGAGTTGAAGCTGGCGGCGCCGCGGCTGAAAATCATGCTGACCAGCTATTTCGGCGGCCTCGGCGACAATCAGGCGCTGGCGCTTTCGCTCCCGGTTTCAGGCGTCCATATCGATCTCGTCCGGGCGCCGGAGGAGCTTGAAAGCGTTGTCCGCAACGCGCCCGGGGACCTCACGTTATCGCTCGGCGTTATCGACGGGCGCAACGTCTGGCGCGCCGACCTTGCGGCGATCCTCGACAGGATCGAACCGCTCGCCCGCGCGCGCGATCTCATCATCGCGCCGTCCTGCTCGCTTCTCCATACGCCGGTCGATCTCGCATTGGAGACGGCGCTCGATGATGAAGCCAAGGGCTGGCTCGCTTTCGCCGTCCAGAAGCTTGAAGAACTGGCGACGCTGGCGCGCGCGCTGAATGAAGGGCGCGACGCTGTCCGCGCCGAGATCGACGCCTCGTCAAAAGCGGCAGCGGCGCGGCGCGCCTCTCCGCGCGTTAAAAACGCCGCCGTCGCCGAACGCGCTGCGCGCTTCGACCCGTCGCATTCGCGCCGCGCCGCGCCCGTAGCCGCGCGCCTTGAAAAGCAGCGCGCGCAGCTTCGCCTGCCGGCGTTCCCGACCACCACCATCGGCTCGTTCCCCCAGACGAAGGAAGTGAGAAAGGCGCGCGCCGACCGCGCGAAGGGCGCTATCGACGAAACCGCCTATGACGGGTTCCTGCGCAAAGAGACCGAAGCCGCGATCCGCTGGCAGGAGGAGATCGGCCTCGACGTGCTCGTTCACGGGGAGTTCGAGCGCAACGACATGGTGCAGTATTTCGGCGAACAGCTTTCCGGGTTCCTGTTCACGCGGACCGGCTGGGTGCAATCCTACGGCTCGCGCTGCGTGCGTCCGCCGATCATTTTCGGCGACGTCTCGCGCCCGGCGCCGATGACGGTCGGCTGGCGGCGCTATGCGCAGTCGCTCACCGACAAGCCCGTGAAGGGCATGCTGACCGGCCCCGTGACCATCCTCAACTGGTCGTTCGTCCGCGACGACCTTCCGCGCGCCGACGTCTGCCGCCAGATCGCGTTCGCCATTCGCGACGAAGTCTGCGACCTCGAACGCGATGGGGCGGCCATCATCCAGATCGACGAGGCGGCGCTGCGGGAGGGACTGCCGCTGCGCCGCAGTCAGTGGGCGGAGTATCTCGGCTGGGCGAGCGAGTGCTTCCGCATCGCCGCATCCGGCGTCGCCGACGAAACCCAGATACACACCCACATGTGCTATTCGGAGTTCAACGACATCGCCGAGGGCATTATCGCCCTAGACGCCGACGTGATCTCCATCGAATCGGCGCGTTCGAAAATGGAGCTGCTCGAAGCCTTCGCCGCGAAGTCGTACCCGGCCGATATCGGTCCCGGCGTCTATGACATCCACGCGCCGCGCGTTCCTTCCGCTGATGAAATGACGGACCTCCTCAAGGCGGCGGCGGCGCGATTCAAGCCAGATCAGCTCTGGGTCAATCCCGATTGCGGCCTAAAGACCCGGGGATGGGAGGAAACCAGGCCCGCCATCGCCAATATGATTGAAGCTGCCCGGCGCCTGCGGGCCGAAGCGTCCTGACCCCGGCGCCAAGGTACAGGGGCGACAACGCCCCTTGCATCCACTAGTCTCGACGATGCAAGGGGCGGCGCTCTCTCCCGCGTCGCAGGTTTATGAGACTGCGGTACCATCTGCCGCGGGCGGATCTGCGCGATTTCGTCCGGGCCTATTACCTATTCGAGACCGACCAGCGAACGGTGCAGCCGCTCGCGGCCGAACTCGGCAATGTCCGCTGCCTGCTTTCAGGCGGCGGCTGCTTTCACATGCCCGAAGGCGGCAGCGCGCCCTTTTCAGCCGTGACTCTGATCGGCCCGACCATGGGCGCCTATCTGATGGAAGCCGAAGCCGGCACGCGCGCCTTCGGGATCGGCATCCTGCCGCGCGGCTGGCGCACCCTGCTCGGCGTCGCCGCCGAAGAGCTCGCCAACCGGATCATCGATTTCATGGCCATCGCCGGCGCGCCTGCGAAATCGACCGCAGAGGAAATCAGGAATGCTCCCGACTTCGCCTCGATGGCGGCGGCGGCAGACAGGTTCTTCGCTTACGAACTCTCCCGCCGCACCCCTTGCAACGGGCCATATCCGGCCGCCTTTGAACGCTGGCTGACCGACCCCGACGATCTCGACCTCGATACGCTCGTCGATATGATGGACGTGTCGCGCCGGCAGATTGACCGCATCTCGAAACAGTTTTTCGGGGCCTCCCCGAAACTGCTTCAGCGCAAGTACAGGGTGCTGCGCGCCGCCGACCGCATCCAGTTCGACCACGCCGCCGACTGGCTCGACGCCGCCGGGCCGAGCTTTTACGACCAGTCGCACTTCATCAAGGAATTCAAGATGTTTGTCGGCGCGACGCCCGGCGAGTTCTCTCGCAACCAGGAAGCGCTTGTGGCCGCCGTCAACTCCGGGCGCCGCACCCTTGGCGGCGCGCCGCTGTCGCGGCTTTAGATCGGCGCGGGCTGGCGCGCCGCTCACAAATCCGGGCGATGGCCAGTTTTTCCTATAGCCCCTTCGGGCGCCCTTTTAGGGTCGTCGCGGGTAGAGAGCCGACCGTCCCTTGCAAGACTTGTCGGAACACCTGGGGGAGAGACGCGGCGCCGGATAGGGTGGGAGAGCCTTGTCCGGCGGCGTCGTTCTTTTCAGCGACTGCACATCAAAAGATCCCGAACAGTTTCTTGCGCCCGCGCTTCTCGGCGCCGGCGGGCGTTTGCCCGTAATCCGAAAAGCTCCGCGCGACGCGCGCTTCGGTCGCCCGGAGGCCGCGAATGAGGTCGCGCGCGGCTTCCGGCGCGCCCTCGTCTTCGGCGCCGGGGCTGAGCGGGGCGGGGGGCGCATAAGAAGCGCCGGCGCGGCTGGCGTTCCTCGCCTGCTTTTTTTCGTGGCGGGAGAGCTGCGCTTTCAGCGCCGCGAACGCGGCTTCGGCGGGCGGCGAAAAATTTTCAGGAAGAAACTGGGTGTCGGACGCGCTGTGTTCGCGCCTTTCCGGCACATGAATGTTGTCGACTCCGCCGCCGACGAGCCGGCGCGTCGTCGCGCCTTCGAAGCCGCCCCATATCTGTTTCAGACGATCAGCCATTGTCCGTATCCTGCTTTAGAAATCAGGTTTGTCGCGCTTCATCTCCAGCCCGCCATTGCGCGTGATGACTGCGACGTCGATCGGCCCGCCAACCGTCTCGATCGCGTGCATGACTTTCTGCTGGAACGAGTTGAGCTTGATGAGCGACGCGGCGGTCTCGCCGAGTTCGCGCTTCGGCAACGAGCCGATGGCGCGGTAGATCGGGCGCGTATGCACCGCATACTGATAGCTGTCGATCGACTTGAAAAACTCGCGCAACGCTGCGCCCATATTGTTCTGGCTGTAGTCGCGGAACAAAGCCTGCCGCTGCGGGTCGGTCATCGGGGCGCGCTGGATGACGTCGGTGACGAGATTCATCGAAAGCTTCAGCGTTTCGCCGAACATGAAATGGCGCAGATACTGGTCCATGCCAGTGAGAAACGTGCGGATCATGCGGTCTTGAGCGAAGGGCTGCACCACCGGCCCGCCGTCGGACGTCATGTCGGCGGACCTGTCCTGTTTGCGCTTCAAAATCCCCAGAACGACTGAGGAAGTCAGATACGACCGCATCGCCGGGAACTTGTCTCGCGCGCCGAAGCCGGCGAACACCACGCCGGTGTAATGCTCGAAAAACGCGTCTTTTACGACCGAGAGCACCGCAATATCGCGCAGGCGCTCGCGCGTCGCATCCGAAACGGAAAGCCCGGCGAAGTCCGACTTCAAGGTCGCGACAAGGCTTTCGATGAGTTGGTCGATCTCGGTCTTGTAGCGCCGGCGCACCTGCTCGCCCATTCCCTTCGGGAAGCAGCCGAGGTCGTGGCGCGGCGCGTCGTCCGGATAGCGCCCGTAATCTTCGTAAAGCTCGTTCACGACGAATTCGAAGATCGAGGTCAGGTGCTCCTTGACGCGCGCGCCGTTGGTCTCGGCGTATTTCCGCACCTGGTAGTCGAAGTCTTCGGCGATGACGGTGAACACCACCGCTACGTGCTTGAAGAACTCCGTGTCCTGATGGTCCGGCGGAAAGAGGTCCGGGTTGCCCGAAAGGAACGACATGAAGTCTTCGGCGTAGGCTTCGAGCGTGTCGAGCGGGCGCCCGCGCGAGGCTTCCCGATAAAGCGAGATCACCGTCTCCCACGGCGTCGACATGATTTCGGCGTTGTTATAGATCATCACCGCAACCGGCTGGCCCTCGACCAGCGGGAACAGCTTGTCCACCGAATTGTAGGTCTTGATGTACTGGTGGCCGGAAATGGTGACGGCGCTGTCCGCGGCCATCGCCACCGCCTGGCGATTCATCAACACGACTTCGGACGTCATCTGCCCCTCAAATCCCGGCCCGAACGATCGAGCCTGACACCCCGTAAATCCCAAACCCCGTGACGGCGCAGGCGCGCGAGCGCCGACCGTCAGGGCGGGATGTTAACGACAAAAGCCTGGGTTGGGAACGCTGGCGCGGAAAGAGCCCGGCGCTCGCGCGCCGCATGGGAATAAACGCCGCGCCGGGCCGTTCTTGCTGGCCCTTCGCGTTCACGCACCCGTGCGTGGCCGCGATGAAAGGGTGACGGGCGAAACCGACGCCGGGCGCCCAAATCCCGCCATAATCGAGCGCAGGTCCCCCCGGCGCCGAACTTGAAAGAAAGCGCTGAGGAGCAAGATATGACCCTTGGACCCGCCGCCTTGACCCTGATCGGCTTTATCGCCTCGATCGGCGCTGTCACCGGGTTTTACCTCCTGACCCGCGCCGCCTCCGCGGTGCGCGGCAAGGAGTCCTGATTTCCCGGCCGTGGATGAAGGCTGGCCTGACCATTGATTGGCCGCGTTAACCACAGGCTCATAAAACTTAAGGGAATTTTTCAGAAATTACGGCGGAATGGCGGCAGGGAGAGTGCGCCATGTTGATCACCCCGGTGATGGTCGTTCTGGTCGGGTTCGTCGTCGCGATGGCGATGATTGCTGCAACTTATATGGTCCAATGCGGGCTCGCGCGCTTCGGACGCCGACGCGCGGATATAGGCTAACCCCACGCTCAGGGGCGCCGATTTATTCCTTGGCTGGAAAGCGGCTGAGGGCGGACTGATTGGCTCGTCCCACTCTAACCGTTCTGTCGAACGGCTATCGCGGCCTCGCGCAAAAGCGTGACGCAAACTAGCTCCGTCGCTAGAATAGCGCATTCGGCCAGCATGAAAATCGTTCCTTATCATCCACGATACCGCAGCGACTTCGAACGCCTCAACCGGGCGTGGCTCGAACAATATTTCACCGTGGAGCGGACCGACGAGAAAATCTTTCGCGATCTGGACACGGTCATCCTGGAGCCCGGCGGCGAAATCTTCTTCGCCGTCATCGAAGGTCGCGCCGTCGGAACATGCGCCATGATCCCGGAAGGCGCCGGGATTTACGAACTCGGGAAAATGGGCGTCGAACAGTCGGTTCAGGGCCGCGGCGTCGGCGGCGCGCTGCTCGACGCCGCGACCCGGTGGGCGAGGGACCGCGCCGCGTCGAAGATCGTCCTGATGTCCAATACGCGGCTCGAACCGGCGATCCGGCTGTACCGTCGGCACGGCTTTCTCGAAACGACGCTGCCCGCCCATTTGCAGGGCGCTTACGCCCGCTGCGATATTTATATGGAGCTGGACCTGAAGCCGCGCGCGAACGCCATGCCTCAAACACGCGGATAAGCGGAAGCGTCGAACCCGAACGCCTCGCGCATCGCGCCGATCTCTTCGATTTTCGCATACAGCGCCGACCAGTCGTCGTTCTCGGCGATCGGCGCCCAGATCGCCTCGACCTCGTCGATGAGCATCGTGCACGGCGCCTCGCGCGCGAAATAGGGATGCGCCAAGCGTTCGGGGCGGTCAGCGGACGCCGCGAGCAGGGCGGAGCGGACAGGCGCGAACGCTTCCTCTCGGTAAAGCGCCGCAAGCGGGCTTTTCATCGCGCGCCCCTCGGACGCGGCGCCAGCGAACCAGTCGAAGAACACTTGTTCATAAGGCGCGCGGCTCGCCTCCATCCAGCGAAGCGCCGCGACCACCAGCGCGAAATCCTCCGCGCCCCGCCTTTCCAGCCCGAGCCTTCGGAAGTAGGCGTCCGCCATGCCTTCCTCGAACGCCGCCGGGAACAGGTTAAGCCCGTCATTGAGACTCTTCTCGTCCGTCACTTGCGTCAGGGCGCCGCCGAGCCGGGACAGGTTCCACGCGGCGGCCTCCGACTGGCGCCCGAACGCATAAAGCCCGGTCTGGTCAAAATAGGCGGCGGTGAAGAAGGGGTCGGCGACCGGCGCGAACCGCCACGGACCGTAGTCGAAGCTTTCACCCGTGACGTTCATATTGTCGGTGTTGAGCACGCCATGCACGAACCCCGCCGCCATCCACTGCGCTGCGAGCCTTGCGGTGCGGGCGACGACGCGGGCGAAGAAGGCGGCTGCTTTTTCCGCAGGCGGAAGATCGGCGAGATCGGGATCGAACGCGGCGACGCAATAGTCGACCAGGCGGCCGATCGCCGGCGCATCGCTCTCAAAGGCGAGGCGCTGGAATGTTCCGAAACGCACATGGCTATGGGAGATGACCAGAACCGAGGCGCGGGTCGGCGAGGGTTCGTCCTGCCGCTCCAGCGCTTCGCCGGTCTCGATGAGGCTGAACGTCTTTGAAGTGTAAACGCCGAGCGCTTCGAGCATTTCGGTCGCGAGGATTTCGCGTACGCCGCCTTTTAAAGTCAGACGGCCGTCGCCGAAACGCGAATACGGCGTCTTGCCGGAGCCTTTCGTGCCGAGATCGAGCAGGCGTCCCCGGTCGTCCCGCAACTGCGCGAACAGGAACCCGCGCCCGTCGCCGATGTCCGGATTATAGTTGCGGAACTGGTGGCCGTGATAACGCAAGGCCAGCGGCGTCTCTATATTGTCCGGAAGCGGACGGAACGCGCCGAAATGGCCAAGCCATTCTTCGTCGGTCAGGCTTCCAAGCCCGGTCCTCTCCGCCCATCGCTGGTTGCGATAGCGCAGCGCCTGCCGAGGAAACGAAGCCGCTTTGACGTCGTCGGAAAACGGCGCGCCCGCAAGGCGCGCGAAAGCAGGGTCGGGAATATAGGGCGTCGTTTTCGGCATGCCTCGATCAAATCGCGGCGGCCAGTCGCATACAGGTCTCGCCGCTCGTCCTGTGGGTGTCAGCAACGCCGGACGCCGTCAAGCGCAGCGCAAGCCCCTCACAAAGAAACGCCTCATGGCCAAAGCCGCTCTTCTTCCAGTTGTATTCGGAGCGATCCGGGCCTGCGAACTCGCCAACCAGGCATGTTCTCGCGGGCGATTCCGAAATTCGCGGCGAAACGCCTCAATGGATCAAGCATGAACAATAAACCTGCCTATGCCGCAGGGTTTTGTTGCGATACGGTAAGCTCCAGAGTTTGTGAGGGTGGGGAAATGGCGTTGTTCAGGGTGCTGGCCGGGTTAGCCGGCTTCATATTGGTTGCTTCGGCGGGCGCCGCCGAAGCGCGCGTCATCCGTTCCGGCGGCGGCACCGGCGGCAGCGGCGTTTGTCCCACCCCGCCTCCCCAGCCAGGCCCTTACGCCGGCGTGTTTGTTCCCGGCGCAGCCCCCTCGCTCGATTCTTACAATCAGGGCGCAGGCGACCAGATTTTCGCGCTGCCCGCCGACAGCTGCATCGACGGCTCTTACGAATTCGACGCGGGCGATTCGCTCGACTTCACCGCCACCGTAGTCGGCGATGTTCTTTCCTTATCGCCGACCACCGTCGACACGACGTTCGTGTGGACCCTTTCTGAAACCCCGGGCGGCGCCATCAGCGCATTCAGCCTCGCCTCGCTCGCCGGACCGAGCCTCGCAATCTCGGCCGTTCCGCCCGGCGGCTACACGTTCACCAGCACGACGACGACGCCGAGCTTCGTGATGCCGGCGGAACTTTTGGCGATAACGGAACCGCTGACGCTCTACTTGACGCTGACCCTCATCGTCGAAGCGAAACCGGGCCTAGCGTTTTACGTCTGCGCCGACGGGATCGCCTGCGAGGAGGCTGTCGATGAGAGCCTCGGCACGACCTTGACCTTCATCACGCTCGTGCCGGTGATTGTCAGGATCCTGCCCGCAGAAGTGCCCCTGCCGGGCGCGCTGCTCTTCATGGGAACGGGGCTCGCCGGTCTGCTCGCAGCGCGCTGGAAAAAGCGCGCGCGCTGAAAACGATTGGCGAGCCCTATTGGTCGCCCGACTGTCCTGACGCCGCCCACTTAGCTGCGTCTGACAGAAGCGTCTCGCGCTGGCGGGAGAGATCGTATTCTATCCGCGAAATAACATCCGCATACGCGGGGGCTTCGCGCGCCGCCTGCAATAGGGGATCTCGCGCTGTCCACGGTTCGCGCCAGCCGCCGTCATAAGCGCGCTTCAATTCGGCGGCGGCTTTCGCGCCGGCGCCTCTGAGCGCGAAGATGCGCGCGCCGAGATAATCGAGTTCGGTCGACGCCGCGCCGCCGGCTCGCTCCGCCGCGAGCCGTTCGGCGCAACCGTCGATGCGGTTCTTCGCCTGCCCGTTATCGCCGCGGCGGGCGAATGCATAGGCCGCCTCGATCGCCGGCGAGCAATAGGGCATCGCAAATCGCTCAGCCTCTTCAAGCCCTTTATCGGCTTCGACGAGCGCGTCAAAGGCGCGCTCTTCCTCGCCGTACAGGAGCTCGTACCAGCCGGCCTCGAACGCCATCCATGGATCATCGGGCGACGCGGCGTAGTCGAAGCGGAGCGCCGCTAGCGCCTCTTCCGTCTCGCCGCGCGCCAGCATCAGGTTGACCTTGTCATACGCCGACGCGAAGGGCGCGGCGATATCCGGAAGACCGAGCGTGATCAGCGCGCCGACCAGATTATCCTTGTACTGAGTGCTCTCAGGAGAGCGCTCCACTGCTTTTTTCCAGATACGCGCGCTTTCGCCGAGATCGCCCTCGCGGCGCGCGGCGTCCGCGAGCCCCCGGAAGCCAAGCGGGGAATCCGGTTCAAGGTCGAGGATGGCGTCATAATAGCCGCGCGCATCGGAGAGCTTTCCTTCGAGCGCCTTGTGGAATCCCTTGTTGAACAAGACAACCGGCGACAAGGGATCGAGCCTGAACGCCTGATCCAGGCTCGCGTTGGCTTCTGCGTAACGCATCTCGTTCGACAAGAGGTTCGAGCGCCACAGATAGGCGTCGGCGTAGCTCGGGTTTATTTCGATGGCGCGGTCGAAGGCGGCGATCGCCTTGTCCTTGTCGCCTCGCATCGACGCGATCCGCCCATCGACCGCGTGAGCTTCCGCAAGCCCCGGATCGCGCAGCAATGCTTTTTCAACGTTGGTCTTGGCTAGTTCCGTCGCGATCTTGGTGTCGAGCGTGCCGTAATTCTCGGTCCCGTCTGCGAGCAACAGCATAACGGCCGCGAGCCCCGCATAGCCCGGCGCATATTCGCCGTCAGCGGCGACCGACTGTTCGAAAAACGCGCGCGCCTGTTTCAACGACTCCGTCGTGCGCAGGCGCATCGCCTGCCGGCCCCGAAGATAAAGATCGTGCGCGTCGGAGGCGGGCGGGCGCCCAAGAAGCGCTTCGTCTTCATCGTTGAGGAAACGGTCGAGCATGATGGCGAGGATCGAGCGCGCAATCTGTTCCTCCACCAAAACGAGCTGCTCGGTCGAACGGCTGAACGCGTCGGTCCAGATCGTCAGCCCGTCGCTGGCGCTGATCAGCGAGGCGGTGACGCGCAACTGGTCGCCGGCGATCCTGACGCTCCCCTGCAAAATGGCGGCGACGCCTAGACGCTTTCCAATCTCGTTGGCGGTAGAGCCAAGCTCTGCGGCTTTGAACGCCGAGTTCGGCGCGGAAACGCGCATATTGCCGATCTTGCCGAGCGCGACTGTGATTTCTTCGGCGAGTCCTTGCGCGAGATAGCCGAGATCCTGCGAGGGGCTGAGATCGTCGAACGGCAGGACGGCGACCGACTTGTCGGTCGGCGCGGCGGCGAGCATTTCTTGTTCGCGCTTATCGGCGCCCGCCGTAATGACGCCGATGGAAACATAGCCCGCGGCGACGGCGAACAGGACGGTGACGCCGAGCCCGATCCAGTGCGCGGTGCGGATCGGTTTCGCCGCAACGCCTTCAATCAGACCCGGCGTCCGCTTGAAGCCTTCCCCTGTCCAGTCGAAAAACCAGGCGAAATACAGAACGACCGGAAAGCCGACGATGGCCGTAATGACAACAAAAGACGCGACCCAGCTTGGCAGCGACAGGGCAGGCGCCACAGCGACGACGATCTGGATGATCAGCCACGCGCCGATGAGATAGGGCGTCACCACGTTCAAGACGCGGCGGTGCCTGATCTCGGCCATCAGCCGCGCCAGCATAAAGATTTCCCCTCGGCCCATTCGTCCGCGCGCCGCGAGACGCCGCATCCGGAATGACGTGCTAAAACGTTGTCCGCCCGCTCTCCGGCGGACGCGGATGATAGGGGCGCCGCCCCGCGCATGCAATCGAGGGCGTGTCTTCGCGCCGCCAAGAGCGTGCGCTTTCGTCGCCGAGTTGTCTCCGATAACATGCGTCGGCGCTTTCAAGGGGCCGATCAATGAAACTCTTCGCCGCCGCTATTCTTTGTTGCTGTTCAACCGTCGCGCTCGCCAACGACGATTTCGGCGCCGCCGATCCGAAGCGCCCGGTCTCGACCTATTCGATCGTGGCGCGCGACGCCGCGTCGGGCGAGATCGGAGTCGCGGTGCAGTCGCACTGGTTCTCGGTCGGCTCAATCGTGGCTTGGGCGGAAGCCGGGGTCGGCGCTGTCGCGACCCAATCTTTCGTTGAACCGGCCTATGGTCCCAAAGGAATCGAGGCCATGCGCAAAGGAGCCGATCCTGCGAAGGCCCTCGCCGCGCTCCTCGCGAAAGATGAAAACGAAGCCGTGAGACAGGTGGGGTTTGTCAATGCGCAGGGGCGCGTCGCCGCACATACCGGCTCGAAGGCGATTGTCGAAGCCTGCGACCGGCAGGGAGAAGGTTACTCCGTGCAGGCGAACCTGATGGAGAAGGCGAGCGTTTGCGACGCGATGGCGGCGGCCTTCGAGGCGGCCGAAGGCGATCTCGCCGAGCGGCTGATGCTGGCGCTCGAAGCGGCGCAACATGAAGGCGGCGACATTCGCGGCAAGCAATCGGCGGCGATGCTCGTCGTCGAGGGCGAAAAGAAGGCCAATCCGTGGGAAGGGCGCATCATCGATTTGCGCGTCGAGGACGCGCCCGAACCGCTTGCGGAGCTGCGACGCCTGATCGTCCTCAATCGCGCCTACAATCTGATGAACGAAGGCGACGCCGCCGTCACCGCCGGCGACATGGACGCGGCGAACGAGGCCTATTCCGCCGCATCGGCGCTCGCGCCGGACAATCATGAAATGATCTTCTGGCGCGCGGTGACGCTAGCCTCGGTCGGCGAGGTCGATGAAGCGCTGCCGTTCTTCAAACAGGCGTTCGACGCCTGGCCCTTGTGGCGCGAGCTGATCCCGCGGCTTCCGGCGTCGGACATTCTGCCCGACGATCAGGCTCTGATCGCGCGGATACTGGCGGTCGAATAAGCCGTATACGGATGATTTACCGTTAAACGGGCCGAACCGGCTCAGTCTCCGCCGCCGTCACCGCCGCAACTTTCGACTGAAGCGCCGGCCGTCCCGCCTCCGCCGGCGCTCCCTTGGGCGGCGCGGGAGCGGGCGGGTCTTAGGCTGACAGCGGCGATAAAGGCGAAAGACAAGAGGAGCGCCCACCACCAGTCCGTGAAGAATTCGGCCATAAAGGTCTCCTTCGTTCCTGACGGCGCGACTATCCCGCCGTAAACTGACAATGATGTGACAGTCCGGGCGTGATAGCCTGGGGGGCGGCGCAATTGTCGTTGAAACGTCGCGCGACGACCCTATTTTCAAACATGAGGCACAGAAAGGGGCGGAATATGTCGCATTTCGGAAAAAGGGGCCGGATCGGCTTTTTCGGCGCGCTGTTCGCCCTCGGAGCCGCGATGCTGGGCGTCGCCGCCCTGGCGCAGGATGAAGCCGCGGAAACGGCGCCCAAGGCGCCCGGCGAAGGCGTCATTCTTTCTCTCAAAGGCGCGGTCACCCCCGCCAACGCCGGCTACCTCGCCCGCGAAATCGAGGCGGCGTCCGCCGCTGAAAAAGACCTCATCCTCATCGAAGTCGACACGCCCGGCGGGCTGATGGATTCGATGAAGACCATCATCAAGGCGATCCTCGCCTCCGACACGCCGGTCGCAACCTACGTGTCGCCGCAAGGCGCGCGGTCGGCGTCGGCCGGGCTCTACATCATGTACGCCGCCCACATCTCGGCGATGGCCCCGTCCACGAACACGGGCGCCGCGACGCCCGTCGAAGTCGGCGGCCCCCCGTCCGAAGACCGTCCGCTCCGGGACGATCCCGCGGAGGACGCTGAAAAGGTCACGAACCCGGACGCCAGCGAAGGCGGCGATGAAGCGGAAGAGGCGGAGGAAACCCGCAACGACCCGCCTGCAGAAGTTCGCGATGAGAGCCGTGAGATTGCGCCCCTCTCCAGCGACAACGCCATGCGCGCCAAGGTTATCAATGACGCCGTCGCTTATATCCGCGCGCTCGCCGAAGAACGCGGGCGCAACGCCGACTGGGCCGAAAGCGCCGTGCGCGAGGCGGTCTCTGTCACTTCGCGCGATGCGCTTGAACTCGGCGTCATCGACTATGTCGCCGACGACATAGACGACCTGATGGCGCAACTGGACGGAAAGACCGTCGTCACGGCGGGCGGCGAGAAAACCCTCGCCACCGCCGATATCGCGCTCGAGCGGATCGAACCGTCGATGCTCGAAAAAATTCTCGGCTTCATCGCCGATCCGAACGTCGCAGTGATCCTGATGTCGCTGGCGACCACGGGCATCATCATCGAGATGTGGAATCCGGGCTCTATCTTCCCCGGCGTGTTCGGCCTCGTCTGCCTTATCCTCGGCCTCTACGCCTTCCAGGTTCTCCCTTTCAACTGGCTCGGCGTCGTGCTGCTCGGCGTCGGCGTCATCTGCATCACGCTCGAAGCCTACACGCCGACCTTCGGGCTGGTGGGGATCGCCGGCCTCGCCCTCTTCGCGTTCGGCCTCTTCATCATCTTCCCGGAAGGGTTCCGGGTTTCCTCCACAGTCATCGGGTCGGCGGTGGTCGCCATCGGCGCGACCTTGGCGCTGATCCTCGTCGCCGTGGTCGGCTCGCGCAGCCACGGGCCGCTGATCGGCGCCGAGGCCATCAAGCGGCGCGAGGGCGTCGTTGATGACTGGGATGGCAAGGAAGGCCATGTCATCGTCGAGGGCGAGCGCTGGCGCGCGCGCTGCGACAAGCCGCTGAAGAAGGGCGACCGCATCAAGGTCGTCGAGATGGACGGGCTGGTGCTGGTGGTGCGGCAGGCGAAAGCCGCCGGTCTTCTCTCGGCGCTCGCGCCGAACGAGGCTTAGGCGACGCCCATGGGGGAGCGAGAGTTTCTGGCGCTGACGCCGCAAGGCCTGATCGTCGCCGCGTTTCTGTTAGGCGTCGTCGCGCTCGCCGCGGTGAAGCTGTTCTGGGGCATGGCGCAATGGACGCGCCCGCCGCAGCACCGGGTCGGCGACCGCTGGGGCGACGAGCCGGCCGAAGTGGTCGAATGGAGCGGCGAAACAGGCTATGTCCGCGCCGGCGGCGAATTGTGGCGGGCGCGTTCGCAAGACGCGCTCGCGCCCGGCGAAAAGGTCAAGGTGGCGCGGACGAACGGGCTCATGCTCGACGTCCGGAAAGATCCGAAAGCCTGAAAGGGCGCACTATTTAGAGCGGCCGCTCCTCCGCAGGCGGCGCAATCGAGGAGAATGACATGCCTGGCATCGGTATTCTGGGTTTTCTGGCGTTCGTGGCGATTTTCATCCTGACGAACGTCATCAAGGTCCTGCGCGAGTATGAGCGCGGCGTCGTCTTCACGCTCGGGCGCGTCGGCAAGCGCGCGGCCGGGCCGGGCCTCGTCCTCCTGATCCCCGGCATCCAGCAGATGCGCAAGGTCGACATGCGCACGCTCGTGCATGACGTGCCGACGCAGGACGTGATTTCCCGCGACAACGTGTCGGTGAAGGTGAACGCGGTCATTTACTACCGCGTCGTCGATTCCGTGCGCGCCGTCGTGCAGGTCGAGAACTACCAGGCCGCGACCAGCCAGCTCGCCCAGACGACGCTGCGGTCGGTGCTCGGCAAGCACGATCTCGACGAAATGCTGCAGGAGCGCGACAAGCTCAACCGCGACATCCAGTCGATCCTCGACACCCAGACCGAGGCCTGGGGCATCAAGGTCTCGAACGTCGAGATCAAGCATGTGGACGTCGACCAGTCGATGATCCGCGCCATCGCCCGCCAGGCGGAAGCCGAACGCGAGCGGCGCTCGAAGATCATCATCGCCGAGGGCGAACAGCAGGCGGCGGCGAAGCTCGCGGAAGCCGCGGCCATTCTCGCCACTTCCGAGGGCGCGATGGAGCTGCGCTATCTCAACTCGTTGCAGGACATAGCCGGCGATCGCACTAATACGATCATCTTCCCTGTGTCTCTGACCGACATCGCCAAGCAGTGGCGCGGTTAAGAAGAGGTTAACGCCGAAGCCGCAGTCGCCGATCCTGTCATTCTGCGCATGCCGCCTGCGGAAACCGTCTCGCAGGCGCGCCCCTAACCGCCGTTTCGCCTACCGACGCGCGAGGAAATCGCGCAGGCGTTAACGTGGGTGTTGAAAATCGGCAACAGCGCAGGCGCCAAATCGTCAAAAAGCATGCCCTCCGCAGCCAAACGGGGGGTTCCAACTGCAACGGCCGATAGCACGCCCTTAACCCGGGCCGTATAGTCCCTGTCGAAGAAATTATCGGCGTCCGGATCAACGGGCTGCCGGATTCGAGGGAGGATACCAATGAACCGTCGCCTGCTGGCGAAAGCCTCATTTATTGCGCTCGCGGCCGCCGTCGCCGTCCCGCAAGCCGCTTCAGCGCAGGGAGCGATCGACGCCTTCCGCGACGAAATCCTCGTTAGCGCGCAGAAAAAGACTGACGCAGAGAACGTTCAGGACGTGCCTCTGGCGGTCACCGCTTACGGCGCCGATCAGCTGGATGCGCTGAAAGTGCGCGACCTGCAGGATCTGAGCTACTCCGTCCCCAACGTGCAACTCGAAGATGTCGGTACGTCAGCCAACTACGCCAACTTCTCGATCCGCGGCCTCGGCATCAACTCATCGATTCCGTCGATCGACCCGGCCGTCGGCGTATTTGTTGATGGCGTTTATCTCGGCAGCCCGGCTGGTGTCGTGCTTGATCTCTTCGATCTCGAGTCGGTCGAAGTGCTTCGGGGCCCGCAGGGGATTCTTTTCGGCCGAAACGTCACGGGCGGCGCCATCTTGGTCAACACCAAGAAACCAAACCTTGATGAGTTCACCGCTTCCTTCAAAGGCGCGGGCGAAACCGGTCTTCGCGGCACAGGCGGCAACTATTACGCAATGGCCTCGGTGTCCGGTCCGCTTATTCAGGACAAGCTCGCGATCAAACTTTCTGGCTACTACAACAAGGATCAGGGCTGGCATAAACGCTATGTTGGCGGCCCTAACCTTGAGGCCCGCCTCGATCAAATCGGCGGAACCGCTTCCGCGCTGGACACGGGCGGCTTCCCTATCGCGACTGACGCGGCCGACGAGTTCGAGAATTTCGGCAAGGCCGAAACATGGATGGTCCGCCCGTCGCTGCTGTTCGCGCCGACCGAAAGCGTCGAAATCCTGTTGCGCTATGAACACGGCCGGAGCGAAGGCCAAGGCCCCGCGGCGCAAAACCACCCGGGCTTCGCGCAGCCGCCGTTCAACGGCACCAGCACTCCGCCGCCTGTGCCGACCGTCAATCCGTTTTTCTCGACCGATAAGGACAGCTTCACGTTCGCCATCGACGAGCCGGGTTCATATCTTACGGAATGGGACCAGGCGACCGCCGAGATCAACATCGACGTGCCTTTCGGCGACGGCCGCATCACCAATATTTTCGGCTGGCGTCAGGCGGGAGGCGACACGCTCGGCGATATCGACGCAACGCCGTTCTGGCTATTCCACGCCACTTCTGACACGACGCACGAACAGATCTCCAACGAGATCCGCTACGCGGGCCGTTTCTTTGACAGCGTCGATCTCACGCTTGGCTTCTATTATTACGACGATGAGAAAGTCTATCAGGAAAACCGCTTCATCCTCGGCGGTTTCCGCACTTTCTATGGCGGCGGCATCCAGAACAGCCGCAACTACGGCGTCTTCGGTCAGGCGGAATTCGACCTTACGGACACTTTCTCGCTGATCGCCGGCGGCCGCTGGACCAACGAGCAAAAAGACATCACGCTGACTAACCTTACATTGAGCCCGGTCGCGTGCAGCATCGCCGAAAGCACCTGTCCGACGCACTATACCGACGACAAGACGTGGAAAAACTTCACGCCGAAGCTCGGCTTCAAGTGGGCTGCGACAGAGGATTTCAACGTATACGGCACCTGGTCGCGCGGCGTGAGGTCAGGCGGCTATAACTTCCGCAACACGTCGGTCCTATTCCCGATCGAGCGTTACGAAGAAGAAACCGTCGACAGCTTCGAAGTCGGCTTCAAGGCCCAGCCCGCAGGCGGAAAAGCGGTCATCAACGCCGCCTTCTTCTATCAGGAAGTCAGCGACATGCAGCGCGAGCTCAACCTGCCTGACGCCATCGCCGGCGTCGTTCAGCTGATCCGCAACACAGCCAACGCCCATATCATGGGCTTCGAGATCGAGAGCCAGGTTTTCCTAACCGACAACCTGATGTTCACCGGCAATCTCGGACGTCTCGACGGCGAGTATGACTCTGTGCTGTTCGACCTGAACAGCGACGGCGTCGTCAACGAAACAGATCTCGCGTTGCAGATCCCGCGCCTTGCGCCATGGACTTACGGCGCCGGCTTTATCCACACGATGGGCCCGGTCACGACGCGCTTCAACT
>JAVJPA010000261.1:0-4308 GCA_040216495.1 Amphiplicatus sp. | reverse complement strand
CCGCCCTCATAGCGGGCGAACCCCGTATAATCCTCCGAAATGGACGCTCGGCATGCGCTATCGGCGGACCGATCTCGACGGCCGGGTGTTCCTGAACTTCGCCGGCGCTCAAGGGCCCCTCATCGGCTCTTCCGCCCAATTGTCCGCCGCCATCGAGGGCTACGGCGAATTCCGCGCGGAATTCATGCCGCGGGTCGAAGCCGTTATCGGCCTCACCTATGTGAGGACGACGCGCGACTATGACGACAATCTCAACGACGCCGAGGATGCGCGCATCGTCTTCAGGCAAGCGAGCCCGCATCTCGGTTTTCTGTGGCGGCCGACCGAGACGGTCTCCTTATTCGCCAACCTCGCCGCCTCCTATGAGCCGCCGACTTTTCTCGACCTGACGCAGGCGGGCGTCGCAGGTTTCGTTCCGCTCGAGGCTCAGGACGCGACGACCTACGAAATCGGCGCGCGCGGCGCGCTCGGCCGGTTCGCCTTCGAGGCCGCCTACTATAACGCCTCGATCGAGGGCGAGTTCGTCTCTTTCGCGGCCGATCCTCTGATCCCGGCGCCGGTCTTCAACGCCGGCGACACCGTCCATCGCGGCGTCGAGCTCTACGGACGCCTCGCGCTCATCGAGAACTGGAACGGCGTTTCCATCAGTCCACGGATCGCCTATTCCTGGAACGATTTCCAGTTCGACGACGATCCCGCCTATGGCGGCAACCGGCTTGCCGGCCTGCCGACGAATATCGGCCGCGCCGAAGTCGAATTCGCCTATCGCGGCTTCCGCTTCGCGCCGAATGTCTATTTCCAGACGGGCGAAAGTTTTGTCGACTACGCGAACACGCTCGAAGCGCCGGGCTATCTCCTCGCCGGTGTCGAAGCGTTCTATGAAATCGCGCCGGGCGCGGCGCTTTTCCTTGAAGCGCGCAACCTCGGCGATCGCGGCTATGTTCTCAACTACTCGACCATCGCCGACGCGCGTCTTGCTGCAAACCTCAACCTCTTCACGCCGGGAGAAGGTCGCGCGGTGTTCGCGGGCCTGCGCGTCGGTTTCGGCGGCAAGCCGTGAAGAACGGGGCCAATATCCATGGCGAGGCGCGCGCGCTGCACGCGCGCCTCGCGTGGGTCGCCGGGATCGCGGCGATCCTGTGGGCGATGACGGGTCTCCTGCATCCGATCATGATGTGGACGGCGCCGCGCGCCGCCGTGCAGACGCCGCCTTACAATGAGGCGTCTACGGAGGGCCTCCTTGCGCCCGGACCGGCGCTGACGGCGGCGGGCGTCGGGCGGGCGGATCTTGTGCGTCTCGCCGGCGTTCACGCCGACCGGATATGGATCGCGCGCGACGGCGGCCGGATAAAAGCGGTGAACGCGGTCACCGGCGCCCCGGCCGAGGGCGTTCTCGCCCGCCATGCGGAAAAGCTCGCGCGGTATTATGCGGGCGGAACGAACGCCCCGCTTGGTTCGATTAGCGAGGTGCGGGACTTCTCCATCGAGTATCCGGCCATCAATCGCTTCTTGCCGGTCTGGCGCGTCGAATTCGCGGACCGGGGGCGGCTCGCCGTCTATGTCGATCCGATGACGGACCGTCTCGCCGCCGTCACCGACGAGCGCCGGCGCGTCTTGCTCTCGATCTTCCAGAACGCGCACACGCTGAATTTTCTCTCGTCGGTCGAGCCGCTGCGCCGCCTCGCCATTCTCCTTCTCGTCGGGTCGGCGCTGGCGATGAGCGTCGCCGGCACAGTGATGCTCGCAAGGCGCGGCGCGGCGAAGGGCGCGCGCGGCGCTCACCGGTTCATCGCCTGGGCGGCGGCGCCCATCGTCATAATGTTCACGGGCACCGGCCTCTTTCATCTGTTTTTCGCTCACGCGCCGGCTCCGGTCGCGCCTGTCCCGTTCGATGTCGCGCGTCTTGACGCCGTTCCATCGGCAGGGACGGCGGCGTTGCTTGTCGCCAGCGCCGACCCGGTTGGCGCGACATGGCGCGCCGAGACTGCGCACGGGGCGGCGTATTTCGATCTCGACGGCGCGGCCGCGCCTCTGGACGATGCGGCGCGCGCGCGGCGGATCGCCGGCGTCGACGGAACAGCGGCGGTTACGCCGGTATTCATGTATACGGACGAGTACGGTTTCGCGTTGAAACGCCTGCCGGTGCTGCGCGTTGCGTCAGCGGGCGGGCCGGTTTTCGTCGATCCGCTCGAAGGGCTTATCGCCGGAGAAGGCGCCGCTGGAGCCGGGCGCCTCGAGGCCTGGACGTTCGACAGACTCCACAAGTTCGGGCTGCTCAACGGGATCGGCAAGCGCAACCGCGACTATGTCAGCATGATCTTCGCGGCGACCATTCTGGCGTCCGCCGCTTTCGGGCTTCTTCTCGCGTGGAAGCGCCGGCGGCGCAGCTGAACGAGGAACCGGCCGTTCGCCCCAGAGGTGCGTTGCGCTTGTTCCTCAAGGCTTTTTGTTGCATCCGGCTGGGCGAAAGAGGAAAGTCTGGCGGAATCAGGCAGGCGGCTATGGAATATCTGAGGGGCGTAAACGGCCTGATTTTTTTCGTTCTGGTGGCGTTTGCGGCCGCTCGGACGGCCCGCGCCGGGCAGGCGGTGAAAGCGGAGGCTCATGGACCGCCCGCCGCACCTTAAAACCGAAATCCGCGTCGCCGCGCATCTGCGCCGAGTCGCAGCCGCCGGCGCGTTCGCGCAGGTCGTCCGCAAGGGCGATCCGGACGCCGGCGCGATCGCGGTGAAGGTCTATGTCGGACGCGGCGAAGAGGGGCCGCTCGCGCGGCTGTTCATCCAGAGCCGCGACGAAGGGGGCGAGTTGTTCTGGCGCGACGCGTTCGACGGGCCGGCGCCCGAAGAGCGTGTCGACGAACGGCTCGCCAAAGACCGGCGCATCGATCCCGATCTCTGGATCGTCGAAATCGAGGACCGAAACGGGCGAAGCTTTCTGGATTGAGCCGACTCAAATTGACCGCCGCTTCGGTCGGTGTAACGTCAGCGCCCTGAGGGAGCGCAGAGGCGGGGAATGACGACATCGGCGATCATCGGCGTTTCGCTGCTGGCCGGCTGGCTGGTGGGATGTCTCTTTCTCGTCCTCAGCTATTGGCGAGCCGGGCCGATCTGGATCGAGCGGCATTCTTTGAAATTCAAGGTGGCGGGCCGGCAGGCGCGCTGTTCCGGCGCAATCGGCGAAATGGCGATCCTGGGGTATTGCGCCCTGCTGCTCTGGCTCGTCGATTCGTTGACGCCGACCTGGAGCTTCATCGACATCATTGCGCGCCATCCTTGGGCGGCGCTGGGCGCGCTGCTTTTCACCTCCGCCATCGCCGCCTTCCATACGGTGCGCGCCGCCGAGCATCCGGACCCGGCGACGAAGAAACGGTTGCGCCAGACATATGCGATCTACGCGATTTACAGCGCGCTTCTTTTCGCGGGCGGCATCATCCTGATTTACACCATCGTCACCCAGTTCTGGTTCGACACGGTTTCGTTCATGCGGGACGGAAACGAAATCCTGGCGCGGGTGAAAGCGGGCGCTGCGACAGGAGAGGCGCGCGGCGCTTATGAAGCGGTCGAGTTCGGTTTCGTCGATGCGATGCAGCTTCTGAAGCGCGCCGAGGACCAGATGTCGCCGGTCTTCATTTTCGCCATCGCCATCTTCGTCATCAACCTTCTCATTCTTTACACGCCGCTGCGCGGGCTGTTCCTGACGGATGCGGTTTTCATCACCAATGTCGGGACGCTGGTCGCCATCGCAGCGGTCGGCGCAGCGGGCGCCATTGTCTATGTCGTCTCCTACAGCGCGTTCCTCGACGACTTTCTCGACCTGCTCGTGAGCTTGCCGCGCGGGCTGATCGCTGCGGATCTTCTCTACATAAGGCGCTTCGGCGAAATCGTTCTCGCGCTTGACGATCAGCGCAGCCTCGTCGGCTTTATCACCAAGATGAGCAACGAATGGGGCGGCCTCACCGCCGTGGTCGGCATCGTGCAGGCGGCGGCGAGCCAGTTGGCGCGAAAGCCTGAGATCGCTTCCTCGCTGGGAGTCATCTCCCTGGATTCGGCGAACGATGAAGCAGGCGCCGATCCGCAAAAAGCGCAGAAGCAATAATCCGGCGCCGGAAAAAACGCCTCTCAAAAACAAACTCCGCGCCATTGGGGCGCGGAGTTCGCTTCGAGTTCAGTATCAGTAACGCCCGCCGGGATTTTCTGTCGCGCCGGCGCGCGCCGTAAACGGGTTAAACCGCTTCTTTCAGGTCCTTGGCGGGACGGAAAGCGATCTTCTTGCTGGCTTTGATCTCGATGGCTTCGCCGGTCGCCGGGT
>JAVJPA010000260.1:0-6757 GCA_040216495.1 Amphiplicatus sp. | reverse complement strand
TCCGTAACGCCTTCTCCTCTCCCGCTCGCCGCATCCCCTGCCGCCATAGAACGGTAGCTACAACGCCTCTCCGGCGCAGGGAACGACGCCATCTTACGCGCGGGGAGAAAGCCGTGGATAAGTTTCCCCGTCCGTCCGAAGACGGAGGAAAATCAGCCGCTTGCGGATCGCCCGGCCCGGCGCGGCGAAAAAAGTTCGGGAATTTTGCGGGTTTTTGAGGGAGTTTTTTCTGCAATTTTTCCGCCTGACCTCTCCGCCCGCTCATCCCGGCGAAAGCCGGGACCCAGTTTCAACCTCGCAGTCTGAATCCCGGCCGACCGCGAAGGCGGTCAAATTATCACTAGCGCGCCTTCGCGCGCGGGCGCCGGGATGAGCGGAAAATGAAAGCCGCGCCCGGGTGACGGGAATTGTTTGTGCGGGGATTTGCGACCGCTTGGTGGCCGAATCAAATCGTGATTCAGTCCCTTGACACTTGACAAATCTACGTGTTCATGTTTTGTTCTTGGTGAAATGATGGGTAAAACTACGATTGAATGGACTGATGCAACGTGGAATCCGGTCACCGGATGCACGAAAATCAGCGCGGGTTGCGATCATTGCTATGCGGAGCGATTTGCAGAGCGCTGGCGCGGCATCCCCGGTCATTCGTATGAAAACGGATTCGATCTGACGCTGCGGCTGGAGCGCGTAGAGCATCCGTTGCAGTGGCGGCAGCCACGAATGGTTTTTGTGAACTCTATGAGCGACCTGTTTCACAAGCAGGTGCCATCGGATTTTATCGACAAAGTTTTTGATACGATGGAGCGCGCGGATTGGCACACATTTCAGGTGCTGACGAAACGCAGTTCTCTCATGCGCAATTATGTGAATGGACGGTACAAAGACCGGCCGGTCCCCAAACATATTTGGTTAGGTGTTTCGGTCGAAGACGCCTCAAAGAAATCGCGCGTGAAACACCTTCAAGACGCAAATATCAGCGTCCGCTTCTTATCGATTGAGCCTTTGATAGGGCCAGTTGGAAAATTGAGTTTGGACGGCATTCATTGGGTTATTGTTGGTGGCGAGAGTGGGCCGGGCTATCGACCGATGCAGCTAGAGTGGGCGAAAGAAGTTCGCGATCAATGCAAAAGTGCTGAGGTGCCATTTTTCTTCAAGCAATGGGGAGGGTTTCGACCTAAATCAGGGGGGCGTGAATTAGACGGTAGAGAGTGGAACGGATTTCCTAAGCTTGCTACCGGCTGAAGTGGGATGACTAGCTACAACACCGATGGCACCGTAGGGCCTTGGGCGCGTGAGAAGCTTGAGTTGTTGCGTAGGTATCTTGAGGCATACACAACAATTCTACGCTCGAAGAATTTTCAAGATTTTTATTTTGTAGATGCCTTTGCCGGTGCGGGCAGTGCTCCGCTTCGGAATTTAGAGGATGATAAAAACGGTATTGAGCAATTTGGGCTAGATATTGCTGCTTTTCGGCTGGGTGATGATGATGAGATTGCTTATGTAAAAGGATCTCCACGAGTTGCGTTGGAGATAAAGCATCCATTCACTAAGTATATTTTTATCGAGAAAGATGCCGGACGTTCGTCCGAGCTTGTTCAGATTGCTAACGAGCACGCTTTGTCGGATAGAGTGGAGATTTTAAACGGCGACGCCAACACGGAGTTGACGCGCCGCTTGCTATCCGGTGCCGTTAACTGGCGACGCAATCGCGGCATCGTATTCCTTGATCCCTTTGGGCTACAAGTTCCGTGGGACACAATTTCTCGTATTGCGGAAACCAAAGCACTTGAGATCATTGTCAACTTTCCAGTGGGAATGGCAATACAACGATTGCTTCCAAAGCATGGTCAGTTCTCGGACGACCAGCGGTCTAAATTAACCGCCTATCTAGGGTCTCCCGAATGGGAATCTCTTCTATACCAAGAAGCCCCTGATTTATTTGGAGAAGTAAAACGATCTAAGGTCGATGCATCAGGTGATAAGCTAGCGATGTGGTATCGTGATAAAATAAAAAGTGCCTTTGGTCATGCGACCTTTCCGCGTTTGATAACTAATCAGCAGGGCTCGCATTTGTATTATCTCATTCACGCCGGTCCCAAAGATTTAGGGGTAAAAATCGCGAGTGATGTCCTCTTCAAGGGGCGTCCAATTATTCGTTGATCACTGACAAGCCAAACACTCATCATAATCCGTCCGCGCCGCGGCCGCCGCGACAAGGTTCGCCTGCACCTGCGCGTCGATGGAATCGTCGTTCGCGGCTTTCTTGCCGTTGGCGTAGCCGGCGCGCTGGACTGATTTGGAGCGGCAGTAATAGAGGCTCTTCACGCCCTTCTCCCACGCGGTCCAGTGCAGCATGTGCAGGTCCCATTTGTCGACATCGCCGGGGATGAAGACGTTCACGGACTGGCCCTGGCAGATATAGGGCGCGCGGTCGGCGGCGAGGTCGATGACCCAGCGCTGGTCGATCTCGAAGGCGGTCTTGAAAACGTCCTTCTCGTCCTGCGTCAGGCAGTCGAGATGCTGCACCGAGCCTTCATGCTCGATGATCGAGGCCCAGATGTCGACCGTGTCGAGACCTTTTTCCTCGAACAGCTTCTGCAAGGCGAAATTCTTCACCGTGAACGAGCCCGAAAGCGTCTTGTGGACGAAGACGTTGGCCGGGATCGGCTCGATGCAAGGCGAGCAGCCGCCGCAGATGATCGAGATCGAGGCGGTCGGCGCGATGGCGAGCTTGTGGGAGAAGCGCTGCTTGACGCCGCGCTCGGCGGCGTCCGGGCAGGCGCCGCGCTCTTCGGCGAGCTTCACCGAGGCCGCGTCCGCGCCCATGCGGATATGCTTGAAGAGGCGCGTGTTCCACGATTTCGCCATGGCGCTTTCGAACGGCACGCCAAGCTCCTGCAGGAAGGAGTGGAAGCCCATGAGGCCGAGGCCGACCGAGCGCTCGCGCTTGGCCGAGTAGACCGCCTTCGCCATCGAGGGCGGCGCGCGGTTGATGAAGTCCTCGAGCACATTGTCGAGGAAGCGCATCACGTCCTCGATGAATTGCGGCTCGTCCTTCCACTCGTAATATTTCTCGGCGTTGACCGAGGAGAGACAGCAGACGGCGGTGCGGTCCTGCCCCAGGTGATCCTTGCCGGTGTGCAGCATGATCTCGGAGCAGAGGTTCGAGGTCGAGACTTTCAGGCCGAGGTCGCGCTGGTGCTTCGGCATCGCCTGGTTCACCGTGTCGGAGAACACGAGATAGGGCTCGCCGGTTTGCAGGCGGATGTCGAGGATCTTCTGCCACAATTTCCGGGCGCTGACGGTTTTCAGCACCTCGCCGTTCTTCGGCGATTTGAGGCCGAACTCGCGGTCTTCCGCGACAGCTTCCATGAACTCGTCGGTGATGTTGATGCCGTGGTGCAGGTTCAAGGACTTGCGGTTGAAGTCGCCGGACGGCTTCCTGATTTCGAGGAACTCCTCGATCTCCGGGTGATGCACGTCGAGATAGCAGGCGGCGGACCCGCGGCGGAGCGAGCCCTGCGAAATCGCGAGGGTCAGCGAATCCATGACGCGGATGAACGGAATGATGCCGCTCGTCGCGCCGGCGCCTTTCACCTTCTCGCCGATGGAGCGCACGCCGCCCCAATAGGTGCCGATGCCGCCGCCGTTGGAGGCCAACGCCACGTTCTCGTTCCATGTCCCGACAATGTCGTCGAGCGAATCGCCGACGCCGTTGAGGAAGCACGAGATGGGCAGGCCGCGGTCGGCGCCGCCGTTGGAGAGGACCGGCGTCGCCGGCATGAACCACATTTTCGAAATGTAGTCGTAGATGCGCTGGGCGTGGTCGGCGTCGTCGCCATAGGTGCGCGCGACGCGGGCGAACATGTCCTGATAGGTCTCGCCGGGGAGCACGTAGCGGTCGTCGAGCGTCTTCTTGCCGAAGTCGGTGATCAACGCATCGCGGGTATGGTCGAGGACGATGTCGCGGACGACCTTGAGCTCGGGCCGGGCGGGTTTGGCCTGAGGGGCGCTATCGACGCGCGCGTCGTTGGCGGCGTCTATTCTTTCAGCGGCGTCTGTCGACAGTGACATGGTCTACCCCGTCCCTTTTCTCATCTCATCGCCCAACATTCGGGCGCGCGTCTGCGCGTTGCCGGGTAGCCCTGAAGGGCCGCTCTCCGGCGCGGCGAAACGAAGCCTTTTATGAAGCGCCGATTCTTGCCTCGCGGGGTCATTCCGGGGGAGAAAATCCGGGCGTTTCGGCCCTTTCCCGGCGACGCCCCGCTCAGCGCCATCGACACAACATATAGTGATAGAGCCCCCGCGCCCCGTCAATATGAAGTTACCAACAGGTCAGGCTTTTTTGGTTAAGCGAGTCTTAACGTGATGCACTGAGTGCGCTGGCAAAGTTAAGCGCGGCGAGGCGTTCCGAGCCCTTCAAGGCTTCGTTTCGGCGCCGTGTCCGGGGCGCGCGGGAGGCGATTTTTTTTGCGCGGGGACGCCGGGAAAGGGAAAGCCGGCGGCGATCCGGGCGCCTTGCGCCGTTTTTCCACAGGGCGGCGCGGAAATTTTCCGGCGAGCGATTCGTGACGGTTTCTAGTCGGCGCCGATTCTGTTCGGTCGCGCGCCTACTCGGCGCCGGGAATCGGGGAGGGGAGGAAGGGCTTGCGCTTTTTCCTTCCCGCGCCGGGCGCTTCGGCGAGGAAGGTTTTGGGCGTCGCCGCGAACCCGGTTTCGACGAAGCGCGGGCCTTCGGGCGGCTTGCGCCACGCCGGGGTTTCGGTTTCCGGCTCCGGTCCGAGCGCGCTCTTCGGGCGCCAGCCGGAGAGGCGGGCCTGGAACACGTCCACCGCGTCCTCGATGCGCTGGATCACCGATTCGATGCGCGGGGCGTTCTTCGACACGAAGCCGGAGCGCACCGCGTCCAGCGCCTCGCTGCGCGCCTGCCGCCCTGCGCCGGCGGTGAGCAGGCCGCGCCCGACATTGACGATGAGCCCGGCGATGGCGAAGGCGAAGGCGCCGAGCAGCATCGAAAGCACCGCCCACGGATAATTCGCCGAGAAGTCGGGAATGTCGACGGGCAGCGTGATTTCAACCTGCATGAAAAATCCCATGAAGAAAACGCCGGAAAGAAGGCCGAGCAGATAGGCTTCGAATGTCGAGGCCCCGGCCGCGCCAGCCCCGCGCAGGAAGCCGCGGAACTTCATCATCGCTTCGTCGCGCTCATCGGTGAGGAACTGCACGGAGCGGAAAAACGCCGCCGCCTCAAGCGCGGTGAGATGCATCCGCGACAGCTCGCTGACGGCGGCGGCGGGGTTCTCCTTGCGGTCGTCCATCGCTTCGCGCAGGCGCTTCAGCTCATTGTCGAAATCGAGCGCGAAGGCGCCGGCCTCCGAGCCGAGCCAGGCGGCGCGCGCGCGCACCCGGTTGTTGTCGCCCTTGCCGAGCGCGAAGACGAGCGCGGCGACCGCGAAGGCGACAATGAACCCGGCGCCGGCGAGAATGGCGAAAGCGCGCGTCAGCCTGAAAGCGTCGTCCGGGCTGATCGGGCCGATCCACGGCGCCCAGCTTGCGCTGCCGCCACGGCTGATCCAGGCGAGGGTGACGGCGAGCACGGCCCAGAATGCGACGATGCAGAATCTGAGGCCCTGGGTGATCAGGGTCGCCTCGCCATCGAGCCGCTCGCGGATGGTCGCGGCGAGGCGCATCGCCTCTTCTTCGAGCCGCGCCTGCCGCAAGGTGATCTCGCGCGCGCTGCGCTCAAGCTCGGCGCCGAGCGCGCCCCGGCTGCGGTCAGGCGCGCCGTCGCCGGCGGGAAACAGGATCTTCGCCGGGTCGGGGGGGAGGACCGTCGGCCCGGCCGGTTTGGACGCCGGGAAAAGACGGCGCAGCCTTTCGCCGGCCGGGGCGAGAAAGCGCGCGGAAACGCCGGCGAAAACGCCGCCAATGCCGGTCCCGTCCTTGTTGCTGCGCTCGCTCATCCCCATACCGTCGCCGCGCCGGCTGAAACCGGGCGCATCCCCTCCGACCCCGAGGGAAAGAGCCTAGCCCAAAACCGGCGCGACGGTAACAGGGCGCGGAAGGCGCGGCGTCAGGCGTTGAAGCCGCCATCGACGGTCAGCGCCGCGCCGGTGATGAACCCCGCCTCCGGCCCGGCGAGGAAGGCGACCGCCGCGGCGATCTCCTCGGGGCGCCCGTAACGGCCAAGAGCCGTCCGCGAGCGCTGGAGATCGCCGAACTCGCCTTCGCCGGGGTTCATGTCCGTGGTGACCGGGCCCGGCTGGACGACATTGACGGTGATCGCCTTCGGGCCGAAGTCGCGCGCCCAGCCTTTCGTATAGCCCGCGACCGCCGCCTTCGTCGCCGAATAGTCGGCGAGGCCGGAGAACGGCACCAGCGCGCCGAGATTGGAGCCGATGGTGACGATCCGCCCGCCCTCGGGAAGGTGCTTCGCGGCGGCGCGCACCGCGGCGGCGACGCTCGCCACATTGACCCGGAACTGGCGGTCGAATTCCTCCTCGGAGGCGTCGCCGCCGACGAAGACGCCGGCGTTGTTGACGAGAATGTCGAGCCTGCCGAACTTGGCGGCGACGTCGTCGATAAGGCGCGCGGCCGCTTTTACATCCGCCTGATCGGCCTTGAAGGCTTCGGCGCGAACGCCTTTGGATTTCAGGTCCGCGACGACAGCTTCGGCCTTGCCGGACGAAGCCGTATAGCTGATGGCGATGTCGGCGCCGTCGTCGGCGAGGCGGCGCGCGATCGCCGCGCCGATGCC
>JAVJPA010000259.1:0-11235 GCA_040216495.1 Amphiplicatus sp. | reverse complement strand
CCGCGGGCGGCGGCGTCGCCTTTCCAGGAATGCTATTCGACAGCGCGAATGCATCTCCTGTCGGGCGTTTCATCGCCGCGACGCTTCGATACTCACTCTGAGCGGGGCTGTTTGTGTTGCGTTCAAAGTTCAGAACATGCGGCGCGGTCGCAGCGGCTTTTCTCTCTTCGGCCTTCCTTGCGTCAGCTACCGCGGCCGACGCTGAAGCCGAGACGCTTAGAATGCTCGTCGAAATCACCGATTTCACGGGGCTGTCGATATCACCAGATGGCGACTATGCAGCCTACCGCGCCGAGCGCGCATCGGTTGAGGAAAACGCCTATCGTTCCGAATGGTTTGTCTTCCGTCTTGACGGCGATGAGGCGCCGCGACGCATTGCAGACGGCGGCGCGCCCATATTCACGGGCGGCTGGGCGATGGGCGAAGCGCCGCGTTGGTCGCCGGATTCGAAATGGTTCTATTTCCGCGCGCTTCAGGACGGCGAGGTGCAGATCTGGCGCGCGTCGATGACAGGCACGGCCGAGCGCGTCACGGACCATGCTGCGGACATCGAATCCTTCGAACTCCTCGCCGGCGACAATCTCGCCTATGAAATCGGCGCCTCGCGTGCGCAGATCGAACAGGCCGAGCTTGACGAATACCATTCGGGAATCCTGATCGACGGAAGCGTCCCCATCGGGCAGGGACTCTTCCGGTCCGGGTTGCATAACGGCCGCCGCGTCACCCAGCGCTATCTCGGCGAGTGGATGCAGGTGACGACGCTGCTCGGAGATCGTCCGACACAGGTCAAGATAATGGAGCTCGAAAGCGGCCGCGTGCGTTCTGCGAGCCAGCAAGAAGAAAAAGCCTTTCGCCGAATCGCCGGCGGCCCGTCGCTGGACGGCGCGCCCGGGCGATCAGAACGCACGCATGTCACCGCCGACGGAAGAGCCGCCTATGCGATCAAGGAAGAAGGCAAACGTCTTTTGCGCGCGCGCATCGGCGAAAGAGAATTCGTCTGCGCGGCGCCTCAATGTTCGCGGTCCATCGCCTGGCTGTCCTGGCGCGGCGCGGCCCGAGAGGTCGTGTTTGCGACAAGAGACCGCGAACGCGGCGACGCCATGAGCATCTTTGCGTGGGATGTCGAAAATGATGGAGTTCGTCTGGTGCGCGAGGCGCAGGGGCTCCTGCACAGCGGCCGCGTGATCGGCCTCGGCGCCGGCTGCGCCGTCAACGCGCATTACGCCCTTTGCATCGCGGCGGACGCGAACACGCCGCCTCAGATCGAGCGCATCGACCTCGACAGCGGCGAGTCCCGGGTCATCGCTGCGCCGAATCGCGCGCTCGCGCGCAACCTCGACGCCCACGCCGAATTGCTGAGCTGGCGCGACGGGGAGGGGCGCGTCTTCACCGGCTACTTCTATCCCGCGGCGCGAGACAGCCAAGGCGAAACGGCCTCACCGCTGTTTCTGACCTATTACAACTGTCAGGGATTTATTCGGGGCGGGTTCGGCGACGAGTGGCCGCTTGTCTCTCTCGCGTCCGCAGGCATCGCTAGTCTCTGCATCAATATGTATCCGATGGACGGCGCCGCGGTTTCCGCGATTGAAGAATACGAAATTGCGCTCGCGGGGATCAACAGCGCTATCGATCTCGTCGAAAGTAGAGGCGTCGATCGCGAAAGGATTGGCATGGGCGGTTTCAGTTTCGGCGCGTCTGTCGCCATGTGGACGGCCTATCACAGCGATCTCATCGCCGCCGCGTCCCTGGCGACGCCGACCATGACCGCGAGCTATTATTGGCAGCGGGCCCTCAAGGGGGATGCGTTCAAAGAGAATCTGAAACGGGTCTGGGGGCTTGGCGCGCCCGACGAGACGCCCGAGCAATGGCGGCGCATCTCCCCGAGCCGCAATTTAACGCGCCTGCGCTTCCCGCTGTTGATGCAACTGGCCGAGCAGGAATATTTGGTGGCGCCGGAATATTTTGTCCCTCTTATGGAATCCGGCGCGCCTGTTGAGGTCCACGTCTTTCCCGATGCGCCCCATTACAAAATTCAGCCGCGCCGCCGTCTCGCCATCTATCAGCGCAATCTGGACTGGTTCCGGTTCTGGCTTCTCGGCGAGGAAGCAGCGGACGCCCGCGCCGCGCAGTTCGAGCGCTGGCGGAAACTGAAAGAGGGGGCGCAGTCGAGCGACATTCGCAGCGAAGGCGATGCGAATGGTCAAACGTCAAAGGATTGATTGAATCCATCCTTCGACGGCGGCGAGCGTCACGAGCTGAGCGAAATTCGCATCGCGCGACAGACCGGCTTCGCGCATTCGGTTCGCTACGGCATCCCGGTCCACAATGCCCTCACGCGCAAGCCGGCCCTCCATTAGCAACATCTCGATCTTAGACTTGTTCCCGCGATAGATGGCCGCGATCAGCCCGGTCAGGTCTCCCTTGGTCCGCCGCGAAAGCGTTTCGGGTGGCAGCAGGTCTTCGAATGCATCGCGCGCCACGGCCCGGTTGCGGCCGCCCTTCACCCACATCCATGTGGGAATCGTTAGACAAGTCTCGATGACGGGCAGCGAGAGCAAGGGATAACACAGCGCGGCTGGCATGCGCCGGTCGCCGCCGTCGCTGATGGCGACGGCGCTCGCGATCGACGCCGTCTGTTCGAGCTTGCCCGGGAGCGCTTCATGCGGCGGGTCGAACCACGGATGGGCTGGCGGCGCGATAGATGCAGCGTCGCGCGTCAGAAATGCGTCGTTGCAGGGCCACAATTTCGGTCTCGCCCAATACGCCTTTCGAACCGCATAACGCGAAGCGCGCCAGACGCTGGCGCGGTGCAGTCGTGCGACGTCCCTCGCGGCTGCGAAGAACCGAAATCCTGGACCGTACGCGCGCAATGCGTCCGCTGCGGGCGCGGCGGTCGTCAGGTAGCAGAACACATTGTCCCCCCCGCCGCCCGAAAAGAGCCGGTTTGCGCCCGTATCGTTGATGACGCCAGAAAGAGCGGCGTCGATCACCGCTCGCCAGGGCGCGCCGCTTGGGATCGGCGTCCGGGGCAGTCCTTGTGGTACAAGGGGCGAGTCGCTCGCGTCGAGATGGAGCTCGCGCAATGGAACGCCCAAATGCTTTGCCACAAGTCGCGCATGGCGCCGTTCGTCGCCGGAAGCATCTTTTGTCGCGAATGTGACGCACGAATACGCGGCGCGCTTTTGGCTGAGACATGCAGCGATGATCGAGGAATCGAGGCCGCCGGAAAGCTGGAGCAAAACCGGCTGCGACTGCGCCGCCCATGCGCCGACGCATTCGAGGGTGACGTTGCGAAGTTCTCGTACGGCGTTTGCATAATCGCTTATTCGACGCGCCTTGCCGGCATGCGACCATGGACTCCACGCGCTTTCCAGGGAAGGCGGCTGGCCGAGGGTCAAACGCAGCCGCGCGCCCGGAAGCAGCCGGTCGACGCCAGCGAGACATGTCCGCCTCGCAGGAAGATGAGGAAAAGCGAGATAGTGCGCAACCCCGGTCCAGTCGATCGCCGGCATGTCGAGACCGGCTTCTATGGCGATCTCAAGATCGGAAAAGACCCAAGTCGAATCATGGCGCCGCGCTGTGAAACAGGGAGCCATGCCGGAAGGATCGCGCGTAATGTCGACCGTTCTTGCCTCTTCATCCACGCGAAACTCGACGAAGCCGCCCCACGGGCCTGCTTCGGCGCAGCCACTATTATGGAAAACTTTCAGCGAGCCCCGTCCGGACGTCCCGGGGCGCCATGGCGGGAACGCGGCGCCGATCATAACGCCCAAGCCGTCGTCCGTTGGGGCTGATGCGGCGTCTTGATGCGCCAGGACGCAAAGCCGCCCATGCTGCAACACGACGCGGAACCCAAGGCGTCGCTTAGCCTCGGTCATCGCCGCGAATCCGGCAGCCGGGGGAACGCGATCTGAAACGATCGCAAGAAACCGGTTATGGGTCATGCCGTGAGGATCGGCGTGAACGACGCCGCGTAGTCGACCGCTTCGTTCAGCAACGCTTCGCGCGTTTGAACCCAACAATGGGCGCCATAGGGCGCCATGCGAACGCCGATCACCAGATCGGCCACAACGCCTTGGTTGTAGAGATAATCGAGCAACGCCAAAGAATCGGGCAGGCAGTTTGGCGGCGCCGGAAACAGGCAGCGCGCCGCCTGAAATTCCGCAGCCCGCGCTTCGATGAATGAATGGCGCGCGTCGCCTGTATGGCGTTTCCTTGCGCGAAGCTCGTTGATGATTCGCGCAAAGCCGTCGCGCCGCAATCGTCTTCGGCTGCGGACCAGACAGATCGCGGTTTTCACTGTTACGGCGAACCCCGCTCGGCGATCGGCGAACTTTCCTTCAATAACGCTTCGGCCGGGTGAGACGATCCGGGGCGGCGAAGGGACAATAGGCCGTCCGCCTTCCGGTTCGAGAATGCCGGCGCTCAAGAGACGGTCAATGGACTCGCGAGACAGATCGCGGCCCGCAACAAGTTCCTTGAATGCTGCTTCCAGCGACCCTTGAATCGTGAAGTAGCGATCGCGAGTGACGTCTAGAAAAACCGGTCTTTCGTTGACAAAGCAGAATGCGAGACCGGCGCGAAGAGGATGAGCCATGATTTCACACCGACCTATTCGGAATTCCGGGCGCCCGCGCGCTGCGCCCGGTACGCGAACACTCAGTCGGCGGAAAGCTCGTCCGCCGGCGGACGCGACTGGAAGTCCTCGACCGACACGAGATGAGGAATGCCTTTCGTTTCCTCGCTCGCGACGCCGAGATCGATGATGTCGTCGTCATGCGTTTCGATTTTTTTCACGACTTTTCTCCTATCGGTTGCGCCATGGAAATCATGGCGAGGAGGAGTCTAGGAGCGAGGCGCTGCTATCCCTAAGCAATTCTCGGATAATCGTCGGAATATTGTGTTGGTGATTCAGGGCTCTGGCGCGCGCCCTGATAATTCTCAGAGAATATTCTCCGTACAGGCATTATAACGCGCTCGCGCCAGTCGCCTGAACGGCCGCACGAACAGGGCAAGAATCGCGGTGCCGCATTTGCGCATGAATCTTCGGCGCGAGGCGGATGCGGCGACGATGATAGGCTCCGATGAGGCGGTCGAGTTCTGTAAAGTCGGCCGCCTCATAAGCGCGTAAAATTCTCCGCAACTCGGCGCCCAGGTTAACTATCACGTCGCTTTCACGTACTCGAGCTGGCCTCAGCCGGAGGCTGATGTCGGCCAAAGCGGCGCAGAGCATCGCATTGCCGCAGAGACGCATGATGTCTCGAAACGCCTCCTCGGCGCGTCGTTCAATGGTTTCGTCAGCGTATGCATGATCGACGGCGGCGGGCTTTGGGGGCGGTCGCGCGTTTGCGCCCCTCGCGATGGCGAGCCCGAGAAGTGCGCCGCTGGAATCATAAAGGTCGCGCAGATCTTGTTCGGAAAGAATCGGCGCGAAAAAGCCTTCATTGGAGTGAGATACGAGAAGTCCTGCGCCGACAAGCCGGTTAAGCGCATTGCGCACCGGGGTCGGACTGACTCCGTCGACTGCGGCGATCTCATTCACGTCGATTCGCGCGCCGGGGGAGAATCCGCCAGCAAGCACGCGGTTCATCAGCGTCCGGTACATGCTTTCCGTTATGGAGATTCGCCCCGCCATATTCTTTGCAATCTCCCGCCCGCGCGTTCAGTCGCCGCAAAGTTCGACAACAGCGGTAATTTTCGGATGCGCGATAGCGCACTCGCAGAAAGAGCTCTGCGTGCGCAGTTCTTATGCGTGCTTTCATAATAGAGTTAACCAGAAGTATGTAATTGTGCTTCCAGAATCTACCGGCGATTGTTACGCTTTCCGGTTAATACGCGCCGCCGAATTACATAGCGTTGATTTCAGAGCCGTCTCATTTGCCCTCGTCGATTCACCTGGCGTCGGTTCGGAACGCATCGAAAGGAGAAGGCCATAGATGTCCCGATTCGACGCCGTCCAGGCGTTTGTAGACGAAGCTCGAACCTTGCACCGGCCGTCGGAACTGCGCGGACTCTTGGATGCGATTACGAAAGAAATGGGCTTCGACTATTTCGCGCTGATTCACCATGTCGATCTCAGCGGCTATTCCGAGGCTTTGACGCATATGGAAGAGGGCGAACTTGTCGCTCTCGGCACATACCCGGAAAGCTGGATCGAACGATATATCGCAGACAACATCGTTGCAAACGATCCGGTGCTGCTTGCGAGCCATCGCACCAATGTGGGCTTTTGCTGGTCAGATATCCCCACGCTCATTCCCGTGACCGAAGCGCATCGCGAAATCCGTGAGCGGACCGTCATGGCCGGTATCGATGACGGGTTCACGGTTCCCGCCCATGTGCCCGGCGAAGCGAACGGAAGCTGCAATTTCGCGGTGGCGACAGCGCGCGCATTGCCCTATGACAATCTCAAAATGGCGCAGCTTGTTGGCGGATTTGCGTTTCAGGCGGCGCGCGCCATGGTGTTCAACGCGTTTCCGCAGGTAAAACGGGCCATCAAAGGACCACTGACCCAGCGTCAGCTCGAATGCGTGCTCTACGCCGCGAAAGGCAAGTCTGATTGGGAAATCGGACAGATTCTCGGCATTTCCCAAGGCACGGTGAAACGGCATATCGAGGACGCGCGCGCTCATTACGAGGTCAGCAGCCGCATGCAGGTCGTCATGCGCGCGCTCTTCGAAGGCCAGATCGGACTCGTCGACGCGCTTCGCTAAGGCGGTCAATGTGCCGATCGGCACAATGACTTGAAAGCGAGTTCGGGGAACCCTCCACGCAGCAAAACGTGGAGGGCTCATGCTTCGCCTCATCGACCGGCGCAATCTCGAAGAATTTCCTGGCCTCGTGCGATCGATGCATCGCGACCGCAAGCGTCTCTTCGTCGACATCTTCCGTTGGGAACTCTCGCATAAGAATGGCGAGGAGCGCGACGCCTTCGACGACGATGACGCTTCATATCTCGTCTTTTCGGACGATGCGGACCGGCACATCGCATCTATTCGATTCCTGCGCACGGACCGGCCGCATCTCCTCGACTCTGTGTTCCCCGAACTCTGCGACGCCGCCATTCCGCGAGGCCCCGATATTCGAGAGATCACGCGGCTCTGCCTGCCCCTGCGAAAGAGGGACCGCATCGCAGCGCGCAATATCCTGGCGCGCGGCATTATCGATTATGCGGCAATTGCGGGCGTCGCGAGCTACACCGCCGTCTGCCATATGACCTTCCTGTCGGAGCTTCTCTCCGCGGGCTGGCGCTGCACGCCGCTCGGGCTGCCGGAGTCAATCAATGGCGCGCCAGCCGGCGCCGTTCAGATCCATATGGACGACGACACGCCCGGCCTCCTCGCGGCGAACTGGCGGTGTCCGTCGGCGGCGCCGCGCCTTTCTCAACACCGATCGGACCTTGCCGCCTGAACAATCGGAGACATGTCCATGCAGTCAATCGCGAAAAACCAGGAGTTCGATTCGACGGATAACGATGGCGGCGCGCTCGCAAACCGGCTCCTCGCCGACGGTTACGTCATTGCGCCGGCGCTCCTCGATCCGGCGTCGATCAACCGGCTTTGCGCCGAACTCGATCCGCATTTCGAGGCGGCTTCCTTCGGCCGGGGCATGTTCTACGGCGCCGAGACGAAACGCTTCGGCGCGGTGCTGAAGCGCTCCCGCAAGGCGCAAGAGATCGTCATGCATCCGTCAGTCTTGCACGTCGTAGAAAGTGTCATCGGCGCATGGTGCCAGCGCCTTCAGCTCAACCTGACCCAGGCTATCGAGATTCACCCGGGCGCGCCCGTACAAGCCCCGCATCGCGACCAGGACATGTGGGCCGGTCCCAAAGGCGCCATGCAATACATGGTCAACGTGATGTGGGCGCTCGATGATTTCACCAGCGAGAACGGCGCGACAAGGCTTTGGCCGGGGAGCCATCTCGCTAATCCGGAAGAAATGCTCCCTGATGAAGAGGCCGTTTCTGCGGTGATGCCGCGAGGCTCGGCGTTGTTCTTTCTCGGCTCGACCCTGCATTCCGGCGGCGCCAACCGGAGTGCTAAGCCCCGCCGCGGGCTCATCATGTCCTACTGTCTCGGCTGGCTGAAGCCCTGGGAGAACCAGTGGCTCGCCTATCCGCCGCACATCGCGCGGTCGTTTCCGCCAGATGTCGCGGCGCTCGCCGGCTACCGCCAGCATCTGCCGAGCCTCGGCAATTATGAAGGCCAGTGCCCGAGCGTTCTTCTCACAGGCGATCGGGCGCCGGAACATCTCCCATTCACCGATGCGCTGAAAGACGAGCATTACGAGTTGATGCGCCAGTATTACGATGGCCTCGCCGCCCGCGAACAGGAAGCCGCAAACGGAGGCCGTGATGACTGCGGCGTATCGCTGGCGGCGAAATGAACTCATCGACTTCGCGGGCGCGAAGCCGTCGCCGGGTTTCATGCTTTGCAGTCGCTTGAGCGCCGGCGGCGTCACCGTCAGTCGCGGCCGTCTCGCGGCGAATGAAGGCGTTGAAATCGGATCCGCGCAGCTCGTCGTCGCCGTGATCGAAAGCGACGCTTTCGAGCTAGAATGGCGTCCGGATGGAGACGATGCATCGCGCCGCCTCTGGCTGCTGCCGAATTCGGCGCAGATCGTTCCGGCCGGCATGCCTTGTCATTCGCAGTGGAGCGCACGGCCGACGCTGTTCACTGTCGCGTTCGAGCGCGAGTTCATCGACAAATTGCGTAACGAAACCGGTATTCGCGAAGAGGACGCCATTCGTGCGCGGTTCGCCATGCGCGATCCCGATATCGACTCGCTCATTGCAAAACTGCGCCTCGAACTCCAGTTCGGCGGCTGGACGGGGCGTCCTTACCTTGAATCGTTAGGCGTCGTTCTCGCGGTGCACATTCTCCGAAACTACGCTGGCGCAAGGCCCAGCCGCACAACTGATGGCGGGCTTGATATCCGGCGCCTGCGCCGGGTTGTCGAATTCATCGAAGCTCATCTCCGCGAAGAATTGACCCAAGCCGAACTTGCCCGCGTTGCAGAATTGAGCCCCCATCATTTCGCGAGTGCGTTCCGAACATCGGCGGGCGTCGCGCCGCATCGCTATCTCACCGAGCGCCGCATCGCCCGCGCCTGCGAACTCCTCGCCAGGTCAGAAGCCACGGTCACGACGGTCGCCCATGCGCTTGGTTTTTCAAGCCACGGTCATTTCTCGGAAAGTTTTCGCCGCTTCGTCGGCGTCACGCCGTCTGCGTACAAAGCAAAGAGCCGTTAGCGAATGGCAAGAGCGACGTCGCGCAAGGCTAATAGAGGAGCGTTCGAATGGCCGGGGAACCCATGATTGCAGCGCGAAACTGCGCAATTGTTCTCGTCGAAGAGCCGCTGGCGATAAGCGGCGGAGCAAACAGCGAAGTGTTGCAATGGTCCTTGGCCGCAGATCTCGCCGAGGCGATCGGGGCGCCGCTTCTCGACTTGCGGGGAGGCGCCGACTTTGTCGTCGACAGCGCCTTCGTTGCGAAATTTGGCGAGTTGAAACGTCGTTCGCTCATTCTATTCGGCGCGCTCCTTGAAGGCGCAGTCACGCAAATTGCGCTGTCCATGCTGCTGGAAGGTTACGACGTCTATGTTTGCGCCGATCAGGTAAGAACGGCTGACGCGATGCGCGAAGACATATTTCTTGAACGCATCCGATATTGCGCCGGCCATGTGGTCACATTGCCCCAGATTCTGCTCGAACTTCTCTCCCGGGAAGAAAACGACAATAAGCGTCAGCCCCTGCTGGCCCTTTTGAATGCGGGCGTCCGCCGCTGAGGCGGCGCCGGGCTGGCGGGCTTCGCCCCAAGCCGAATAAAGCATTCGTCTCGATCCTGTCGGACGCTCATCCCTAACGCGGCCGGACTTTTGGTCCGGACAAGGACGGCGCGCCATGCGCGCCGGCTTTTTGATTCATTTCCCCAGGCAGTCGGGGTGGGCGGACGGCGTGTCTGCCCGAGGGCGCCGGCCGCGCAAGGGGCCGGGGATTTTCTCGTCTTGAGGTGGAGAGGCCTCCTACCTGGCGCCCCTTGCGCGCCCGGCTCTGACCCTCGGGCTGACCCTTCTTTCCGCCGCCCACCCCGCCTGCCGGGGAAATTGCGCGGGGCGGAGAGCAAAGGAGGCGAGCTATGTGCGAACAGCAACAGACGAATGAGCAAGACGCGGGCGCGGCGCCGGCGCAGGCGGATTGGGACGGGCCGCGCATCTATGTGGCGTGTCTTGCAAGCTACAATGCCGGAATCCTGCACGGGCGCTGGATAGATGTGACGGACCCGGACGAAATCCGGGAGCGGGTTGCGGCGATGCTCGCCGCAAGCCCGGAACCCGGCGCCGAGGAATGGGCGATCCACGATTACGAAGGATTCGAAGGCGCCGAGATTTCCGAATATGCAGGCTTCGAGTCCGTCTGCGACTTGGCGGCGTTCATCGAGGAGCATGGCGAGCTCGCCGGAAAGCTTGTCGCGCATTTCTGCGGCGACTTGGACGAGGCGCGCGCCGCCATGGAGGACTATGCGGGCGAATATAAGAGCCTCGAAGATTTCGCCTATGAGTTCACCGAACAAACGGGCGTGAAAATTCCCGAGAGCCTTGAGCATTATATCGATTACGCCGCCATGGGCCGCGACATCGAACTCAATGGCGAAATCTTCACCGTTGAGACGGGCTTTGAACAAGTCCACATCTTCTGGTCGCGGTGATCGCCATGACGTTCACCGAAAAATTCGACAGCTTTGTTTGCGAGGGCGACGCCATCGCTTGCGAAGCGGGCGGCTTCGAGATCGCCGCGCGCATCGTCCGCGACGATTGCCCGGACGCGCCCGATGAGCGCCAGGACGGTTTCTGGCCCTCGCAATATATCGGCGATCCGGGCTTCATCGGTCCCGGCCCCAACTGGCGCCAGCGTCTCGCCGAGGCAAAGGCGAAGTCCGAAGCAATTATGGAAGCATGGCGCAATGACGAATGGTTCTATTGCGGCGTCGTTCTTTCCGTTTCGCGCGAAGGCGTAACCCTCGCTGACCACGCCGCGAGCCTGTGGGGCGTCGAGGCGAATTATCCGGGTTCCGATAATTCTTATCTTGCGGAAGTCGCGAACGAACTTTTGCCCGAAGCCCTTGACGCAGCCCGCGCCGCGCTCGCGCGGCTTTGCGCCGGACATCGGCTGACAGAGGCGCGCGGCTGACGCCGCGCGCCTTCTCAACTTCACCAACCACGCAAAAGGAGGCAATC